>NC_018748.1:4158403-4478280 GCF_000263195.1 Emticicia oligotrophica DSM 17448
AGCTAGTTTAAGAACAAAAGTTAATAAGAAATCAAAAGTATATTTTGTAGTATCCTATGGTTTGGGTAAAGGAGGAGCAAGGGGTTTTTTCTTTAATTTGGGAGATGTTTATTAATTGTTTAAATTATGTATAATTATTTTAAGAAAGTATTTCTGGTAGTGATAATAGTAGCAAATGGTATAGTACTAAACGCTCAAGATTATAAACAACAAGATGAAATTTTGGGTACTTGGATTTCTGAAAATAAAGATTTAAAAGTAGAAATTTATAAAAAAGAAGATAAGTATTTTGGGAAAATTATTTGGTTCTTGTGTGACCCCAAAACGCCAAATATGAGTGATTTTAAAGATACCGAAAATCCTGAGCCTAAATTAAGACATAGACCTTGGCTTGGAATGGAGGTTGTTGAAGGCTTAATGTTTAATGGTGATAATATATGGGGAAATGGCACGATTTACGACCCCAATACCGGACGTACATATAGTTCAGTGGTTACACTAAAAGATAATAATACTTTGGTTGTAAGAGGGTATTGGGGAATTGAGTTATTAGGTAAAAATATGATTTTTTATAGAGTGGTTCCTAGTGGGAAATAAGGGTAAACATTGTTTACCCTTATTTTTTATTCACTAATATATTGTACAAGGTCTGCAACTAGGCCAGTCCAACCGCATTGGTGCGAAGCACCTAATCCTTCACCCGTATCTCCGTTAAAATATTCGTAGAATAAATGAAGGTCTTTAAAGTGAGGGTCGGTGTCAAATTTTGAAAAATCTCCAGTATTAGCTCTTTTTCCTTCTTTCATTTTAAAAATATTTACCAATCTTTCTGCAACAAGCAAAGCCGCATCCTTGATTGACATAATATTGCCAGAATTAGTTGGATATTCAATTTCGAAGTCATCACCATAGTAATGATAAAACTTCAGAAGAGAATCTATCAACAGGAAATTTATTGGAAACCAAATTGGTCCACGCCAATTTGAATTTCCACCCATAATGCTCAAATCTGATTCCGCAGGGGTATATTTTACGGTCATTATTTCACCGTGGAGATTAAACTGATATGGCACATCATTATGGGCTTTTGATAAAGAACGAATGCCATAATCTGAAAGAAACTCTGTTTCATCAAACATTCTTTTTACAACCATTTTCATGCGGTGCCCGCGTAAAAGCGAAAGTAAATGGGTTTCACCTTTCCCCGGTTCGTTCCAGCGTGAGATGAGTGCTGCTAAATCTGGGCGATTCGTTAGAACCCACTCTAATCTACGTTTGAAGTCTGGTAATTTTGAGAGCATTTCTTCATTAATTACCTCAACAGCAAATAAAGGAATCAGACCCACATAGGAGCGAATCTTCATGAAAATAGTTTCACCGTTGGGGGCATGAAGTTTGTCGTAATAAAATTGGTCAGCTTCATCCCAAAGCCCCAAGTCATTTCCCTTAATTGGTTTATTGATAGCTGCAGCAATATGCAAGAAATGTTCAAAGAATTTTGATGCCATATCTTGATAAACAGGCTTCTCCATGGCAATTTCGCAAGCAATTCGTAGCATATTGAGCGTGTACATGGCCATCCAGCCTGTTGCATCTGCCTGCTCTAATTTAACCCCAGGAATTTGGGCATTTCTATCAAAAACTCCAATGTTATCTAAGCCTAAAAATCCACCCCCAAAAATGTTGTTTCCTTCTTCATCTTTTTGATTTACCCACCAAGTAAAATTAATGAGTAGTTTATGGAAGATTTTCTCTAAGAATGCTAAATCTCCTTTACCATTATTCTTCTTATCAATTTCATATACTTTCCAAGTTGCCCATGCATGAACAGGTGGATTTACATCTGAAAAATTCCATTCATAGGCAGGGATTTGCCCATTAGGGTGCATGTAATATTCTCTCAATACTACGGCTAATTGTCTTTTAGCGAAATCGGCGTCAATTCGGGCAAGCGTAAGCGTATGAAAGGCTAAATCCCAAGCGGCAAACCAAGGATACTCCCATTTATCGGGCATCGACAAAATATTTGCCATGTAAGCATGTTTCCAAGTGCTATTTCTTGGAAAGGCCCTACCTTTAAATTCAAAAGGCATTTTTGGGTCGCCTTTGAGCCATTCGTTAATATTATAGTAGTAAAATTGTTTATTCCACATCATGCCTGCAAAGGCCTGACGTTGAATATTTTTCATCTCTTCAGATTTTACATCTTTTTGTACATGGCCATAAAACTCGTCTGCTTCGATAATTCTTTTACTGAAAATTTCATCGAAATCATTGAAAGCATTATGATTATGCGTGTTTTGGCTGAATCTTAATCTAATTGTTGAACTTTCGCCACCCGCAATTTTTTTGGTATAGCGAGCGGAAGCCTTCGTTCCAATTTTATTTGGATTGACTGTTTCGCTTTTGCCAGTAAGGATATAATTGCTAATTCCATCCTTCACATACATGCTAGTATTGGGGCGTCCGAATACTCTTTCCATATTTGTTTCATTTTCACAAAATAGGAGTTCATCAGCACCTTCTACATATAATTTATACTTGCCCAATAATTGATGTCCAACTTCTATCTGCGTATTAGAAATACCTGTTAGCATTGGAGCTTTACTATATGCTTCGTAGCCCCAACTCCATGTATTTCTAAACCATAGGGTAGGGAGCATGGTGAGTATTGCTTCTTTGGTATTTCTATTGTGAGCTGTAACCTTTATCAAAATATCGTTTTCATCGGCTTTTGCATATTCAATGAAAATATCGAAGTATTCATCTTTATCAAAAATACCTGTTTGTTCAATTTCGAATTCAGGATTACTACGATTTCGGCGTTGATTTTCTTCTACTATTTGTCGATACGGAAACTCATTTTGTGGATACTTATAGAGCATCTTCATATACGAGTGTGTTGGAGTACTATCGAGGTAATAGTATAGCTCTTTCACATCTTCTCCGTGATTACCTTCCGAGCCAGCCAGTCCAAATAGTCTTTCTTTTACTATCTTATCTTTATGATTCCAAAAAGCAAGGGCAAAACAAATGTGTTGTTTATTATCAGAAATACCTCCAATGCCATCTTCCCCCCATCTGAATGCTCGTGAACGTGCCATATCGTGCGGAACGTAATCCCAAGCATTGCCGTATACACTGTAATCTTCCCTAACGGTTCCCCATTGTCTTTCCGACAAATAAGGTCCCCACTTTTTCCAACCTTTGTTATCTTTTCTTTGGTTTAGGCGTATTTGTTCTTGTATTTCCGTCATAAGTTTTACTTATTAAATCCAATTTGGATTATAAATAATTGAGGCTTAGTATTTTAACCACATACAGCAGTACTGATGCGGTTCTCGCAAAAATATGAAAAATTGTAATGGATAAAAGTTAATATTAATAATCGCTTATAATAGTAATAAAAGTTATTGGAATATTTCTATATTGGTGATAAACAAAAACGCCTCTTTGTAAGAGGCGTTGAAATTTTTCAATTATTTTTTTTAGTTTTTACAAGACTTGCTGCTTTTTGTTTTTCTTCCAATGAGATTTTGGCATTTTCTTGGTCTTGTTTATTGGCTATTTGGTCATTGAGAAGTTTTTCGAGTTCTATTCTGTTTTCTTCAATTGCTTTAAGCAATTTTTCTTTTTCTCGTTTATTTCTCTCAATATCTCTCGAAATTTTATCTCCTGTTTTATTAACTCGCTCTAAGCTTTTTTGGGCTTCCTCTGAATCTCGTTCTGCTAATCTAACGTCTTCATTTTGCATGGCAAAAGCATAAAAATCTTTTAAGAATTTTTCTACTTTACTGAAATTTATAGAATTCTCTGATACCATTTGTCCACCCCCAACATCAAAAGAAGCAAAAACTTTGGTTTTTAATTTTTGTTCAGAGATGACTTTACTCATCAAATTAATTGGATCAGGTGAGATTTCTGACATATTCGCCGAAGCAATACTAAATATTTCGCGATTTTGTGAAACGCCACCATACTTTGAAATATAAATTGCCCAGTCTTTTTCAATGTATTTTTTATCAATACTAAGGGTCATATAGAATCCTTCTTTACGTTCTTTTCCAAAAATTTCAGAACCGCTTAAAATTGTTTGGGCGAAGTTCGTCAATGCCATGAATAGCATTAAAACAGTCATGAATAGTCTGCTCATATATAATAATTGTTTAATAAATAATTTTCAGACGCAAGTTCTTATTTTTTGTAACATTTATTTAAAAAACTTACTAGAGTTCAACTTTCTTACACAACAAAACAATCTTTTGTTTTTCTGAATTTTCGGTAGCAAATAAGTAATAATCGCCACCATCTTGTAAACCAAGCTTCTTTTTTATTTCTTCTGGTTTCAAGGGGAAATTTCGGGTACTAATATTGGCTTTCGGCGATGGTAGTTTTGATAGGATTTCTTTTTTATCAAACTTACAAATAGACTCGCACAAAAAGATTCTACCCGGAAAAGCCTCATTGAGTATATCTGATGTATAAAGATGACTATTTGGTGCTATTTTGAGCAAATTAAATTTTTCACTCACACTTTTAAATCCTCCGGCTTTTAAGATTGAAGCATTGGGTTCGTAGATATATTTCAGCGGATTAGAATATGCTATTTTACAATGCTCTTCTAAAGTATAATCAAATTCAAATATATGGGGCAATGACTTAAAACTAAGATTTACGCAAACTATATTTGGATTGGAATCAATGCCATTGCTGATAAATAGTAACTCTTTTACTTCATTTTCGAAGGCAATCACATAGACATAAGAAATATTTGTGAGCTGTTCGAGTGCCATCTTAATATCAAGCATAGGTGAAAATTTTACCATATATTTATTAAGAAATGGCTTCAAAGTCAGAAGGTTTGGTTCACAGTCTTCGATTTTAAAAACCTTATTTTGTGAATTATCTCTTCTGTGAGGGTCAATATAATAATTGTTATTATTTTTTAGAAATGAATAATCAAGGGTTGTAGCATTTTGGTTAATGACTTCAATATTTGTAAGGTTTAATGATTTAAAGTTAACCTTAGCAATTTCTGAAAGTAATTCTGATTGTTCAATGTATTTAACAGACTCGCAAATTTTAGCTAAAGCCCAAGAATCTACCCCCATCCCTCCAGTTAAATCAACAACATTCTTTTTGCCAATTAATTGACTAAAAACCGAAGCCTTAAAATTTGCTGTAACTTCCGATGATGCCTGTTCTACTGATAATGGTGGTGGAAAAAGTATCTTTGGGTTGGCAAACCATGTTGGAAGTTTTGTTTTTGATTTTTGTCGGGCAAGTAGCTGGTCTGCAACTAATGTAAGTGTGTTAGAACTAAGTTTCAGAGGGTTTTTTAAAATAAACTCCTGAACATTAGTATTTTGAAACTGTTGAGCAATTTTACTTGCTTCTATCATTGCTTCTATCATTGGGCCTTCAAACTAAAAAAATATCATTCATCATTCAGTTTTATGTAATCTAAATGATAATTTTGTCTCTGTTCAAGATAAGTTAATCACACAATATTATGCTAAGTTTTTGGGAAAAAGATGTTTTTTTGAAAAAATATGATGTAATCATCGTAGGTGCAGGTTTTTCTGGATTGTGGTTGGCTTTCTTTTTGAAAAAGCAGAATCCAAAAATTCAAATAGCCATTTTGGAACGAGGGGTTTTACCAACTGGTGCAAGTACGAAAAATGCAGGTTTTTCATGTTTTGGAAGTCCAACTGAATTATTGGAAAATATTGCTGTAATGGGTGTTGATGAGGCTATGTTTTTAGCTGAACAACGATTTCGTGGAATAAAAATGATTGAGCAATATTTTGGGTCAGAAATTGAGTTTGATGCCTGCGGTGGAACTGAATTATTTATTAATGATGGCGTTTTTGATGATACCATTCATAAAATTGATTATCTGAATGATTCTATTAAAAGAATAGTAGGCAATGAAAACCATTTTTATGTCGATAAAAATATCATTGGAAATGCTGGATTTTATGGTTTTGAAAGTGCAATAACCAATAGTGTTGAAGGGTCAATACATAGTGGCAAACTTGTCAATGTAATGATTGAAAGCTTGCAAGACCTAAAAGTTAAATTTTTCTTTGGAGTAGAAGTAGATTCATTCGAAGAAAATAGTGGTGAGGTATGTATAAAAACCAAAAATAACCTCACTTTTTTATCAAAACACCTTTGTTTTACAACCAATGCTTTTACAAAGCAATTATTACCCGATATTGACTTATACCCTGGTCGTGGACAGGTCTTGATTACTGAACCCATAGAAGGGTTGAATTGGAGTGGTACTTTTCACTTTGATAAGGGCTTTTATTATTTTAGAAACTACCAAAATCGAGTATTATTGGGTGGTGGAAGAAATCTAAATTTTACGCTCGAAAATACAGATGAATTTGGAATCACGAGTTTAATACAAGAAAAATTAGAAGAACTTTTATTCAAAAATATTATTCCCAATTTCAAGCAAACTAAAATTGATTATCGTTGGAGTGGGATAATGGCATTTGATGAAACAAAAACGCCTGTTTGTAAAATGCTTTCAAACCAAGTCTCGCTCAGTGTTCGAATGAATGGTATGGGTGTTGCATTGGCTCCAACTTTATCTGAATTATTAGCAAAACAAATCACCGAAGTTCTTCAATATTGATTTGTTTTGAATTTAACCAATATAAGTTTTTAATATTCTGTAAGCCATTTATAGTAAGTTTAAGTTTTTAATCTATTTTTGCATTAGCAAAAATTATAGTAGATATAAAAAATATTTATAAATGGTAAAAAAGGTACTATTGATATTCTTCTTATTCATAGTCGAGTATTCGACTATGAGGGAGTATGTTAGTTTTGCTAAAATTACTACCGAAATAAATGATATCGAAGACAATAGCGAGGCAGAAGATTCGACCAATGATGATTTAAACAATTTAATCGAAGAGCTATTTGTTCAAGAACAACAATTACAGTTCAATTTTCTGCCAATTACTTCAAATTTTCTGCATTTTTTTAAATACGAATCTTCCTTTTTTGCCCATTTTCTAATCATTGATTCTCCCCCTCCAAGGTTTCTTTAGTTTTCCTCCGTTGATAAAATGTACATTTTGTTTCAAATTTTTAATATGTCGGTGTAAAACTGCGTATTAGGTGCACTTTTAGTTCATTTTATCAAATCTTATTGTCTTAAATTGAAATTTTAGTCTTAAGAACACTCCTCTGCAAATTTATATTTTGCTTGTAAATATTGATTTCTTAAAGTTATAAGTTCGGAATCGAGTATTTCGCATATTGTACTTTAAAATTTAACCCAAAAATCTCAGTTTGATTATGAGAAAATTAAGTTTTAATTACTTAAATGCTGATTTATCAGCAGGTTTAGTTGTATTTTTAGTTGCTCTCCCATTATGTTTAGGTGTTGCGTTAGCATCAGGTGCTCCGCTCATTTCTGGTGTTGTCGCTGGAATTGTAGGAGGTATAGTAGTTGGCTTAATAAGTGGCTCACAATTAGGAGTTAGTGGCCCAGCCGCCGGTCTAACAGTAATCGTTTTAAACGCTATTACCGAAATAGGATTATATGAATCATTTTTAACAGCCGTAGTTTTGGCTGGCGTATTTCAGTTAATCTTTGGCTTATTGAAGGCAGGAGTTATTGGCTATTATTTCCCTTCTTCAGTTATCAAAGGTATGCTGACAGCCATTGGTATTATAATTATCTTGAAGCAGATTCCTCATGCAATGGGAATAGATTTAGACTACATCGGAGATGAAGATTTTATTCAAAAAGATGGTCAAAATACTTTTTCCGAGTTATTTCGTATTAGTGAGCTATTCAACGAAGGTGCATTAACGATAGGGATTGTCTCGTTAGGTATTATGATTTTGTGGGAGCAAGACTTTATCAAAAAAAATAAAATATTAAGTCTATTCCCAGGTGCTTTACTTGCAGTTATTGTGGGAATTATTTTGAACAATGGTTTATTATCGTTTCCACCAGTATTTCATTTAGAGAGCGTACATCTCGTTAATCTACCTGTAATCAATTCTTTGGACGATTTTACTAACTTATTTCAATTACCAAATTTTGCTGCAATTACTAATCCATTGATTTGGAAAACGGGCATTGTTATAGCAATTATTGCAAGTTTGGAAACCTTATTAAGTGTTGAAGCTACTGATAAACTAGACCCTGATTCAAGAATTACTCCCACTAATCGAGAGCTAATAGCACAAGGTACTGGCAATATTGTTTCAGGTTTGTTGGGTGGTATTCCAGTTACCCAGGTAATTGTACGGAGTTCCGCCAATATTCAGTCAGGTGGCAAAACAAATTTATCTACAATTATTCATGGTTTGTTATTATTAATTTGTACTGTTTCCATTCCAATATTTCTCAATCAAATACCTCTTGCATCGTTAGCAGTAGTATTAATTATGGTTGGTTATAAACTGGCCAAGCCGTCTATTTTTAAACAACTTTATCAAGAAGGACAAGACCAATTTGTGCCTTTTGTAGTTACAGTAATTGCTGTTGTGTTTACAGATTTATTGAAAGGAATTGGTATCGGTTTAATTGTGGCAATGGTATATGTATTGTATACTAATTATAAAGGCTCAATTTCATTTCTTCGTGATGGTAAGAGTGTCTTAATTCAGTTTAACAAAGATATCTTCTATTTCAATAAATCAGAATTGAAACAAAAGTTGGCAGAATTAGATGAAGGAGATATGGTGTACGTAGATGGTGTGAAGGCATCATTTATCGACCATGACATTTACTTAACGCTTGAAGAGTTTCAGAAGGAGGTAATCAGTAGAAACATTAATGTACAATTAAAAGGAATAAACAAGGAAAAAACTAAAATCAGATAAATATGCAATCATATCAAAAACTTTTATTAGCAAATAAGGCATGGGCAGCCGAAAAACTTCGACTGGATGAGTCTTATTTTGAAAACCTTTCTGCCAATCAAAGTCCAGAGTTTTTATGGATTGGTTGTGCTGATAGTCGTGTTCCTGCCGACCAAGTTACAGGCACTCAACCCGGAGATATTTTTGTGCACAGAAATGTAGCTAATTTAGTGGTACATACTGATATTAATATGTTGAGCGTATTACAATATGCAGTTGAGGTTTTAAAAGTAAAGCATATTCTAGTGGTTGGACACTACAACTGTGGTGGTGTAAAGGCCTCGATGGATAATAAAGATTATGGTTTAATTAATAAGTGGCTCAGACACATTAAAGATGTGAATGTAAAACATATTGATGAGTTAAGTAAAATTGATGATTTTCAATCTCGATTTGATAGGCTTGTAGAATTGAATGTAGTTGAACAAGTAAGAAATTTAGCTAAAACGACAATTGTTCAAAAAGCTTGGGCGAATGGTGATTATCCACATTTACATGGATGGGTGCTTGATTTAAAAAGTGGGTTAATTAAAACCATTATGGAAATCTTTCCCGATGATTTGTCGGCAATTGAAGAAGTTTATAGATATGAATTGCCAGTTGTTGAATTAAGTGAAGTAATGAAATAATCTAATCTATTGAATTCCACACCAAAAAGCTATCAATTTTGATAGCTTTTTTTGATTATAACATTCTGTTTTAGTAGTATTTTTAATAATAATCACGCTCTGTTTATCACCAAAAATCTGCGTTCTTTCTCAAAGAAGATACTTCTAGCTACTTATTTTATGTTTATCATGTATTTCAATTGCATTATTTTCAATGAAATACTTGTTGTTTGATTATCAATGATTTATAAAATTTGTTATGAAAAAAATAAAAAATAATCTTGGAATAATCTATATTTGCTAAAAAAATATATCTTTGCTAAAAATATATAGATAAATATGAACCTCCCAAACTGCCCCCAATGTGATTCAAATAATATCTCACGAAATGGTATCATTAAAGAAAGACAGCGTTTTAAATGTAAAGATTGTGGATACAATTTTACAGTAGAAAAAATGGGTAAAAGTATCGAAAGCTATTATGTGATTAAGGCTTTGCAGCTTTACATTGAAGGGGTAAGTTATCGTGAAATTGAACGATTATTAGGTGTTAGTCACGTTTCTGTAATGAATTGGGTAAAAAAATACCAAGTCAAGATTCCCAAACAGACGCTTTATCATCCAACATATAAAGTGATGAATCATAAAGAATTAGCCGAGTTTTTTGCGAGTAGAGAAAACCTCAAAGGAGCAGGAATGGTAGTAACAGAGTTAGGAGATAAGTTTATGCTCATTAAATGGGAAAGATTTAAAAAATGATTCCGTATTTGATAAATATAGGTTAAAATTTCTCGAAAATATTAAAATAGTACAATATTTTATTGCTAAAATCTACTCATTTGGTATTTAAAATATTATTTCGTTTACCTACTGTATTGTTTTCTATTAGTTTTATATTGTTTTGAATATTGTTGTATTTTTGAAATAAAATTTGGAAATATTTGCTTGGATTGATTTTTTATTTTAATCAACGAGAAAATTTAAAGTGCAATAAATTCTATCTATTATTAGCAAAGCTATATCAAAGATTTGCCCATTAAGGCTTTTATTGAAAGTTTTGTGTCGTTCAAATGGACGTACAACAAAACCATAATAAAAGACCTATGAAAAAAATTGTATTCACTTTATCGTTATTGCTGTTTGGTTACGGAATGACTCAAGCACAGGGTTCATCCGACTACGGAAGTGGTATTAAACTAAATGTAAATCAAGAAGGAACTAAGTCAATTAGATTTATTACTTGGAATCAAACTTGGTTTAGAGCAACACAACTAAATCCGGGAACTACCATTGGTGGCGAGGCAGCAAAAAATAACTATGATATTTCAGGCCGCCGTTTACGTATGTTGGCCTACACACAAATTAGTAAGCGTTACATGATATTGGCACATTTCGGAATCAATAATCAAACCTTTATTAACGGAGGAGGTTCTGGTTCTTCAGGAACAGGTGGATATGGAAATGGTAAAAAACCACAGATATTTTTCCATGATTTTTGGAATGAATACCATGTGATTATGCCAACCAAAGAAAATAAAAACTCTAGTTTAAGCGTAGGAGCTGGTTTGCACTACTTTATGGGCTTATCTCGAATGACTATGGCTTCTACTCTTAATTTTTTAACAGTTGACTCTCCAATTTTTTCATGGGCAACAATTGACAATGCCGACCAATTTGCTCGTCAATATGGATTCTTTGCAAAAGGAAAGCTTAATAAGCTTGAGTATCGATTTGGTTTAAATAAGCCTTTTAATACAAGTTTAGCCCCAGCAAATGTCACAGAGTCTTCTAAAGCAGTGGCGGTTGATAACAATGGCAAAAGTAGTTGGGCAAAAACAGCTTATGTAGAATATCAGTTTCTTGATACTGAAGCAAATTTGTTACCATTCAAAGTTGGTTCATATTTGGGAACAAAGCGAGTATTTAATATTGGGGCAGGTTTTTACATGCAACCAAAAGGTACAAAATCTTCAGTTAATGGAGCATTACAAAGCCATGATGTTAGATTATTCTCAATTGACTCATTCTTGGATATGCCTTTTGGTGATAAAGCTAAAAATGCTGCTGTAACTGCTTATGCTGGATATTTCAATTATAATTTCGGACCTAACTACATACGAAATATTGGTATCATGAACGAAGGTGTGGTTAATGCTGAGTACTCTGGAAAGGATAAAGTTATGGCTGGTGCAGGAAATGCCCAACCCATGATTGGCACGGGAAGTATTTTTTACACGCAAGTTGGCTTGTTAATGCCTAAAGTTACTGAAAAGCCAAAGATGAGAGTTCAGCCATTTGTTGCTTACACAAACAAAAACTTTAAAGCATTACCAGTGCCAGTTTCTAACTTTGATTTAGGAGTAAACTGGCTTATTGATGGGCATCATGCTAAAATTACTACGCAATACTCGTTGCGTCCTGAAGTTGAAACTGCTACAAATAAGCAAAAACATCTAGGAGAATTTATTGCACAATTGCAAATCTATTTATAATAATCAACTCTAATAATATTACTTAAACTCTTAATTTATTAACACTATGTCTGACAAAAAAAGCTCGATGTTTTCTATCATTGGAGCATCATCAGTAGGTACGATGATTGAGTGGTATGACTTCTACATTTTTGGAAGTTTGGCTACAATTATTTCAACCAAGTTCTTTCCTGCAGGACCGGGAAGTGAAACTTTATCTTTCCTTTCTACACTAGCAACTTTTGCCGCTGGTTTTGTAGTACGTCCATTTGGAGCCTTATTTTTTGGCCGTTTAGGCGACCTTATTGGTAGAAAATATACATTCATGGTTACACTCTTATTAATGGGTAGTGCAACTTTTATTATCGGTTGTATTCCTTCCTATGAGACCATAGGTGTTGCGGCTCCCTTGTTAGTTTTGTTACTTCGTTTATTACAAGGTCTTGCTCTTGGAGGTGAATATGGCGGTGCCGCTACTTATGTGGCTGAACACTCACCAACCAATGAAAGAGGTTACATGACTTCGTGGATTCAAATTACGGCAACGGCTGGTTTAATAGTATCGTTAATAGTTATTGCTATTACAAAGATTTCAATGAGTAAAGAATCTTTTGAAGAGTTTGGTTGGAGAATTCCTTTCTTATTCTCAATCGTAATGGTGGGAGTTTCTTATATTATTCGTAGAAATATGCATGAGTCACCGCTTTTCTCAAAGGCTAAAGCAGAAGGTAAAACTTCAACTAATCCATTGAAAGAATCGTTTGGTAAAAAATTAAATTTTAAGTTTGTTTTGTTGGCACTTCTAGGTGTTACAATGGGACAAGGTGTTGTTTGGTACACTGGTCAGTTTTACGCAATGTCATTTGTAGAAAAAATTATGAATGTGCCAAAAGAACAAGTAGATAGTATCATGATTTGGGGGCTTTGTTTAGGAACACCTTTCTTTGTAGTTTTTGGTTGGTTATCTGACCGAATTGGTCGTAAGTGGATTATGTTAGCGGGTATGTTGGTTGCCATCTTATCGTACCGTTCAATTTACTCAAAAATGTACGATACTGCCGATATTAAGAAGAAAACAGAAATTCTTGAAAAAACCACTTCAATTGCTGAATTAAAAGAAAATAAAAAGAATAAAAATGGTGGAGTCGATTCAGTTTATACGGTAACTAAAGCCTTTACCGATGGTACAACCTACAAAGAAGTAAAAACCAAAACTTTGAAAAATGGGGTAGTTGAGATAAATGAAAAAGATGGAAAACCGATTGTTGAAATCAAGAAAACAGTAACTATTAATGATACCGATAAGTGGACACTCATTTGGTTGATATTCGTACAGATGTTGTTTGTTACAATGGTTTATGGCCCAGTTGCAGCATTCTTAGTTGAGATGTTCCCTACTAAAATTCGTTATACTTCAATGTCTTTGCCTTACCACATTGGTAATGGTATTTTTGGTGGACTATTACCAGCGATTGCAACGTTTTTAGTATCAAATGCTACTAAATTAAATACAGATGCTGTTGAAGCTGGATTACCAAAAATCGTTGAACAACCTTATTTAGAAGGTCTTTGGTATCCAATTATTATTGCAGGTATTTGTTTTGTAATAGGGGCAATATATCTTGATGGTAAGGATAATAAAGTAAATGACTAATTTTTGATAAAGCATTTTAAAAAATTATAAAAAATGAATACAATAAAAAGACTTTTAGGCATTGTTTGGATTTTAATTGGAGCATTCGCTGTCTATTATTTAATCGTTAATCAAGCAATTGCACTCTGGAATAAAGGTGGCGAGAATATTATTCCTGCCGTAATTTATACAGTTATTTTATGCCCGATGATTGCAGGGGCACTCGGTACTTTTGGTATATATTCACTTCAGGGTGAGTTTGATAGCAAAGATTAATCATAATAAGTAAGGCTTAGGGTTTAATTGAGCAATGTATGCCAGTTGAGGATAATACCCAGTGGCATACATTCTTTTTTTTAGTCAAAGTTAACTATATTAATTTTGCAAAAATAGCTAAATTAATCTTTGAATAGTACCATAGTAGTAGTAGTTTAGTGCAACAAATTGAACACCCTAAATGAAGCAACAAAAAGCCATTGCAATTACTATTCTGTTAGTTTTTCTATTAAACATTCCAATAATATCATTGCTTAATAAACCGCTTTTTGTATTTGGAATTCCATTAGTTTATGTATATGTGTTTTCAATTTGGGCTTTTGCAATTATTGTAATTGCATGGATAGCTGAATCAAAAAATATTGAAGATACATCAGAACATGAATAGCTATATTTTAGGTCTCATATCAATTTATTATTTAGCTTTTTTGTTTCTGGTAGCTTATCGAGCAGAGCAAAAATCTAAGAACGATAAAAGTATTGTTAGTAATCCTAACATTTATGCACTTTCATTGGCAGTTTATTGCACCGCTTGGACTTTTTATGGTAGTGTCGGAAGGGCTTCAACTGATGGTTTAGATTTTCTAACGGTTTATATTGGGCCCACGATTGTTATGTTTTTAGCATTTCCGATACTAAGAAAAATTATCCGAATTTGTAAAAACCAACGTTTGACAAGTATTGCTGATTTTATTTCATCACGTTATGGCAAAAATCGTTCTTTGGGAGTGCTGGTAACCGTAATTTGCTTATTATCAGGTATTCCATATATAGCTTTACAACTTAAAGCCATCTCGAATAGCTTCGGTATTCTTACTAAAAATGTTGTGAATAATAATTTTTGGGCCGACCATACTTTTTACATAGTAATACTTTTAATACTATTTACTATTTTGTTTGGTACACGTAATGTAGAAGCAACTGAAAAGCATGAAGGGATGGTTACTGCTATTGCAGTAGAGTCGATTATTAAACTGATAGCTTTTTTATCAATTGGTATTTATGTAACCTATTGGTTGTTTGATGGTTTTGATGATATTTTTTTGAAAGCTAAAAACTTGCCATCAGCCCAAAATAATTTAATAATTGAAAAAAATACTGGACTATCGATGTGGTTTTGGCACACATTTTTAGCAACAATGGCCTTCATCTTTTTACCACGACAATTTCAGGTAGCAGTGGTTGAAAATGTAGATGAAAAATATATAAGCAGAGCAATGTGGCTTTTTCCATTATATATGCTTTTGATAAACATTTTTGTGCTACCTATAACTTTAGCTGGCGGAATTATTTTTGGTGAAAAGGCTAATTCTGATATGTTTGTTTTATCAATACCACTGAATTTTTCAAGTGAATTATTGGCAATTCTTACGTATATAGGTGGATTTTCGGCGGCAACTGGAATGATAATAGTCGAGACGATTGCGATAAGTGTCATGGTAAGTAATAATTTATTGATGCCAACATTTTTAGGGGTTTCAGCTTTTAAAGAGTTTATAAATAAAAATCCTAGTAGGTTTATTCAATATATTAGGCGTTTGGCTATTGCTCTCATCATTTCTCTTGGTTATTTCTATTATAAATTCATCACTGAGAAATATTCTCTTGTTTCAATAGGAATGACCGCCTTTGTGGTGGTTGCTCAATTTGCTCCTTCAGTTTTGGGCGGAATTTTTTGGAAGCGAGGTACACAAAAGGGAGCGATGGCAGGTTTGGTGGGCGGAACAGTGGTATGGTTTTTCACGCTTATTATTCCATCATTTGTGAGTTCGGGGGTTATTTCTGAACAAATTATGACAGAGGGCCTTTTTGGGATTAGTCTTTTAAAACCTTTTGAACTTTTTGGAATGGTGGGAATGGATAATATCGCACATGCGACTTTTTGGACACTATTTATCAATTCAATTCTTTACGTTTTTGGCTCTCTTTTTACTAAGCAGACATCTATTGAGCATAATCAGGCAGTATTGTTTGTAGATGTTTTTCAGTATTCTAAAGGAATTGAAAATTCGGTTATTTGGAAAGGAAAGGCTTTAGTTTCAGACATAAAGACTTTATTGGAAAGTTTTTTGGGAGCGGGTCGAACTGAAAGAATTGTAAGAGTATTTGCTACACGAAATAATATAAATCTTGATACACGCTATGCAGATGCTAGGTTTGTAAATTACGCCGAAAAATTATTATCAGGAATTGTTGGTACTGCTTCTGCAAGAATGATGGTTTCTTCAGTGGCCAAAGAAGAAGAAATATCTTTAAATGAAGTTGTTGAGATTTTAAAAAAATCACAAGAGTTGATGGCGGTAAATAAAGAATTAAAACAAAAATCGAATGAACTAAAGTTACTTACCGAGCAACTTCAATCAGCAAATGAGCAGTTGAAACTTACTGACAAGCTAAAAGATGATTTCTTGGCAACTGTAACGCATGAGATTCGAACACCATTAACTTCAATTAAAGCTTTATCGGAAATCTTGTATGATAATGAAGATATTGAACATGAAGAAAGACAGCATTTTTTAAATACGATAATAAAAGAATCTGATAGATTAAGTAGGTTGATAAACCAAGTTTTAGATTTAGAAAAATTTGAATCAGGCAAGGTCAGAATAGTTCAGGA
The DNA here is from genome assembly GCF_000263195.1 of Emticicia oligotrophica DSM 17448. GTDB lineage: Bacteria > Bacteroidota > Bacteroidia > Cytophagales > Spirosomataceae > Emticicia > Emticicia oligotrophica. The sequence continues at coordinate 4,174,910 of NC_018748.1, forward strand.
GTCAATTAATTTTCAAGAAATCATCAATGATTCATTAGACTCAATTGAACAATTAGCCAAGGAAAAAGGGGTAAAAATAAAGACTGTTATTGATAAAAATTTGCCCAAACTTATAGGAGATAGAGACCGATTGATGCAAGTTATACTGAATTTACTCTCTAATGCTGTAAAATTCACAGAAGCTAATAAAGGCTTAATTACAATTACTGCATACAATGAAGAGAATAATTTGCTTTTTAATGTGATTGACGATGGAGCTGGAATAGCTAAAGAATATCAAGAATTAATATTTGATAAATTTTATCAGGCACATGACCAGACAATAAAAAAGCCTAAAGGTAGCGGTTTAGGACTTGCCATTTCTAAACGAATTATTGAACTCCATAATGGTAAAATTTGGGTAGAAAGCGAAGTAGGTAAGGGCACAAAGTTTTCATTTTCAATTCCAATAAATTAAAATTTAGTATAATCTAAGTATAAACATAGAACCCTATATAACAAGATACGACCATGAATATCCAAAAAAATATAAAAGTACTTATCGTTGATGATGAACCAAATATCTTGCTTTCATTAGAATTCTTAATGAAAAAGGAAGGATTCATTGTTTTTATTGCCAGAGATGGAGAAGAGGCCTTTGATATTATTAATCGTGAAAAACCAAGAATCGTTTTACTCGATATTATGATGCCAAAAGTCGATGGGTATGAAGTTTGTAAATTTATCAAAAGCAATAAAGATACCTCCGATACAAAGGTGGTTTTTTTGAGTGCGAAAAGTAAAGAAGCGGATATTGAGAAAGGATATAGCATTGGTGCTGATTTATATATTCCCAAGCCTTTTTCCACGAGAGATTTAGTTAAGAAAATTAATATGATGGCAGCGGGAGTGGTGGCGTAGTGCTGTAATAGAAATTATCCATCTGTGATATTCTATTATTCTTAAATTAACATTGTACAACAAAACTATAATAAAGTAATGAATTATGACTCATTTTACCAAAAAAGCATCGAGAATCCTGAAGCTTTTTGGGCCGAACAATCTGATAAAATTGCATGGTTTAAAAAGCCAACTCAAATATTATCAACAGATAAGAATGGCTTTTATCGTTGGTTTGCGGGAGGTGAGTTAAATACCTGTTATTTATCAGTTGACTATCATATTGAGCAAGGAAGAGGAAATCAAACTGCATTGATATATGATTCTGCAGCAACTAATTCTATTATAAAATATACTTATAACGAAATTAAAGAAGAGGTTTCGAAAATTGCTGGAGCACTGAGAGATTTAGGTATAGAAAAAGGAGATACTGTGGTAATTTATATGCCTATGGTACCCGAAGCTGCCTTCTCAATGTTGGCTTGTGCTCGATTAGGTGCTGTTCACTCAGTAGTATTTGGTGGTTTTGCACCGCACGAATTAGCAATCAGAATTGATGATGCCAAGCCCAATGTAATTATTTCTGCTTCTTGTGGAATTGAGTTTGATAAAATTATCCCTTATAAACCCTTACTTGATGAAGCAATTCACTTAGCTGAGTTTAAGCCGAAAAATTGTTTGGTTCTGCAAAGACCCATGTGCCATGCCAACTTAGTAGGAGAAAGAGATATAGATTTTGCTACAATGGTTGCTCAGTCAAAACCGGCTGATTGTGTTCCTGTTGATGCTACTGACCCACTTTATGTACTTTATACATCAGGAACAACAGGAAAGCCTAAAGGTATTGTTAGAGATAACGGAGGGCATGCCGTTGCAATGAACTTCTCAATGAAATATATCTATGATTTGAATCCAAAAGATGTTTTTTGGGCAGCTTCAGATGTGGGTTGGGTTGTAGGACATTCATACATTGTTTATGCACCTTTAATTTATGGTTGTACCACAGTTTTTTTTGAAGGAAAACCAATAAAAACACCAGATGCTGGTACTTTTTGGCGTGTCATTGATGAACACAAAGTAAAAGTTTTCTTTACCGCACCTACCGCATTTAGAGCGATTAAAAAAGAGGATTCTGAAGCGAAGTTGAAAGAAAAATACGATACATCATCCTTAAAGACTATCTTTGTTGCTGGCGAACGATGCGACCCACCAACTTTAGAATGGCTTCAACAAATTGCACAAGTGCCAATAATCGACCACTGGTGGCAAACCGAAAGTGGTTGGGGAATTGTTGCCAATATGATGGGAGTAGAGCAGTTTCCTGTAAAAGCTGGTTCGGCTACAAAACCAGTTTGTGGTTTTGATGTACAAATTTTAGGAGAAAATGGTCAGAAATTAGGGCCAAATGAAGAAGGTTATGTTTGTATCAAGCTGCCACTTCCACCTAGCTGCTTACCTACACTATGGAATGATGACGACAGATTCCGTAGTTCATATCTCAATAAATTTGAGGGTTATTATTTAACAGGCGATGGTGGATACATCGACGAAGAAGGCTATGTATTTATCATGGGCCGTGTTGATGATGTGATAAATGTGGCAGGGCATCGACTTTCAACGGGCGAAATGGAAGAAATTGTAGGGTCTCATAAAGCAGTTGCGGAATGTGCAGTAGTAGGAATTGCAGATGAGCTACGTGGACAGCGACCATTAGGTTTAGTAGTTTTGAAGGATGGGATTGAGATTTCAGAAGAAGTTCTTGAAGAGCAATTAATAAAATTGATACGAGACCAAATTGGTGCAGTGGCATTCTTCCGAAATGCAATCCTTGTAAAACGTTTGCCTAAAACTCGTTCGGGTAAGATTTTACGTAAAACTATTCGACAACTTGTTGATGGTGAGCAATTTACAATACCGTCAACGATTGATGATGTAAGTATTCTTAGTGAAATTGAATTGTGTATGAGAAATAGAAAAATTGGAGTTTTTCAATAAAAAAACGGTCTCTTTTCTAAAAAATATTTAAATAAATGCCCAAAGTTATCTGGATATCTAACCTTAGAGTTTTCGCAACTCTTACCGTCATTATGCTCCACTGTGCCGCAGGTGGGATTTATTTGATGGGTAAAATTCCAGATTCATGGTGGTGGATTTGCAACGCTGCTAATGCTTTTGGGCGATTTGCCGTACCTATTTTTGTGATGCTTTCAGGGTATTTACTCTTAGGTAAATACAAAAATTTAATTGATTTCCTTTCAAAAAGGTTTTCAAGAATATTTATTCCATTTCTAGTATGGACGCTCATTTATATGCTTTGGGGTAGTTATTTTGGAGTTATTCCTGCCGAAAAAACGAAGCTTGAAATAATTGATATTCTTCGAAAAATTATGTTTGGAGGTGCAGGGGGCTCAGGGCATTTATGGTTTGTTTATATGCTTTTAGGAATCTATTTATTCCTGCCAATTTTGAGTAAATGGATTACACAAGCAAGTTCGCAAGAAATAAAATACTTCCTGATTTTATGGGTAATTTCTTGTACTGTTTATCCGTATTTTAATCGATTTTTGGGAATTAAAATTAATTTCGAAATAAGATATTTTTCAGGATACATAGGCTATTTTGTTTTAGGCTATTTTCTTGGGAATATACAATTTTCTAATGCAATCCCAAAAATTGGATATTGGGCTTTAGGTATTTTTGTAATTAGTTGGATAATAACTTTTGTTGGCATTTATTTTTCAACGATAAGCAACAGAAGTATCTATGAAGCCAACCTTTTTGATTATCTAAGTCCGAGTGTAATTATGATGTCTGTTACAGCGTTTTTGGCTTTTAAGAATTTATTTAATCTTGAATTCCTACCCAATCTAACTACGCAAATAGATAAATTTAGTTATGGCATGTATTTGATGCACCTAATTCCGATGAAGACTATTTCAAGACAATGGCACATTAATTTTAAATGGATTCATCCGATAATAGGCATTTCAACCCAATTTATTCTTACAGCTTTGGTATGTTATTTTGTAATGCTGATTATTAGTAAAATACCAAAAACAAGTTGGATAACGGGTTAACAGATTTTTAAACAAATTAGTATATTTTAGTCAATTTATTCAATAAATACCTTACCAAATGAGAATTTCTGATTTTAATGATTACGAAATCCAATACAAGCACTCAGTTGAAGACCCAGAGGGTTTTTGGGCGGAGATTGCTGCCAATAACTTTGAATGGAGAAAACCATGGAAAAAAGTATTGAATTGGAATTTTACTGAGCCAAAAGTTGAATGGTTTGTAGGTGGAAAGCTCAATATTACTGAAAATTGCCTCGATAGACACGTAAAGGATAAGCCTAACCAACCAGCAATTATTTGGGAACCAAACGACCCAAATGAAGAAGCGGTAATCCTTACCTACCGTCAATTATTTGAACGTGTTTGTCGTTTCTCAAATGTCTTAAAACGAAATGGCGTAAAGAAAGGAGATAGAGTGTGTATTTATATGCCAATGATTCCTGAATTAGCTATTGCAGTTTTGGCTTGTGCACGTATTGGAGCAATTCACTCGGTTGTTTTTGGTGGTTTCTCTGCATCTTCAATTGCTGACCGAATCAATGACTCTCAATGTGTGGCAGTAGTTACGACTGATGGTGCCGTACGTGGTAACAAATCAATTCCAATGAAAGACACCGTGGATGATGCTTTGATTGGATGTCCTTCAGTTAAGAAAGTAATTGTGACAACGCGTACACGAACGCCTGTGAGTATGATTAAAGGCCGTGATGTATGGTGGGAAGAGGAAGAAAAACACGTAACAAGTGATTGCCCAGCAGAAGAAATGGATTCAGAAGACCCGCTATTTATTCTTTATACTTCAGGTTCAACTGGAAAACCAAAAGGAGTTGTTCAAACTTGTGGCGGATACATGGTTTATTCAGCTTATACTTTCTTGAATGTATTTCAGTATAAACCTGGGCAAATTCATTTCTGTACTGCTGATATTGGTTGGATTACCGGACATTCATACATTGTCTATGGACCATTAGCAAATGGTGCAATAACACTTTTGTTTGAAGGTATTCCTACGTATCCTGATGCAGGACGTTTTTGGGATATTGTTGAGAAACACAGCGTAAATATTCTTTACACAGCACCAACAGCGATTCGTTCATTAATGGGCTTTGGCTTAGAATACGTAGAAGGAAAAGATTTGAGTTCTTTGAAAGTTTTGGGTTCTGTTGGTGAACCAATTAATGAAGAAGCTTGGCAATGGTATTCAAAAAATATTGGAAAAGATAAATGTCCAGTAGTTGATACTTGGTGGCAGACCGAAACTGGTGGAATCATGATTTCAGCATTGGCTGGCATTACACCGCTCAAACCAGCTTGGGCGTCATTGCCACTACCGGGTATTCAAATGATGTTGGTTGATGAGCATGGAAATGAAATTGAAGGTGGTGATGTAAGTGGAAACCTTTGTATTAAATTCCCGTGGCCTTCAATTTTACGTACAACTTGGGGCGACCATGAACGTTGTAGAACGAATTACTTCTCGGCATACCCAAATTTATACTTCACCGGTGATGGAGCGATGCGTGATGCCAATGGTTTTTATAGAATTACTGGTCGTGTAGATGATGTGTTAAATGTATCTGGACACCGAATTGGTACGGCAGAAGTTGAAAATGCTATCAACATGCACACTGGAGTTGTTGAAAGTGCCATTGTTGGGTATCCTCATGATATTAAGGGTCAAGGAATTTATGCTTATGTAATCTGTGAAAGCATGATTCATGATGAAGACCTTACTCGTCGTGATATTTTAGCCACTGTTTCACGTGTTATTGGGCCAATCGCAAAACCAGATAAAATTCAATTTGTAAGTGGTTTGCCAAAAACTCGTTCGGGTAAAATTATGCGTAGAATTCTTCGTAAAATTGCAGAAGGCGATGTATCTAATTTAGGTGATACTACCACACTTCTCGACCCCAACATCGTTGATGAAATTAAGAATGGAGCTGCTGCATTGAAGTAGTTTTATATTAGAGGCTTGGATTTGATTCAAGCCTCTAAATTTTTGGTTCAATCCAAAGTGCAGTTAAAATCGATAAAATTAAGATAAACCATATCCATTCGGGAACACCTACGCTAAGTTTTTGCTCGGTGTTTATACTTGAATTTGAGGTGTTTAAATATGGTTTTATGGCATTTGCTTTGGTTAATTCACTGTGGTTATCTTCTACAAATACCTCTAAAGAATCTTGAAATTTCTGCCAATTTTTATTTTTAAATGAATAATAAACTTTATTTGAAGTTGAGTTTATAGGAGATTTCTGTTTTTGAATGGTATCTTCTTCAATAATTACTGAACTAGATTTTTGGTCATTATTGAAATTCATTTCAAGTTTCGAGTTTGAAAATATAGGTCCATCCAAAAGAATAGTAGTAGATTTTGGAGGTAATAAATAATGTATAGTCCCCTGCCAAATTTTCATGTATGTTAAACTATCCCCACTTAAAATTAAAGGAAATGTTTCGTTTAATAAACTAAGCCCAATTCTACCATTTCGTTTCTGAATAGCAATTGGAAATTCTGCGTTTAGTTTTTGAAAATCAGTACTTTGGAAGGCAAATGGTTTAGCCGTTAAGTCTGTTAAAATTGGAATATTTTCTTGTGTACTGATACGTTTAAGTGCCCAGTTCGTTCCAAAGGTTTGATTGATACTTTTTGCCGCTAAATCTGCTTGTTCAATATTAATAAATAATATAGATTTACCTTCATTAAAGGCTTTTTTTACAGTAGTATTTTCAGCATTATTTGGGTCAGTGATGATAATATCTGCTACAAAATCACTTTCTGATTGATTGATTGAAATAGTACTTTGCGTATTTTTTGCAACATTACTGATTATTTTTACTTGATTACCATTTTTTCCAAGCCAATCGGCTAATATTTTACCTTCAAAATCTGGATTTGAAAGAATCATCAACACTTTAATCGGTTGATTTTTTTGACTGAAAAACTTAATTTCTTGAATTTTTTCTTCATTCAAAACTAAATCAAATGTGTTGCGTCCAATAGAAAATACTGGAGTTCTAAGACTAAAATAATTGAAACCTTTTTTTAGATTAACACTATCAATGGTTTGATTTCCCCATTTAAGTGTAAGTTTTTGATTTTCAGATGAATGAATTTTTCCGTTTATTTCCTGAATATCTCCTTTATTCACAATTGCTCGCCATTGAACCTCTTGTATTTCATTATCTTTAAAAAATGGTAGCCAATGAATGGTGTGATTTACAAGTTTGCTCAATATCTCAGGCCTAACATCCTGCCCTAAGAAGTATATTTGCCCAATTTGAGTTTCAAAACCGTCGTTTTCAAGTAAACGCTTATTGAATTTTTGTTGAGTAAAATACTCTTGTATTTTTAAACTATCTTTAGTTTTTTGAATTATTTCAAGCGGAATATTCTCAGAAACTACTAAAATCTTATTGGTATCGCTTTGTTTATGATAGCTTGGATTGATAATAAATAAACTAATAATTAGCCAAAGAGCGATATTGAGTCCAACTTTTACGCCATATCTTTTACTTCCCTTCTCTTTGATTAACTTAAAATATTGAATAAATAGTAAAGCCACCAAGGACATTCCTAACAGCCAATCATAAATGCTCAGATTTTGTATTTGTTGAATTAAATTCATCTAAATTTTTCGACCAATGATTTAATTAATGGTTTATATTTTACTGTTTAATGTTCTTCCAATAAGCGTTCTCCAATTTTTTCTCTACAAATAATGTTTGATTACTAGGGTTTGTATTGTTGAGCAATGACTTATTGATAAGACCATACATTTTTGTTTTTAGCGTTGTTTGCTCTTGGTCAGTGATGTTTTTACCATTAATAAGCTCTTGTAAGGTACTCAAAATGCTCCAGTTTGATAAATTGCTATTAACAACTCTGGTAGAAATGGCTGCACTCAACTCCATAAGTTTGTATTTTTGAGTATTGTCTAAAATTCTTTCGTTTTCAGAAATTATACCCATTACTTCTGCAATAAGTGTCTCTAATTGCTGTTGAGTATAATTTTTTTGAAACTTAAATGCAGAATTAAACTTGGTTAATTCTCCCGTCAATCTTTTTTCTTTTTCTTTAATTGGAGGCGGAGCAAAACTGGTTTTTTTTACAAAAGTTCTAGCTTTATGTTGAGCAGACTTTAAATATTCGAGAGCTTTTTTCTCAAAAGGAAGTGCTTTTTCTGGTTCGTATAACCTCAAATGTAGTTCAGACTGCCACATTTGTTCAAGCGACATCTTTAATAAACTTTTAGTTGATTGCTCGTAATATGTATTAGCCTCTCCGTCATCATGCGAATGTACGTATTCTGCCAGCAAACTGGCAACGGGGTCTTTTTCTTCAGCTGCAGTTCCATGATTATGTCCTTCTTCTTCATGCTTATTTCCTTCGTCATGGTCATGTTCACCTTCATCGTGGTCATGTCTGAAGCCTTTTAATAAATCACCATCCTTTGCTTCTGCTGGTAATGCATTCACTGCTCCAATGGCCCCTTCATTTTCCTCTCCTAAATACTGACCATACCTAAGTCGTAGAGCTTTTTGGTCGAAACCAATATTATTTGAAATATCATTAAAATCCTGCTTTTTTAACTTATTTCGCTTGGCAATGAGTTTTTCTGTATCAATAATGATTTGTCTTTGACTTCTGAAATACTCGGGCATAATATTCATCGCCATAGTTGCCAAATCAGATTCTTCTACTTGTGCAGTATCTTTATAAACAATAAAATAAGTATCAGATTTTGAGAAATTTGGTGATGGACGTTTATTATCAATAGCTGCCCAATAATAGTAAAGCTCATCACCCGGAGTAAAGTTAAGTGCCCTCAAATCAATGGTTTTACTAATTGTTGCAGATTTGAAATTTGATTGTGGAAGTGGGATTTTTACTTCTCTGAATTTTACATTTTCTCCTGAACCACGAGCTAAAGTAGCAACGATGAACGCTTGATTTACTAAAAAATCATCTGAAATTTTGGCAGAAATTTGAATGTTTTTAGAATCTTTAATGAAATGTAATTGGTAAAGTTCTTTGGATGTGGGCTCTATTTTCGGTGATAAATCAGGTATTGCATCTAAACGATAATAATCTGATTGATAAATAAGTGAATCATGAAAATAAGCTTTAAAAGAATAAAGTCCCGAACTAATGAGTTGGTCTGTATATTCAAAGTGTTCATCAACGAGTTTAAATGCTACCTCTTCGCCTCGATTATTGCTTAAATTAACTTTTAAATTGGTTGAATTTGAGAAGTTGATTTGCCATTTAAGCATTGAGCCAACAACGGCAGAGGCATTCATATTTTCTGAACTAATATTTTCAATATTGGTATAGCTTGGAGGAGTAATTGTTAGCGTAGCAGATTCAAAGTTTGGAATATATCTTTGATTAGTTGATAACTGGTTTTTAATAGAATTTGATTTTAACTGATGATTATTCCATTTTAATTTAGGTCCCCAGTTATAAAAGCTAAAAGCTAAAAGAAATACTCCAAAAAAACAAAGTAGTTTTCTTTCAAAAATGATGGGCGTTTTATAGTTATTGCTTAATAAACGTTCAAGTTGTAATTGTTCGGCTAAATTAGGTTGCTCGAGTGTCAATAATTCGAGACTATATTCTGTATTATCAAGTTTTTGATGAATAATTTTGATGGCTTCTTTTTGTTTATTCTGAAATAGCTTTTGTTGAAGAGAAATCCCTAAAAATGAAAGAAACAAAGCTATTGATGCCCAAATTTCTGATTGAACAAAGAATAAAATGATGTAATAAGCAGTGCCAGCTACTAACAAGCAAACTAATATTGCTTTAGTGTACAACTGGAGGTTGACTTTGGTTATGATTTGTTTGAGTTGATTCATGCGTTTTTGGAAATAGCGAGCCAACGCTCAAAACAAAGTAATAAAATGAATACTAGAATGAGGCTTTTATCAAACCATTCATTTGAGGACTTGTGCGGAAAAGGTTGTATTTTAAACAAAGCCTTTAATTGTTGCTCAGAAAGCGGCTTTAGATTTTCATTGTTTAATTGCCAATGTTGAATGATTTTTTCGCCAATAAACTCTGGTAAGTAGGCATTAAATACCCATTCGTTAGTTTGTGGTGTGAGCGGTTTTGAGATAATTATTTCGTTGTCATTATTTGTTACATAAACTCCGACCCACTTTTGTGAATTACTGAAAAATCCTAAAGTTTTAGCTGAAATATGAATTGGTTTATCTGAAAAAATTATGTCATAATTATTCGTTTCTTTGGGTGCTAATTCAATTTGAAACTGCCATTCATAAATATCTTTCAGAGCCGATAAAGAAGCAATTATTTGTTTCTTTTCCGTAGTATTTTTATTGAAAATACCCACATTAAATATGCCCTCGTGACTTATTTCTTGCTTAGAATTTGTATTATTTCTGACCGTTTTTAATTGGCCATCAGCATCAATAAATGATGTTTTATTGTCAGAGAAAGCAAATACGTTATTAGTGCGTGTTGAATCAATAATTGAATGGATTTTAAGATTAGTTGGTGAAAAAATCTGTGGAAGCTGAGTTAGTTTACGCTGATTAATGAGATATAATTCAAGCGTTTGGTCTTGAATAAGTTTGCCCATTTCGTTCAGATTTGATTGTAAAGATTGGGCATTGATTTTTACAATATTTGAAGGTAATTGTTCAATCGAGGTAAATCTAACGGGCTTATCATTTATCCAATAACATTCTTCTCCTTTTTTAAGAGCTTCATCAATCTCAAACTTAAAATTCTCAAATACTATTCGATTGGCTTCAATTAAATGAGTTTTTGTTTTTTTTGAACTAGCATTTGTCCATATTAACAATGGTTTCGACAAGATAAAAACAAATAGTAAAAGCAGTAAACACCTGATTATCAGCAATAAAATATTGTCCAGTCGAATGCCTCTCGACTGTTGGAGATTTTTTTCACTAAGCCATTGAGTAGCAGCCCAAGCAATTAATTTTCCTTTTTTTTGATGCCAAAAATGTATAATAACAGGAATACCAACTGCCAAGCTTCCCCAAAGTATGTAAGGGTATAATAATTCCATTTCAGAAATTTCTTTGCTTTATTGCTTCCAAAATTACGCTCGCAATTGGAGTATCAAAGCTTGTTTTGAACAAGTGTACAAATGGAATTTGTAATGCTTCTTCAAGTTTTGTTAAATAATTTTCAGCGTTTTTTTTAACCTCTTCTTTAATTGCTTCCGCTTGAAGTTCAATTTCTTGCCCGGTTTCTAAATCTTTAAATCTGAAAAAACCTTTGAGGTTGAAATTTAATTCTTGTTGCCCCAATACTAGGAAAATAAGTATTTCTCGGTGGGCATTGGCCAATGATTTAATTAAAGTTAGCCACTCATCATTGAATTGTAATAAGTCAGACGCAATTACTAAAACTTCTTTTTGTTTTCCCGATTGCAGAACACTCAAGTCTAGTGAATTTGTATTCTCCCAATTTCCATGAGCCTCGATTTTTTCCAGCGTGTAAAGTATTCTTTGAAACGATTGTTTTCCAGAATTAACAAGGGTGACTATTTCTCCATTTTTTATTCCAAACAAACTCATTAAGTCACCTTGTCGATATCCTAAATAAGACAGAGAAGCGAGTAAAATTTTACAATATTCTAACCTTGAGACTTTATTTTCTACATAATTCATCGAACCAGAAAGGTCTATTATAAACTTCAAATGAAAATTACTTTCGGTAGAAGATTCACGAACCAAGTGTTTATCTGTTCGGGCATAAAGTTTCCAGTCGATTCGTTTAGGGTCATCACCAATTTCATAATGGCGATATTGCTCAAATTCTACCCCATAACCTGTTCTTTTACTATGATGAATGCCCAACATTAGTTGCTCACTCACCAATTTACCAGCTAATTGGAGGTTGTTGAGTTTTATGAGTTCTTCTGTTAGCATCTTACTATTTCAACAAATCCGTGATAACATCATCAGTACTGATACCTGCTGCTTCTGCTCTAAAATTTAGTGCAATGCGGTGGCGAAGAATAGGGTATGTAAGAGCTTCAATATCTTCTGGTATTACCGAAAAACGCTCATTTAAAACGGCACGAGCCTTCGCACAAACAACTAAAGCTTGCCCTGCACGTGGACCAGCCCCCCATTCGCTCCATTCCTTCACAAAAGCAGAGGTAGTATTTGCTGGGCGAGTTGAACGTACAATTTTATTGATTTTTACAATAAGTTCTTCAGAAATATGTACTTGACGAGTAAGGTGCTGTAAATCAATGATTTCAGCATCACTCATGATGGAATTCAATGTTGGTTTTGAAGTGCCAGTTGTATTCTTTAATACATTAAGTTCTTCACTTTCAGAGGGATAACCCAATTTAATATAAAGTAAAAAACGGTCGAGTTGAGCTTCTGGTAATGGATACGTACCAGCTTGCTCGATTGGGTTTTGGGTGGCAATAATCAGAAAAGGTTTGGGCAAATCGTAGTTAGTGCCTGCATAGGTTACCTTATATTCTTGCATTGCTTCAAGTAAAGCAGCTTGAGTTTTGGGTGGTGTACGGTTAATTTCATCTGCAAGAACAATATTGGCAAATATAGGCCCTCGATTAAATTTGAAGAATTTCTTTCCCGTTTCATGGTCCTCTTCTAAAATTTCAGTACCGAGAATATCTCCAGGCATTAGGTCAGGGGTAAACTGAATGCGTTTAAACTTCATGTCTAAAGCTTCAGAAATAGTTTTTACCATTAGAGTCTTTGCTAAGCCTGGTACACCTTCAAGCAAACAGTGCCCACCTGCAAGCAATGAAATTAGAATTTCGTCGATGGCGGCTTCCTGCCCGACAATTACTTTGGCAATTTCTTTTTTTAGTAGCGGTAATTTTCCTACTAAAGATTTGTAATGATGAAGATCTTTGGTTTCCAATTTTCTTTGTTTTTGATGCAATTAAGTTATATCAGTAGTTTGGAAGATTAGCTAAACTTTCTACATAGTTAATGCATAATTAATGATATTCACGCCAAATTTTGTATTATCTTCTGCAAGCCAGCGTTTATTCCTAAAATCATAGTCCCACTCACAGCCATAGTCTTTATTACTATATAAAACGCCAATTCTTCCATTAATAACAATGGCTTTTAGGTAATCATGAACGAGGTCATCTCCCCAGCCATTTAGCTCAAAAGTGGTGGTAGGAGGGCCTTCAAATTGAAAAAAACAGTTGTAAATAGCATGATTATTCGGGATTTTTTGAAGTGCCTTTGCTCCAAAGGTTCTTGCCATTTCTTGTTCAAAAGATTTTGCAAAAAGCCCATCAATATCATGGTTACAATCATCTACAAATACAAATCCACCATTCTGTACATAGCGATAAAAATGGTCTCGTTCTTGACTCGAGAACTCAACTAATTTATGGCCACTCAAATAACAAAACGGACTCTTAAATAGCTCATTACTACTCAATAGCACCACTTTTTCCTTTTCATCTATTGGAATAGTCGTATATTCAACTAATGAATTAAGAATATTTGTTGGCATTCTTTGGTCGGTGTCCCAATCTCCAGAATTATATTGTATTCGCGTGAAAATAAATGGTTTCATAAGTTGGAATATCAGATACTGGTTATTGGCTATTTGTGAAAATAAATTGGATACATATTAATCCTTTACAAAATAGTTTCCAGTAACCAGTATCAAATAACAAATAATCAAATTCTACACTGCATCAGATAAACTAGAGAAAGTAAATTCTCTAATTTTCATTGGTGGAACCATGTAGTTTTGATTCGATTCTGTACTTACCACACGCTCTGTTTTTCCTAACATTTCAAGGTTATTGAGCATGATGATTGGACTTTCATTGAATCGGAAATTTTTAATTGGATATTTAATCTTTCCATTTTCAATATAGAAAGTTCCGTCACGGGTAAGTCCTGTTTGGAGTAGCGTTTGAGGGTCAACCGAACGAATGTACCAAAGCTTAGTAACTAAAATACCTCTTTCTGTACTTTTTATCATTTCATCAAGTGTAGCATTTCCACCCATCATGATGAAATTTGTGGGAAAAGGAATAGGTTTTACTCCTTTTTCTTTCGCCCAAAAGCGTGAATAAGACAGGTTTTTAACAACTCCTTTTTCAATCCACATTCTTTTTTCTTGTGCTTGTCCATCTCCACCCCAAGGAGAAGCTGGTAAATCGGCATAAGCGGGGTCAGAGAAAATAGTTACTCGCTCATCTACTATTTTTTCACCAATTTTATTCTTTCCACCTGCTTTACTAAAAAATGAGCGTCCTTCGTCGGCACTACGAGCATCCATATCAAAATAGATGTTTTCGAGTAAAACGGCTGCGGCTGTCGGTTCAAGAATTACAGTATATTTTCCCGGTTCGAGAGCTTTAGCTCCTTTTGACCCAACTGCTTTTTGAATCGCAATTTTGGTTGCTTCCGCCGTATCAAGTTTATTTACATCACTAAAACCCTTAATTACATAACCTGAACCAGTGCCGTCTTCAGTACGCACAGTAAGTGAGTAGTTTACATTCGTACTTTTGTAGTAGGCGAAAAGTCCTTTTGAATTCATCATGGCTGAATAGCCTTTTGAATCTTCTAAAAAACCTGCGGCTACTAATTTTTGCTCACGCGTGAGTTTTAAACTTTTCATCACAGCCTCCGCACGAACATCGGGATTGATATTTGCAGTTGAGTCAAAATATCCTTCTGATTTCATATATTGCTGTGGTTCTAATACACCCATATATTCAGGGTTTTCGGGAGCAAGTCGAGCCAATTCTTCAGAGCGTCTTACTACTTTTTCAAGTGAAGCATCATCAAATTCATCAATTGTGGCAATCCCTACCTTTTTACCAAAGGCAGATTGTACTTGCAAATTTTGATTTGTAAGACCTCCACTGGTAGAAACCTCATTTCTAGCATAACGGATGTTTCCGTTGATATTTCCCGATAGATTGACCTCGCAATCATCGGCTTTAGAATAGCTTAAAACCTTCTTTAAGAGGTTTTTAGCTTCTGCTTCTGTTAATATTACTGACATTATTATTCAAGATTTTAAAGATGATTTTGCTTCTTTTAGTTCATGACAAATGTTAGAAAGAAAATTCTTTCTTTTGTAAACTTTAATGAAGCGATTAAACTTTACGTGCCGTGTTAATTACGTTAACACCATTGAAACGAGCCGTTGCACTACCATGAGATACTGCACTCGATTGTGAAGGTTGTCCCTTACCATCGAAGAATGAACCGCCAAGACGGTAATCACGTTCGTCACAAATTTTCACACATGAATTCCAAAATTCCTGCGTATTTGATTGATACGCAACATCTTTTAGCATTCCTGCAATTTGTCCATCTTTAATTTCATAATATAATTGTCCGCCAAATTGGAAGTTATAGCGTTGTTGGTCAATTGAGAAAGAACCATCGCCAATGATATAAATTCCTTTTTTCACATCCTTAATCATTTCGGCCACTGTTAGTGGTGTTTTTCCTGCTGCTAAAGACACATTGGCCATGCGTTGGAATTGAACCGATGACCAACTATCAGCATAGCAACAGCCATGTGATTCTTTCTCACCGAGAATATGAACTTGGTCTCTGATGGCTTGGTAATTGACCAAAGTACCATCTTTCACCAAATCCCATCGTTTGGTTTTTACACCTTCATCGTCCCAACCAACGGCACCCAAAGAACCAACTTGAGTTTTATCAGCGAAGAAATTTACTTCTTTACTGCCATAATTAAAGTTTTTGCTTTGCCATTTATCGAGTGTTGCAAACGAAGTTCCCGCAAAATTTGCTTCATAACCTAATACACGGTCAAGTTCTAGTGGGTGACCAACCGATTCGTGAATAGTCAACCAAAGGTGAGAAGGGTCGAGTACCAAATCATATTTACCAGCCTCAACTGATTTAGCAGTTAGTTTTTCTTTTGCTTGTTTGGCTGCTGCCGTAACATCTTCAAGCATGTCATAACCCTTATTATAACGCGTTGTGATGCCAGTAACTTTATCTTTTGGATTGGTTTGAAGATACTCGTAGCCCATTCCCATTGGTGCAGAAAGGGCTTGGCGTGTCTCAAATTTGCCAGTTTTTGGGTCAATGGCAGTTACAGATGCAATTGGCCATATACGGTGAATATCTTGGTCGATGTACGAACCATCAGAAGAAGCAAAGTATTTTTGTTCATTTACCAAGAATAAAACTGAGTTTACGTAGTTTGCTCCATTTTTTAATGCAGCATCATTTACTCCGAGTAATAAATCAACTTTTTCTTTAATTGGAACTTCGAAGGCATTACGTTGGATTGGTGCTTTCCAACTAACTTCTCCATAACCATTTTGAGGTGCTAAAATGACTGGTTGAGACATTAGCTTGGCATTGGCCTTGGCTATTGCAACCGCTTCTTCGGCTGCACGTGCGGTATCTGCTTCAGTTTTGGCATCAACAACAGCAGCAAAACCCCAACAACCATTAGCAATGACACGTACACCTACGCCATAAGATTCGGTATTTACAATGTTCTGAACTTTGTCTTCACGCGTAACCACAAATTGATTAAGGTAACGGCCAATTCTTACGTCAGTGTAAGTGGCTCCTTTGGCTTTAGCGGCATTTAAGGCAGCATCTGCAAGTCGCTTCTTGATGGCAACATCCATTGCTCCATCGAGCATGGCTTCTTGAGATACTGAATTGCCAATAATTGGTATATTCGGAAGCATTAAGCCACCAAATCCCAATCCTGATAGTTGAATAAAATCTCTTCTTTTCAAAGCTTTTTCAGTTTTGTGTTAAATAATAAGTTTATTAATGAAGACTAATTTAAAAAATATTCTTTCTTGGTGAAAAAATGTGTGTCGGATTTTGATAAATGGTAATAAATATTGTTGAGTGGAAATCCATTATTCTATAAACCATGTAGGCCTTTATAACCTACATGGTTTGAAAATCTTTTTAAACCGCATCAGATAAGCTACTAAATGTAAAGTCTCTGATTTTTAATGGTGGAATCAAACAACCACCTACACGTGTTGGTTTGCCCATTGCTTCAAGGTTATTGAGCATAATCACAGGGCTTTCATTGAAACGGAAATTTTTAATTGGATATTTAATTTTTCCATTTTCAATATAAAAAGTTCCGTCACGTGTCAGACCCGTGTAAAGTAATGTTTGAGGGTCAACGGCACGGATATACCAAAAACGAGTTACTAAAATCCCTTTTTCAGTTCCTTTAATTAAATCAGCTAAAGATTCGCTTCCTCCAGCCATGATAAATCCTTGTGGAGGAGGCACCGCTTTTACTCCTTTTTTATCTGCCCAATATCTTGAATAGTAAACGTTTTTAACGATACCATTTTCAATCCAAGAAATTTTTTCTTGCGGACGGCCATCGCTTCCTCCACCACCAAAACGGCCTCCACCACCGCCTCCACCGCCACCACCAAATCCAGAACCTGGAATTTCAGGATTGATTGGGTCAGAGAAAATATTTACTCTTTCATCAAATAATTTTTCTCCAATTCTTGTACCACCACCTTTTTTACTCAAAAAACTACGACCTTCATCTGCATTACGTGCATCCATACTACGCATCATGTTTTGAAGTAGGTCAATAGATGCCGCAGGTTCTAAAATTACTGTGTATTTACCTGGCTCCAATGCCTTAGCATTGCTCGAAGCCATTGCTTTTTGCATCGCAATTTCGGTAGCTTCTTTTGTACTTAGTTTTGAAGTATCATTAAAGTCACGAATGGCATAGCCTGAACCAAGACCATCAGCTGTTCTTACGGTTATCGAAAAATCTACTGATGTTGCTTTATTATATCCAAATAAGCCTTTGCTGTTACCGATAGCCGTAAAACCAGTAGAATCCTCTAAATAACCTGCAGCAGTGAGGTTCTTCTTGATACAAGGGTCAATACTATCAAATGCGGCCTTTGCCCTATATTCGGGGTCGATATTAGCAGTTGCTTCGGCGTAAGTATTTGAATCTACGTACGTTTGAGGCCCAAGCATAGGCATATATTCAGGGTTTTCTGGTGCTAATCGAGCAATTTCCTCTGCTCTTCTGACCGTTTTTTCAAGTGAAGCATCATCAAATTCATTGATTGTTGCAGTTCCCGAACGTTTACCAAAAACTGCTGTTACAGCCAATGATTGGTCGTAAGATTCTCCACTTGTCGAAACAGAATTTCTTGCGTAGCGAATGTTGCCAGTGCGGCCACCGCTAAGTGAAACACTCATTTCATCGGCTTTTGAAAATGCTAAAACTTTATCAATAATCTTTTTAGCTTCTTCTTTTGATAATATTTTATTCATTTGTTTAGTTTTTTAAGGTAAGTAGTGTAAGTACATTCAATAGAAAAATAGGCAAAGATTTTAAAGTTTGGACTATCAACCATTGTTTGTGAACTAGCGACTTTTATCAAATCTTTCTACCTGTATTAATCACATTTACACCGTTGAAGCGAGTAGTAGAACTACCATGTGATACAGCACTAACTTGTGAAGGTTGACCCTTACCATCGAAGAATGAACCGAAAGTACGATAGTCGTCTTTATCACATACTTGAACACATGAATTCCAAAATTCTTGTGTATTTGACTGGTAAGCCACATCATCAAACATACCCACGATTTCTCCATTTTTGATTTCGTAGAATAGCTGTCCACCAAATTGGAAATTGTAACGTTGTTGGTCAATTGAATATGAACCACGACCAATGATGTAAATACCTTTTTCTACACCTTTAATCATATCAAACACGCTGAGTTTGTCTTTTCCTGGGCGTAGCGATACATTTGGCATACGTTGGAATTGAACAGAGTTCCAATTATCAGCATAACAGCAGCCATGGGAAGCATTTTCTCCTAGAATATTTACTTGGTCTCTGATTGCTTGATAATTTACCAGAATACCATCTTTGATTAAATCCCATTCCTTACAAGGCACACCTTCGTCGTCAAATCCAACTGTTCCTAAAGCATAAGGTTGAGTCTTATCGGCAACAATATTTACTTGCTTACTACCATAATTGAAGTTTTTCGACTTCCACTTATCTAAAGTTGCAAAGCTTGTTCCTGCATAATTGGCTTCATAACCTAATACACGGTCAAGTTCGAGTGGGTGACCAACCGATTCGTGAATAGTTAAACCTAAGTGATTAGGGTCAAGCACTAAATCATATTTACCTGCTTGAACAGTTTTTGCGGTTAGCTTTTCTTTAGCTTGTTTAGATGCCATTACTGCATCTTCAACCATATCATAAGAATTACGGTAGCCGATTAGTCCGTTTGGAGCGGAGATTTTTTCACTGGCTAATCCATCCAAATATTCATAACCCATACCCATAGGAGAGCTGATTGCATCACGAGTTTTGAATTTTCCAGCAGCTTTATCTACCGCAGTAACCGTAAAGGTTGGCCAAATACGATGAATATCTTGGTCGATATAAGAGCCATCAGATGAAGCAAAATACTTCTGTTCATTGATGAAAAATAGATTTGAAGTAACAAAAGCTGCCCCATTTTTCATGGCTTCGCCGTTTACTTTCATCAATAAATCTATTTTCTGTTGAACTGGTACTTCAAATGCGTTTTTCTTAATTGGAGTTTTCCAAGAAACTTCACCAACACCTTTTTGAGGAGCAAGAATTACAGGTTCTTTCTGGATTTTTGAGTTTGCCTTAGCAATAGCCACCGCTGTCTCTGCACATTTGGCAATACCATCATTGCTTACGTCGCTTGTTGCGGCAAATCCCCATGTACCGTTGGCAATTACACGTATTCCTACGCCATAAGATTCGGCATTAACAATGTTTTGAACTTTATTTTCGCGAGTGAAAAGGTATTGTTGTAGATAACGACCAATGCGAACATCAGTGTAGGTTGCTCCACGCGATTTGGCAGCATTAAGTGCAATGTCGGCCATTCGTTTTTTTGCCGCTACATCAGCACCTGGTTCAAGAAGATGCTCAACAGGCACCATATTTCCTAGCACTGGTATCGAAGAGCCCATTAGAGCTCCAAATCCCATACCCGATAGCTGGATGAAATCCCTTCTTTTCATGTTAGGTTTGTTGATTGAATGATTATTAATTTTATTGTAAAAATGTACAAATATTCGTTGAAATGAAATTTTTGCAAAAGAAAATCAATGCAATAATGTTTAAAACTATTCAAAACTAAACTTGTTTTTTTTATTTGATAGACGAAATAGTCTTTTTTAGCGACTTTTTGTGTACAATATTTTCAAAATTGAGCAAAGTACAGAAAAACGTATATTTCTTACACTTTTACTCTTGTCTTTGCTTTAGTTATTGTATTTTTGAAACAATATCGATTTTAAGCTTTTTTAACAATATTATAAAAATGAGTATTCAAAAATCCTCTTTTGGAGTTTTACCAAGTGGCCAAGAAACGAGCCTATTTATTTTAAAAAATGCCGCTGGTATGGAAGCGAAAATTTCGGATTATGGTGGAATTGTGGTTGCTTTAACTGCTCCCGACCGAAACGGAAATTTAAATGATGTGGTATTGGGCTGTGAAACACTTGAAGGTTATTTAAAAGGAGTTCCTTATTTTGGAGCAATCATTGGTCGTTATGGAAATCGAATTGCAAAGGGCACTTTTCAATTAGATGGAGAAACTTATTCATTAGCTATTAATAATGGTGTGAATGGTCTTCATGGTGGATTGAAAGGATTTGATAAAAATGTGTGGAAGGCTGAAACCATTGATTCAGTGGAGCCCGTTTTAAAACTTTCGTACCTTTCAGTAGATGGAGAAGAAGGATATCCGGGAAATTTATCAGTGGAGGTATCTTATACTTTAACCAGCAATGCTCTACGTATTGATTATCAGGCAACTACTGATAAAGCAACTGTTTTGAATTTAACCAATCACTCATATTTTAACTTAAGTGGTGCTGAAGATGTCTTATCGCATGAAGTAATTTTACATGCTGATAAATTCTTACCAGTTGATGAGACCGTTATTCCTACGGGTGAACTACGTTCTGTGGTGGGAACTCCTTTTGATTTTACTACAAGTCATCAAATTGGTGAGCGTATTAATGATACTTCCTACGAGCAAATTGTGTTAGGTAGCGGATATGACCATTGCTATGTTTTAACTGATAATAGTTCAGAATTGAGGTTAGCTGCTGAAGTTTATGAATCTTCTACCGGTAGGATAATGAAAGTATTAACAACCGAACCAGGAATGCAATTCTATACCGCCAATCATTTAAAAGGAAATATAGTTGGTAAAGGTGGAGTGACCTACGGACGACGTTCGGCGTTTTGTATCGAAACCCAACATTTTCCAGATTCGCCAAATAAACCTGAATTTCCGAGCACTGTACTAAGACCTGGTGAGGTTTACACATCAACAACAATTTATCAATTTGAGACTAAGTAAGGTATCATTTTTGGCTGTTGGTAATAAGCTGCTTACAGCCAAATATTTTAATGAAATTTTCTATGTCTGGTGAATCATCTCATAAATTACTTTTAAAACAGACAGTCGATGCTGTTCATTCACTTTCTGAAGATGATTTTGAAGCTTTTTATGCACTTTTTAAGCCTTTTTCCGCTAAACGTAAAGAAATTTTGACTTTTGCGGGTACTACTGAGCGTTATTTGTATTTCGTAATAGAGGGCTTACAAAGAATGTATTATGCTGATGAAAATGGAAGGGAAGCTACTTTAGTTTTTTCTTACACTGGTAATTTTGCTTGTATTTTAGACTCGATGTTATCGCAGAGTCCATCAAAATACTATTTTGAAACACTTAGCCAATCTAGGTTTCTCCGTACTACTTACCAACAAATTGAAGATTTATTTCGGACCAATCCTAATATTGAAATGTTGCTTCAAAAAGGACTTTTGGGTGGTTTTTCTGGTTTACTCGAAAGACTTGTAGAATTGCAAAGTTTCACATCAGAAGATAAATTTCGACAATTATTAAAGAGAAGTCCGCATATTCTACAAATTGTTCCTCATAAATACTTAGCCAATTATATTGGAATAGATGCGAGTAATTTTAGTAAGTTAATAAATTCTGTACAGATATAAATATTGGTATTTACCAAGATTTTTTTTCTTCTACTACCTTAATTTTGTCAATGAAAATTAGTCAAACACAAAATTATGGAAAAGCTATCATTACTTAATTTATTAGAAAGTCAAGTAGAAAACCACCTTCAACTAGCAATAGAAAAATTCCAGAATCTTTCGGAAGAAAGTTTATTAATGCCATCATCTTCTAGAGGGTGGAGTATAGCACAATGCTTAGAACACCTGAATACTTATGGAGTTTATTATTTGCCATTGTTTGAAAAAGGTTTAGCCGAATGTAGAGAAGATTTAGGTCAGGAATTTTTAAAAAGTACTTGGTTAGGCAAGCTCTCAATTGATTCGATGAATCCTGAAAAGGGAAAACGAAAATTTAAGGCTATGAAAGGGCATATTCCTTCGCAGAATTTGGAAG
Organism: Emticicia oligotrophica DSM 17448; assembly: GCF_000263195.1. Classification (GTDB taxonomy): domain Bacteria; phylum Bacteroidota; class Bacteroidia; order Cytophagales; family Spirosomataceae; genus Emticicia; species Emticicia oligotrophica. The sequence goes on from NC_018748.1 coordinate 4,197,358, forward strand.
CAGATAGGGTAGTGGCTGAATTTATCAATCAACAGGAGAGACTATTGCTAATTTTAAGAGAAGCAGCAAAGAAAAATATTCAGCGAATAAAAATCCCAATTTCGATTGCTAAATTCTTAAAGTTAAATTTAGGAGATGCACTACAATTCTTGATAATTCACAACGAAAGGCACATGCAGCAAGCACTTAGAAATTTATAAAAACCTTGTCCAATCGAATCTTCGGTTGGACAAGGCTTTTAATAAGATATTAATTGCTGATAAACTGTACTAACGTTCTTTTTGCTATTGGTAACAAGGTTTCTTCTAAAGGAAATGTCATTTCAGTTTCGATTGAATAAACAGCAGGATTGGGTAGGTGTTTTTGTTGTTTAATCAGATTTAACTTAATGTTTTCGTAACTATTTACAAAACCACGTTCCCATTCTGAAATGTAAGTTGTACTTAATGAGCGGTATTTCTCATTATGGCGTTCGAAAAGAGTCATTCTGTACGAATAAACTTTTGTGCCTTTTTGCTTACCATTTGCCAATAAAAAATAGCCTTCATCGGTTTTTAAGGGTAAAATACCTACAGGTGAGATAGAAATTTTGCTTTCCACAAAATCATAAATTTCACTTCCAACAGAAATGGCATTTTTAAAGCGATTGCTTGCATAATGAATGATTTCTTCAATTTCCTGCATTAAATTATTGTCTGAAATTATTTCTTCATAAACTAACTCTAAATTTTCAATTTGAATGCCTGAAAATCTTTTAGGAAAATGTTCCTTCAAGTAATTCTTGTTTTCTTTGAATGAAACTAAATTGTTGTTGTGAAAGAATAAATCTGCAAGTTGAGGATATACTTTGGTGTTATCAAAGTAAAATTTTACTTTTTGTAGATAAGCGAGGAGTGTGTACTTTTTTGTTTCAAAATCAATTGTACCATCTACCATCCATGTTTCTGATAATTTTTCCATAACAGTATTTGAATGTCTTGATATTTCAAATTTAATCCTTTTTTTATAAAATCCAAATATTCTTCTGCATTTTAACAATTTACAAAATATAATAAAAAAGATGACCGAAATTTTCAGTCATCTTTTTGGTGTAGCACTTCCAAATATACTTATTCTATTATATTTATTGATTGGGTTACGATTCTTTGGTTTACGTAAATGTTAATTTGAAGTGCTTGCTTAAGTTTTATGAGATTGATTTTAATTTTGATTAGAATAATTCAATGTATTTTTTTCTATTGTTAATAAATTACTAAACATTGGTTTGATTAAAAGTATCGGGCATTGAGCTTGGTTGATAATTTTTCTCATGTTGTTGCCTAAAACAAATTTTTCCCAGTCAGAATCAATATTTGGATTAATGACAATCAAATCAGATTGATTGATAGAAGCATATTCCAAAATAAATCTGGTAATATTATCACAGAAAATATTTTGGAAACTTGCCTTTAAACCATCTTTTTTTATGAAGTTCGAAAGTTCTGAAACTTTTTCTTTTACGCGGTCAGATGTTTCGTAATCTTCAAATCTTGATATTCCCAAAAGGTCTATTTCTAAATCATCTGACGGAATCATATTTTTTAATGCCCAATAATTGTCAAAATCAACATTAGCACTTGTATTCCCAATGGGGAATAAAACCTGCTGAAAACTAGACTTAGAAAATTTTTCGGGGATAGCAAATACAGGGCAAATTGCATTTTTAATTACTTGAAAAGTATTTCTACCAACAAAATGTTCGTTTATCCCTCTCATTCCATTCATACCCATAACTACGAGGTCGATATGGAGTTTTGAAGCATATTTTTCAATAGACTCCGAAACAATCCCAATATCAATAAAATTAACAACATTAATTTTATGTTTTTTTATGATAGATTTTGAAGTCTCTAGAAGCTTATTTTTACTAATTTTCTCCAAGTCGTTCCAATTGTCATACGGTATATCTACTTCGCCAATATATGATATGTACTGTGGAATGATTACATGTAAGATATGTAATTGGGCCGAGTGTCGTTTGGCAAGTGCAATACCTACTTCCAAAGCATTTTTTGCAGAATTTGAAAAGTCGGTTGGCACTAAAATATTTTTTATTCTTTCATGCATTATTGTAAGGTTATGTGTGAAATCGTAGCGAATGATTCTTGAAAAGAAGCCTCAATAAAATAATTGAGGCTCTCTATTAGCTGAAAAGTCAATTAATGTAAGCCACCATATTGTCAAACTACTATAAATGAAAAATTTGGCAGACACTCAACTGTTCGCATTTTAAACGTTGTTCAAAACTAATCTCAAAGGTATTTGACAAAGCTTTGATTAAACAAAATTCAACTTTAATTATTAGAGACTGCTTAACAAGAAATTAGAAATTTATTAGATGTTTTTTTTCTGAAAAAATGCTTTTTACTTTTGAAAAAATATCAAATGCTCCCGATGAAGATTTTAGTAGTTGAAGATGAACCCAAAACTTTGTATGCCATTCAGCAAGGGCTTACAGAAAATTTTTATGAAGTGGATATTGCATTTGATGGCTTGATTGCCAAGCAATTAGCTCTTAGGAAATCTTATAATTGTATAATTACCGATGTGATTATGCCTGGTATTAATGGGCAAATGTTAATTCAGGAATTAAGAAAGGCAGGAATTCAAACACCTGTACTCATGCTTTCGGCATTGGGCGAAAGCGAAGATAAAATTGCTGGTTTTGATTCAGGTGCTGACCAATATTTAGTTAAACCTTTTCAATTTGCTGAATTATTAGCAAGGGTTAGGGCCCTGACAAAACGAAGTACCGAAACAATTATAAATACAAATACCCTACAATTTGCCGATTTGGTGGTTAATTTAGATACGAAAGTTGTAAAAAGAGACAATCAAATAATTGACCTTACGGTTTTGGAATATAGACTTCTGGAATTCTTTTTAAGAAATCAGGGAAAAGTTTTGTCGAAAAATCTAATTGCTGAGAATGTTTGGGATGTAAACTTTGATAAAGGGACGAATTATATCGAGGTTTATATCAATTATTTAAGAAAAAAAATTGACAAAAATTTCAATAAAAAATTAATTCATACGGTATTCGGAATGGGTTATGTACTAAGAGAATAATGAAACTTCGACACTCAATAACCCTTCAATTTATAATAGTTGTGATGGCTATTTTAGGCACAACTATGCTTTCAATTTACTTTTTTACCAATTATTTTTTAGAAAAAAACTTTTCTCGAAGATTAAATAATCGTGCCGAAACAATTGTAGCTTGGATTAGTGAGTCAATCGAAAAAGAGCATGAGCTTGATTTTTTAGAAAAACTCATGGCTAATAGAAAAGACCAACTCACAGGCGAAGAAATCATTGTATTTCAATTAGATGGTAAAGTTATCTTTGAATCTACCAAAGAGCCTAATACCAAAATTGATAAACGAATTTTAGAGCGTGTAAAGAAGGAGAAACGCATTGAGTTTGCGGAAAAAGACCTTGAAGGTGTTGGTATTTTTCAGCATTCACCTACACAATCTTTTTTGGTAGTCGCAATGGCTAAAAATTTCTATGCAAGTGAATTTCTAACACAAATGCGTTGGATGATGCTTGGATTACTTACAATTTCTATTATAATTGTTGGAGTAATAGGATGGTTTTATTCAAAAAAAACATTAGAACCTATTGATAAGATTGGCATTGAGTTAAAGAATGTTTTCCCTAAAAATTTAAGTAATAGATTATCTGAAAATGAAAAATTTGATGAAATTATTACGCTCAGTCAAACTATTAATCATTTATTAGAAAGGGTTGAAGAGGGGGTTCGACTCCAAAAAATGTTTGTTGGTAATGTTTCCCATGAATTGCAAAACCCACTAACTAGGATAAGTTCACAATTAGAAGTGAGTTTATTAAAAGAACGAAATTTAGAAGAGTACCAAAATGTCATTCATTCTGCCCTCGAAGACATTTCTGATTTAGTCAAACTTACCCAAAATTTGCTTCGTTTATCAAGAATAACTACCGAAAATGAAGAATTATTGGCAGAAAATATTAGGCTTGATGATTTACTTTTTGAGTCAAAGATTTTTGTAATGAAAAACTATCCGAATTATAAAATTGACATACGCCTTGAAGCATTGCCAGAAGAACCAGAACATTTGTGCATTTTCGGAAATTCAGCTTTACTAAAAATTGCATTTGTTAATTTAATACAAAATGCTTGTAAGTTCTCTCCTGATAATCAAGTAATTATATCGTTGTCAGCTAACGAAAATTATAAAATTATTCACTTTAAGGATAATGGAATTGGCATTGCTCCAGATGATATAAAATACATTTTCATGCCTTTTTATCGTTCTTCAAAAACAAGTGGAATAAGAGGCTACGGTATTGGACTTTCGTTAGTTGAGAGAATTATTAAACTTCACAATGCGAAAATAAGTGTGGCTTCCGAAGAGAATAAAGGAACAAAGTTTTCGATAATTATATAAAAAAAAGCGATACATGACTGTGTATCGCCTTTTGGTCTTTTGTTATTATTATTTTGCATAAGCCACGCTTCTCATTTCACGAATAACCGTTACTTTGATTTGGCCAGGATATTGCATTTCTTTTTCAATTCTTTGAGAAATATCAAACGATAATTTACTTGCTATTTCATCAGTAACATTTTCTGAATCTACAATTACACGTAGTTCACGACCCGCCTGAATAGCATAGCATTTTTCTACGCCATTATAACTTAGAGCGAGTGCTTCAAGGTCACGAAGGCGTTGAACATAAGATTCCATCATTTCTCGGCGTGCACCAGGACGAGAACCAGAAATAGAGTCACAGATTTGAACAATTGGAGAAATCATTGAGGTCATTTCAATTTCATCGTGGTGAGCTCCAATCGCATTAATAACTTCTGGATGTTCTTTATATTTCTTAGCTAGTTCCATACCTAAAAGAGCGTGAGGTAATTCCTGCTCTTCGTGCCAAACCTTACCAATATCGTGGAGTAAACCTGCACGTTTGGCTAGTTTTGCATTCAAACCTAATTCAGATGCCATCGTAGCACACATTTTGGCAACTTCTCTTGAGTGTTGTAGGAGGTTTTGTCCGTAAGATGAGCGGAAACGCATACGGCCAATCATACGAATTAATTCTGGATGTAAACCGTGTACACCTAAATCAATTACCGTACGCTCACCAATTTCGTTGATTTCGTTTTCGATATCCTTTTTGGTTTTCGCTACTACTTCTTCAATTCGAGCAGGGTGTATGCGTCCATCTTGCACCAAACGATGCAGAGATAAGCGTGCAATTTCACGGCGAACAGGGTCAAAACTTGAAATCACAATTGCTTCTGGAGTATCATCAACAATTACTTCAACACCTGTGGCTGCTTCAAGGGCACGAATGTTACGACCTTCTCTACCAATAACTTTACCTTTAATTTCATCGCCCTCGATATTAAATACAGAAACGCAGTTTTCGATAGCTTGTTCAGCAGCAGTACGTTGAATCGTTTCAATGATAATTTTCTTAGATTCTTTCGTAGCAGTTAGTTTTGCTTCTTCAATCGTTTGTTTAATAAAGCCAGATGCTCGTGTTTCAGCTTCACCTTTAATAGCATCAATTAATTGTTGTTTTGCTTGTTCAGCGGTCAAATTAGCAATTTTTTCTAACTGTGCTACTTGCTGGCTAAGCATTTTCTCTGCTTCTTCTTTACGTTTTGCGGCAAGTTCAGTTTGTTTAACTGCTTGTTCAGTTTGTTCGTTAAGCTTGTTTTGCAAAGCTTCTAATTCATTTTCACGACGTTTATTTTGTTCAACCATTTGTGAAGCTTGTTGTTGCATTTGCTTCACACGTTGCTCATTTTGAAGAATAATATTTTTACGTTTATTAGACTCTTCTTCAAATTCCGATTTTAGCTTTAAAAAATGCTCTTTGGCCTCTAACATTTTATCTTTTTTAATGTTTTCGGCGGTTTGTTGGGCATTTTTTAATACTTCATTGGCTCTTATTTCTGCTTCTGCTTCTTTAGTTTGGAATGTTTTTTTGAGTAATGCTCTACCCACAAAAAAACCAATTGCCAACGCAATTAGGTCAGTAAGGAGCATCATTATAATATCAGACATTTTGTAATGGAATTTATTAAAATTTATAAATAATTAGGAAATTGCTCACAGGCTCAGTGAATTGTCAAGATTATACAGCAAAATACAAAAGATATCTGAATTGACAATACAAAAGCCATTACATCGTAGTCAACCTGACAAATTGAAACAAGAAGCGTATGATTATTGAGTAGATACTGAAAAACGGCTTTAATTTATGCCTATTTTGTATCATCTACTCAACCAAGAAGAGTGAAGCGTTGCTCGATATCATCGAGTCTAGAATTTAGTGATTGTTGCAAAAGTTTATATTTATCTTGGTTTTTCTGTGATTCTACCATGCCTTCTATTGCTACAGTAATTAGAAAGTCCCAAGTATCCATTTCGCCGCCACTAAAGTTTTTGGTAAACGTGTCGATGCGTCGATTAACAAGGTTGGCTGCTTTTCTAAAGTATGGTTCCATTTCGGGGTGAATCATGAGTGTGATTACTCGACTCGAAACCTTCAAAGCAATTTCTATTTTTTCAGATTCAGCCATTTATCTTTTAATCAAAAAGTCTTATTATAAAAACTGATTGCAGTCATTTTTAACTAAAAATTTAAGTTTTTGACCAACCAATTTAAAAATTATCTACTTCAACGCTCTCAACTAATTTTCGTTTAACAAAGCAATACACGCATCAATCTCTTGTATCAGTTCAGTTATTGTTTTCTTAATTTCCAATTTGTCCTTAGACCTTTGAGCTTTATTCGCTACAATTTTAACACTTTCTTTTTGAATTTCTTTACTTTTTTCAAGAAAAACTTGTTTCTTAATTCTTTCGTTTAAATTTTCAATCTCTTTTTTGTGTTCAGAAATCCTTTTTTCTAGCATTTTAATGTGCGATTTTAATGCCAAAATATCTTCTTGAGCCTGTGAATTCTCAGAAAATAGTTTGTTAAAAATTCTACTAAATCGAGCATACATGAAAGCATTTTCTTCTTTCATAATTTGCTCCATGTATTTCTGTTCAATGCTATTAGTCATAATAACATATTAGTTTTCAGTCGTTGTGAAAAGGTTGCCTACTTAAAATTAAGTAGGCATTATTTTTTTATTTCATTGATTTCTTGGCTGCCTGCTTGAAATCAGCAATCAAATCTCTGATATCTTCGAGACCAACCGAGCAGCGAATAAGTCCTTCTGTAATACCTAATTTTGCTTTATCAGCTGGTGATAATTTAGAGTGAGTGGTTGTATTCGGATTCGTAATAATTGTACGGGCATCACCTAAATTTGAAGAGTTTGATGCGATTTTTATTAATTGAGTAAATTTATTCACTCTTTTAAAACCACCTTCTAATTCAAAAGTAACCATTGCCCCACCGGCTTTCATTTGTTTTTTTGCCAGTTCAAATTGAGGGTGGCTCGGTAAATGTGGATATTTTACATTTTTGATTCCATCCATTTTCTCAAGAGCTTTAGCTAATTTTATTGCGTTCTCACAGTGGCGAGCCATTCTAATTTCTAAGGTTTCAAGACTTTTTGATAATACCCAAGCATTAAATGGTGCCATCGAAGGCCCTGTATGACGACAGAAAAATCTGACTGGAGCAATTAATTCTTTTGTTCCTGTGATAATTCCTCCTAAAACTCTACCTTGACCATCCATAAACTTTGTTGCAGAATGAACAATTAAGTTTGCACCATAATCTGTTGGTGTATGAATGATTGGCGTAGCAAAACAATTATCTACATAATAAATTAAGTTATGTTTTTTTGCTAAACGACCAATCATGGCCATATCAACTAACTCCAGACCCGGATTTGATGGAGTTTCAAGGTAAACCATTTTGGTATTTGCTTGAATCGCCGATTCCCAATCTTCTTCGCTTGCAGTTGCATCAAGGTAAGTATGAGTAATGCCCCATTTAGACAAGATTTGCGTGAGGATTTGGTGTGCAGAGCCAAATAATGCTCGAGAGGCTACAACATGGTCTCCTGATTTTAAATGAGCGGCAAATCCTGCAAATACTGCTGCCATACCTGTTGCGGTTGCAATGCCTTCTTCACAGTTTTCAAGCATGCATACTTTATCTACAAATTCTTGTACTGAAGGATTTGAAAATCTGGTGTATATATTCCCTTCGAGTGTTTCATCGAAAAGTGCTTTGCCTTGTTCGGCATCTTCAAAACAAAAGCTACTTGTGAGAAACAAAGGCGTTGAGTGTTCTCTATATTGTGAACGTTTAGTTTGAATTCTAATGGCTTTGGTTTGTTTCTCCATCTTAATGATTATAATTCTTTGGTAATTCGTTTTGTAAATATCGTTAGCCTAGTGAAATAAGGTTTTAAAATTTACCCATTTCATAATTTTTTATCCAATCTTTCTGAAATCCGTGAATACTTTTAAAAAATGGGATAAAGTATTGCTTCATGTCAGCCTCAAAATTTCCAGTGGGCATAAATGGTTCTGCAAAAATAATTGATTTGCGAGGGTAATCAAAGCCAGACATGATGATTGGAACATTAGCGGCATGAGCCATATAATAGAAACCAGTTTTTAACTTACTAACATTTTTTCTGGTTCCTTCGGGAGCAATGGCTACTAAAAGTTTTTCATGAGCATTAAAAGTTGCCGCTACTTGTTGTACAAAGTTTGTACTTTTACTTCTATAAACAGGTGTACCCCCTAAGCCTCTAAAAATCCATCCAAAAGGCGGTCGGAATAATTCGGCTTTGCCTAAGTAACTAATGTTTATTCCCATGGCAGCCCTTGTGCCTAATCCAATTAGAAAATCCGCTGTACGAGCATGTGGTGCTACCGCAAACAACCCTTTATTTAAGTTCTTTGGGGTATTGACCAATTTCCAACCCGATGCTTTAAATATTATTTTGAAGAGCCAGTTTAGCATAATTTTAGTTTAAGTGCGTTACACAACCTAAATTTAGGGTATTGTATTTTAATGAAAAAGGATTTAATAAAGTTTTACCTCAATAATTATTTAGTGGGGTAAATTTTGAATGATAACAAAAGGTTTTGGGCTAAAACAAAGGATAAATATAATCAATGAAATCCAACCTAATATTTTTCTTTCAAGCGTAAGAGGTTTCATATCATAAGTTGTTGGATGATAAACGCCCAGGTATCGACCAATCATTAATCCGAAAGCTAAAAAACCTGAGTACCCCTCAATCGTTGGAATAAAATAAGATAATATTAGCTGTGTAGCTACCACCGATAAGGCAATTAGCCAGTTAGTAAGGTAGTTCTCTGAAATTTTCGAGAAACAAAGATAATTAAAGAGAATATACAGAATGTATTTGCCAATTAACTCTAAGAAAATCTGATTGTCTTGTGTGGTAAATTCATGGGCATTGAACAAGCCTAAGCCCGCATAAAATACAAATCCTGTGAAAATAATCGGAGAAACTACGTTGAAAGCTTTATCTCCTATTAAGCCATAAAGTATATGCCCGCCATCAAGCTGACCAATTGGGAATAGATTTAGTGCAGTAAAAAATAAAGAAAGATAGCCCGCAAATATAATCGGGTAATTAGTGTAAAGATAAGGATGTGGCAATTCTCCGTTCGAAACATATTGCTCAAAAAAATTAAACAACAAACTATCTCCTAGTTTTATTGATATGTAATCGGGGGTTGTTTCAAGGAATTTGCCATATTCGTTTCCGTATTGTTTGAAAATTGGGAAAAGTTGAAAAACATAATCAAGTGGAGGTAAATGCGAGAAGCCATACCAAAGAACAAAAAGTGCTGCTACGAATCCTGCTAGAGGGCCAGCAATACCGATATCAAAATATTTCGTACGTGATTGAATTCTTTCTTTGATGCGAATAAATGCACCTAAAGTGCCAAACGTAGATGTAATCCCTCCAAGCCAAAGTGGAATATAAAAAGGGAGGGTTACGTCCGTTCTATGCTTCTTGGCTATAAAATAATGCCCGAATTCGTGTATAGTCAAAACACCAAGAAATGGTACAGAATATTGAAAGCCATCTAAAAACTCATTCCAACCTAGTGTATTTTCTCCAAAAAAAAATGGTCTTCCATAAATCCATTCTGCACCAGTAAGAGTTGTTGCAATGAGGGTAGTTATAAATAAAATTATTTGTATCGAAAGCGTACGTTTTTGATTCATAAGTTGATAATTGTGCAAATGCAAAGTAACAACTTAAAATAGGTTTTTACAATACTCTATGATTGAAGTAGGAGGTTCAACTAAAATAGTTTGCATGCCGATTGACTTTGCAGATTCTATATTATGATGGTTATCATCAAAGAATATTACTTCGTTGGGTTTTAAATTGTTTAGTTTGAGTACTTCATGGTAAATAGCCGTATCGGGCTTCCACAACCCCATTTCATAAGAGAGATATGTTTTATCAAAGAGAATGTTTAGATGCTCAATGTCATGGGCTTTCTTGAGGTATTGATTAGAAGCCTCAATATGAATGTTATTTGTATTACTCAATAAAAAAACAGGGTATTTTTGTCGAATTTTTTTAATTAATTCAATTCTATCCTTGGGGATATCAAGTAATAGTGCGTTCCAAGCAGTATCTACTTCATAATCACTCAGTGGAAATCCTACAGTTTGTCGAATGACTTCTCTAAATTCTTCATCTGTAAATTGCCCAGTTTCATATCTCCTAAAAATCTGATCTTCAATAATTTTTTTTTCGATATATTCAGCTGGCTTAGATGTAAATTGGGCAAATTTTTGATAGATTAGAGGAACATCAATATTTATTATTACATTCCCAAAGTCAAAAATCACGGCTTTGAATTTCATAAAAAATTTAATAAGGGCTAGTTAATTATCAAGTAATAATTTTGGATACTTAACTAGAAACGTTTTCATTAGCATTATATTTTGATAACCTAATAAAATGAAAAAAAACAGACTAATTGCTCCTTTTTTAGTTTTTACTTACTATAGTTCACCGCTTTTAAGCATATTGTAAATAGTAGATTTTCCGATGTCTAATTTTTCAGCAACCAATAAAACATCATCGTCATACTTATTCAAAAAATGTCGAATAATTCTCCTGTTATACTCTCGCAGTGTTACTTCATCTAATAAAAAAGCACCTTCTGGTTTTATAGAATTAAACGTAATATCGTCGGCTGAGATGGTATCTTCAATGGCCATTACACATGCTAATTCAATTATTGCTTTCAGTTCTCGAATATTTCCAGGGTAAGAATAGCTCAAAAGTTTTTGTGAGGCTTCATTACTCAAGCTAATTTTATGCACCCTATTTTTCTTACTGTATTCTTCAATAAAATATTTCGATAAAACTATAATATCATTGCCTCGTTCCCGAAGCGGAGGAAGTTGCAAGTTTAAACCTAATAATCGGTAGTACAAATCTTCTCTAAAATTTCCTTTTTGTACTTCTTCCGCTAAATTTCGATGAGTTGCAACAATGATTCGGCAATCGATCTTAACAATTTGATTTCCACCAATTCTTGTAATTTCTTGTTCTTGCAAGACCCTAAGAATTTTTGCTTGCATTGTTAATTCCATTTCGCCAATTTCATCTAGGAAAAGAGTCCCTCCGTTGGCCTCCTCAAACTTACCAATCCTTCTACTAATTGCACCGGTAAATGCTCCTTTTTCATGGCCAAAAAGCTCACTTTCGACTAAGTCTTTCGGGATTGCGGCCATATTAACTGCAACAAAAGGTTTTTTATTTCTTGTAGAATTATGATGAATCGCCTTAGCAACAAGCTCTTTTCCAGTACCAGTTTCTCCGTGTATGGAAACATTAATATTGCTTTTCGACGCCTTCTCCATTAAAGAAAAAATCCGATGTAAGGCGGCACTATTCCCTTTGATAGCTTTATCAAATTCATACTTTTCGCGTACTTCTTCACGGAGTTGTGAAATTTCAGCTCTTAGCTCCTGCGTTTCCTTAATTTTGAGGATAGAGTTCCAAAGTCTCTCTTTAGTATTGGCATCTTTTACGATGTAGTCATAAGCACCATTTTTTAGTAATTGTACAGCAGTAGAAATATCTTCTTGCCCCGAAATAATTATTACTGGGATTTCTGGATTTTCTTTGTGAATTCTTTTCAAGACCGTTTCACCATCCATATCTGGAAGTGAATAGTCAAGAGTAATAGCAATGGGTCTTCGAAAGAGATTTTCCAGTAAACTTTTACCAGTTTCAAACCTTTCAACTGTGTAATCAGGGTTAAGCGTGAGGTAGTACTCTAGCATCGCCCCATAGAAAGGGTCGTCTTCAACAATAAAAATTATTTGCGAATTTTCCATTAAATTGTTAATATGGCATTCAAATTAGATTCAATTTCCAACATTTATTTTTTATTTCCAAATTATGGAATATTATAATAATTGGCATAATTTTAGTTAATTGATTATCAGTGTTTTGTGAGTTTTCGAAAAACTGGCAAAAGAATTGAAATGTATTTTATATAACAATAACAAAAAGAAAATACGATGAAAAAAAGACTTCTCATTATCGACGATAATGTTATGTTATTAGCGTTGATTAAACACTGCTACAGCGAAACTTTTGATCTTACCCTTTGCAACAGCTTACATGAAGCAAAAGATATACTTCAGAGTGGTTTGATGCCAGATGGTATCATTACAGATTTGAATTTAGAAGATGGAGACGGTAAAGCAATTATTAGCTATCTTAAAACCAATCCACTCTACGTAAATATTCCTTTGATTGTATTGTCTGGTGAAGATAAAAGCCAAAGTAGAATTGAGTGTTTGAAATTGGGAGCCGATGATTATGTAGTGAAACCATTTCATCCAGAAGAGTTACAAATTCGTATTGAAAAGTTATTGAATGTCCTTCCTTCTTCCAACAACTCAAACAATGCTAATACTGCTGATAAAAAAGATTCTGATGATAAGCCTTCAAAGGGTTTTTTAACACCAAAATTATCCTTTAGAAAGAGATTTTTTGATATCGTTGTTGCAGGTACAGCATTACTTTTACTTTCTCCGCTATTACTGATAGTTGCTATACTAATAAAACTTGATTCGAAAGGTCCAGTGTTTTTTCTTTCTAAGAGAATAGGTGCTGGATATAAAGTTTTTGAGCTTTATAAATTTCGTACTATGCGTACAGGTGCAGAAAATGAAATTAAAAATATGGCTCATTTGAACATGTATGAAACTGCGAAGCAAGAAGTAGATTTAGCATCCGATGGAAATTTAATTGATGATTCAGGTTGGAAAAATGAAGAAGTAATTTTGGATGAAAACAGCCAAAAATCTGCCTTCCTAAAATTTAAAGACGACCCAAGAATTACGAAGCTAGGAGCTTTCCTTCGTAACACAAGTATAGATGAGATACCTCAATTAATTAATATTATCAAAGGTGATATGTCAATTGTAGGTAATAGACCTTTGCCATTATATGAGGCGGAGCAATTAACAAAAGATGAGTCAATTGCTAGATTTTTGGCCCCTGCGGGCCTTACTGGTTTATGGCAAGTAACCAAACGTGGTAAAGGAGAACTTTCAGCAAAAGAACGCCAAGATTTAGATAACACTTATGCTCAAAAGCACAATTGGAAATTTGATTTAAAGCTAATTGCTAAGACTTTTCCCGCACTTTTCCAATCTGAAAAAATGTAATTTTTACATTGCTTGATACTTCTAACTGACTACTTAAATGATTGCCATTCTAATATATTTCGGTATTGCTGTTGCATATGTTTTTTTCTTTGCAATTGCTTCAAAATTCTACAAAAAGGGAAGTGCTAAAAAAGGTTTAGATATTGAAAATATCAATTTTTTGTTCATGGTTCCTGCATATAAAGAAGATGCAGTAATTATTGAAACTGCAAAAAATATCATTTCGCAACCCGATTTTGGTTCGAAGGATGAAGTTGTGATAATTGCAGACCAATTAAAACCCGAAACAATCACGCATCTTGAAGAATTGAAGGTTACAGTAATAGAGGTGTTTTTTGAAAAAAGTACGAAAGCGAAGGCTATTAATAGTGCCATGAAATCCTTAGAGTCATGGGGGAGAAAGTATAATGCAGTAGTCTTACTTGATGCAGATAATCATTTGGTAGAAGGCTATATCACCAAGACAAAAGAATCTTATGTAAGTGGCAATCAAATTATTCAAACACACAGAATTGCCAAGAATTTAGATACTACAATGGCTAAATTAGATGCCATTAGTGAAGAAATAAATAATTCAATTTTCCGTTTAGGACATCATAATGTAGGACTTTCTGCGGCATTGATTGGCTCTGGATTAGTAATGAATTACGATTTGTTTGTAAGCTACTTAAGAAAGATTGATGTAGTAAGTGGCTTTGATAAACAATTAGAACTTGATGTAATGAAAGATAAGCTTCTTATTGAATATCTTGAAGAAGCATACGTACTTGATGAAAAGGTAAGAAATACACAGGTTTTTGAAACTCAACGAACTCGTTGGCTTGCTGCTCAGTGGAATTTTGCCAAACAGAATTTTTTAAGTGCTTGGGTTGAATTATTTAAAAATGGTAATGTTGATTTTTTCAACAAAGTAATTCAATTTGTTTTGCCTCCTCGTTTAATCTTAGTAGGAGTCCTAGGATTAATGCTTATTTTTAGTTTAATTTTTCCAGCTTACCTCACAGAAATTATTTCATTAAATGCTCTATTGTGGGCAGGTTTATTGATAGCTACGCCAACTTATTTACTGAAAATGTTGAATATGAAAGTTCTTTTGGAACTACCAAAAGTGTTTTTCAGTATGCTGAAGGCAATACTTAAGATTGGTAAGGCAAAGCAAAAGTTCTTACATACACCACACGGAGCTTAGTGAGTAGGGGCATACGAAAGAAATAATTGAAACTGTATTTGGTTAACTTATCTTAAATTTCTGAAAGGTTAGCAAACCTTCTTCTGCAATGATTATAGGAATTGAAGCACAAAGAATTTTTCGCCCGAAAAAGCATGGCATGGACATTTATGCACTTGAACTAATCAGAGCAATTCATAAGATAGATAAGGAAAATCAGTATGTGGTTTTTGTAAAACCAGATACTGATATATGCTTAAAATCAAGTGATAACTTAAAAGTGGTTGAAGTTGAAGGCAAGACCTATGTTGATTGGGAGCAGGTATCACTTCCTAAGGCAATTGAGCAAGAGAAAATAGATTTAATGCATTTTACTTCAAATACTGCTTCTGTAAAAATTAGCTGTCCGTTTGTACTTACGCTTCATGACATTATTTATTTAGAGAAGTTTCTTTCACAAGGGTCTTTATACCAAATTGCAGGACACTTTTATAGAAGATGGAATGTGCCGAAAATTGCTCCCAAAGCAAAATTTATTTTTACAGTATCTGAATTTGAAAAAATACAAATTCAAAAGGCACTTGGTGTAAATTTTGATAGAATACAAGTTGTTTATAATGCTTATAATCAGCAGTTTAGAGTAATTGACGAACAGCAGGAATTAGATAAAGTAAGAGTCAAATATTCACTCCCACAGGAATTTATTTTTTTCTTAGGTAATCAAGCCCCTAAGAAAAATATGAAAAGAGTCCTAGAAGCTTACGCTCAATATGTTGATTCAACTGAAAATCCAATAAAATTAGTTGTAGCTGAAAGTTCTCAAACTGATTTAATGAACCTCCTCAATGAAATTAATCGAAAAGATTTATCTTCAAATATTATACTGACAGGTTATGTTAAGCATGCCGAGTTACCATTTATCTATAACTTGGCTAAGTTATTTTTATACCCTTCTTTGCGAGAAAGCTTCGGAATTCCAATCATTGAAGCAATGGCTTGCGGAACACCAGTAATTACATCAAATACCAGTGCAATGCCTGAAGTAGCCGATGACGCAGCTGTGTTAATAAATCCAATGGATACATCTTCAATTACTCAAGCAATTAGGAAGGTTTTAGGAAGTGATAGTCTGTATAATGATTTAAAAAACAAAGGTTTAAATCGGGCGAAGGCTTTTTCATGGGAAAGTACAGCCGAAAAGACTATCAATTTTTATCGTGCTGTTCTTAATTCAGAATCAATTAAATCGCTGTAATAAAAAGATGAATACTATTGAAATTATTTTTTGGCTGTTAATTGGATTAACTTTTTATGCCTACATCGGCTACGGAATTTTGATTTGGATAATGGTTAAAATTAAACGATTATTCGTTAAGAGCAAATCTTACAATCCAAACTTTCTACCAGAAGTTACCTTGCTAATTGCTGCCTATAATGAAGAAGATTGTATTGAAGCAAAAATCGAAAATTCTTTATCTTTAAACTATCCAAAAGAGAAGTTGAAGATTGCATTTGTGACGGATGGTTCAACTGATAGAACTGCTGAAATTATATCAAAAAATTCTGCCATTACACTTTATCACAAGGATGGTAGAAGTGGTAAAATGGCTGCTATAAATAGAGTGATGCCACTTGTCAGTACACCAATTACAATTTATTCTGATGCTAATGCGATGCTAAATGCTGATGCTGTGAGAGAAATTGTTAAGCATTTTGAAGATGAGAAAGTTGGTGTTGTTGCAGGTGAAAAAAGAATTATGAAAACAACCGGAAAAACAGCTGAGGTGGGAGAGGGCATCTATTGGAAGTATGAAGGCTTTTTGAAGAGATTAGATTCAGAACTCTATTCTACCGTTGGAGCTGCAGGTGAACTTTATGCAATTAGAACTAGTCTTTTTGAGGAATTAGAAGCAGATACTTTATTAGATGATTTTGTATTATCGTTAAGAATTTGTCAAAAAGGATATGTGACTGCCTACGAGCCTAATGCTTTTGCTACTGAAACTGCGTCATTAAATAGTTCAGAAGAACTCAAAAGAAAAATCAGAATTTGTGCTGGGGGATTTCAATCAGTCGTCAGAATGCCTAAGTTATTAAATCCATTTAAAAATGGATTGCTTACTTTTCAATATATTTCGCACCGAGTTTTAAGATGGGTTGCAGTGCCATTTGCCTTGATTTTAATTCTTGGTTTAAATATTTCACTTTTTGAATATAATGAAATTTATAAAATTTTGCTCTTTGGACAGATTTTATTCTATTCAATGGCTATATTAGGTTTCTATTTTGAACGTGCTGGCAAGAAAGTTAAAGTTTTGTACGTGCCTTATTATTTTTCATTAATGAATTATTCGGCATTGGCAGGGTTTAAGCGTTTTTTAAACAATCAACAAAAAGTTGTTTGGGAAAAGGCAATTCGTTCTTGATAAAATGATATTTATTTTGCTGTTGAATGTTTTTTTTCTTAAATTTGGAATCTCATCCATTTTTTGGAATTAACTTTGCTATTGGGTGTTGATTATCAGTGTTTTACATATTTGGTATGTTTTATGCACTATTTTAATTCACCATAACGTCTAATATCATGTACTTCGAAAGCATAGCAGATTTAACTCAAGATTCGATTGAAAATCTAAAATTGAGTAACAATTATGTACTTGTATTCATGGCAGAAAAAACTGCTCACGAAGCAAATCAACTGATAGCTCTTCTCAATGACAATAATTTAAAGTTTTTTGGTGGAATTTATCCAACCCTTATTCACAACACCGAAAATTACTACGAAGGATTTGTTTTGATTTCTATTCCGAATGTTGAGCAAGTTGTCAAATTTTCAATGAAGGACGACTCATCTTTTCGAAGGATTGAAAATTTAGAAGGAATTAAAACTGCCATCCTGCTAATGGATGCGATGGTTGCTGAAACAGATTTATTATTAAAAAAAGTTTACGGTTTACTGAATAGCAAAATTAATCTTGTTGGTGGTGGAGCTGGATTCATGAGTTTTGAACAGAAACCTTGTATTTTTACTAATGAAGGAATGTTTGACGACGGTGCTTTACTCATTTTATTGAGTAGCAATAGTAAAATTGGCGTAAAACATGGTTGGGAAGTATTTGCAGGACCCTTCATTGCTACATCAACTGAAAAAAATATTATAAAAGAATTAAACTGGAGACCTGCTTTTGAAGTTTACAAAGAAGTAATTGAGTCAAATTCAAATAATAAATTCTCTGAATCACAATTTATTGACATTGCTAAAATATTTCCATTTGGGATTTACAAGGAAGGAGCTGAGTTTGTTGTTCGTGACCCAATAGCAATTAATGAAAATAACGAAATTATTTGCATTTCAGAGGTTCCTGAAAATTCAACTTTGCAAATCTTAACTGGTGACCCTGAAAAATTAATCGATGCAGCCTCTGAGGTTGCAAATCAGACTTTTCAGGATGAAGGATCTGCCGCTTGCTTAATGGTATTTGACTGTATAACCCGAGTAATGTATTTAGAAGATCAGTTTACCGAAGAGCTAAAAGCAATGAAAGATGTTTACAGTGATAAACTATGTAAAATAAGAGGAGTATCTACACTTGGTGAAATTGCCTCTTCGGGTACAGGTTTTGTTGATTTTTACAATAAAACAATCGTTGCAAGCAGTATATACAAATGATTAACTTAGGAACTAAAATAGATGTAGCACATGAAATTTCACTACTCTATGAATTATCACTTTCTATAGGTAATTCATTAGACTTAAGGGATAATTGTGCGAATTTCCTAAATGTTTGGATGAGGCAAAAAAATATTGATTTTGGTTCAATTTGGATAAAAAATGAACACTTGAATAAGCCTAATCCAGACAATCATACTTTAATCTATGCAAATCCAGAGTTTAGTACTAACCTCAGGGAAATTACACTTAACCACTATTTAATGAGTCTACTTGATGGAACTGGTGGTGTCTTGGTAAAATCAGGCACACCACTTTTCCACGAAATAAATACTGAGCAAAATATTCATGAAGGTATTTATTGGATAATCCCACTGCCTCAATTAGGGTTCATCAAATTTTATTTTAGTCAAAATAACGCCTCTAAGAATGCTTTCACCGAAGGTGACTCAAAAAAAGCCGCCAAAGTAATTAAAAAGTTTGCAATTTCTCTCCAATCTAGTCTATTACACAACCGTGTTATTGAAGAAACCAAGCAAAAGATTCGTTATCAAGAAGAATTAAAGAAATTGGCTGTTGTTGCCGAAAAAACCGATAATGCAATCGTGATTACCGATGCACAAGGAAAGATAGAATGGGTAAATCAAGGTTTTTCAAGAATTACTGGTTATTTCCTTAACGAAGTCAAGGGAAAAACACCAGGAGAAGTACTACAGGGACAGGAAACAAACATCGAAACCCGTAAATATATTTCAGAACAAATCAAATTAAGAAATAGCTTCAGAACTGAAATTTTAAATTACTCTAAAACTGGTGAGAAATATTGGGTTGAGCTTTCAATTCAGCCAATATATGACAATGAGGGTATTCTGACTAATTTTATTGCAATAGAATCTGATATTACGGATAGAAAAAATTATGAGGCTCGCTTACAAGAAGCCAAAGAAAAAGCTGAAGAAGCAAGTAGAGTCAAGCAAGAGTTTCTCGCAGTGGTGAGTCATGAAATTCGTACGCCATTAAATGCGATTTTAGGAATGATGAACTTGATTCAGAAAACGCATCTTACACAACTACAAACCGACTACATAAGTACGGTTCAAATTTCTGCCGAAAATCTTCAAGGAATTATCAATTCAATCCTAGACTTTTCTAAGATCGAAACTGGTAAAATGACTTTACAAAAAATTCCATTCAACTTAAAAAAGACCTTACAGAATATTATTAGTAGTAATGAATTTAAAGCGGAACAGAAAGGAATTGGTTTGTTTTTGAAGTTTGACGAAAAATTAAATACTACAGTTACAGGAGATTCAATCCGTTTAAGTCAAGTATTATTGAATTTGGTGAGTAATGCTATTAAGTTTACTGAAATTGGTAGGATTACAATCGAAGCCCGTTTGGTCACTAAAATGAATAATGCTTTAGTGGTTGAATTTGTTATTTCTGATACAGGCAAAGGAATTGCACCTGAAAATTTAAAATTAATTTTTGAAAGTTTTACTCAAGAAGATTCAAGTATTAGTCGTAAATATGGTGGTACAGGCCTTGGTTTAAGTATTTCTAAACAATTAATTGAAATAATGGGCGGAGATCTTCGAGTTAAAAGTGAGCTTGGAAAAGGTTCTACTTTTACCTTCGTAATAGGATTTCCTATTAGCCAAGAGCCATTGGATGAGATTAAACAAAGCCATTTATCTAGTAATTCGCTTATCGGTAAAAAGATTCTTTTAGTAGAAGATAATGCAATGAACCAATTTTTTGCTCAAAAGCTTTTAGAAGGTTGGGGAATGAAAGTCGAAATTGCACATAATGGACGTGAAGGAGTAGAAAAGTTCCGTTCAAAGTACTACGATTGTATTCTGATGGATATTCAGATGCCAGAGATGGATGGTTTTCAGGCTACGAAATTGATTAGAGCTGAAAGTCCTAAAATTCCAATTATTGCATTAACGGCATTAATGATTGAAGAGGAAATCGACCATTTTACAAGGGTAGGCATGAACGATTATATCGGTAAACCCTTTGTAGCTGATGAATTGCTAGCAAAATTAGTGAAGCATATAAGTAATACTACTATCAATTACACATTAACTAGTACGCCAAAAGTAATAGCCGATGTTTCAGAAATGCTTTATAGTAATAGTAATTTAGAGCAGCTAATGAAAGGTGATTCAGCACAGATAAAGCAAATGGAATTATTATTCATGAAGCAATCTGAAGAGGCAATTGAACAATTTATTGATTTTACTGCCAAATGTAATTGGAAACAAATTGGCCTTTTAGCACATAAAATAAAAGCTTCAATTGATATGCTTCAAATTACCTCATTGAAACAGCCGATTAGACAGCTTGAGATTTTGGGTAAAAGTGACAAAGAGCTTCCTGAAACAAAAAAACTGATTTCACTTGTAACAGAAACCCTCCAAAAGGTTTGTGAAGAAATTAAATCAAGTCATCAATGAATACTCCATTAGTTTCTATTATAACTGTAAATTTCAAGCAACCCGATGTTACTTGTGAATTATTGAACTCATTAAAAAAGATTTCATATAAAAATATTGAAATTTGGGTTGTAGATAATTTTTCTGATGGAGCTTTGAAGGCTAGGTTAAATGCTGACTATCCTGAGGTGAAAGTAATCGAAAGTAAGAAAAACTTAGGTTTTGCAGGTGGAAACAACTTGGCTATTACACAAGCTAATGGTAAATATTTAATGTTGTTAAATAATGATACCGAAGTAAAGGAAGATTTCTTAGAACCTTTAGTTGAAGTAATGGAAAATAATAGCAAAGTTGGTATTTGTTCTTCAAAACTTCATTATTTCTATCATCCAGAAATCATTCAGTATGCGGGTTCTTCCGATTTACACCCCTATAAAATTCAAAGCTTTGCTATCGGTTATGGTGTAAAAGATATGGGTCAATACGATGAGATTGCTCCAACTAATTTAGCTCATGGTGCTGCAATGATGGTAAGAGCTGAGGCTGTAAAAGAAGCAGGATTAATGCCAGAAGAATTTTTCCTCTATTATGAGGAGATAGATTGGTGTATGAAAATCAGAGAAAAAGGTTATTTGATTTATTTTGTTCCAAAATCGCTGGTTTTACATAAAGAATCAATTAGTGTAGGTAAACAAAGTGCTTTGCAGGTTTATTATAAGACACGCAACAGAATTTTATTAGCACGAAAGTGGAGAAAAGGTTTAATCAAATGGTTTTCATTAGGTTATTTATCAATGGTGGCCATAAGAGATATTTTTAAGTTTTTATTACAAAGGAAATTCCTTCTATTAAAAATGTATGCTGATGCATTAATTTGGAATTTAAAAGGAAATTATAAATAGAAATTTTGGTTACAGAAAATATTAAGTTAAAGTGCGTTGATTATTTATTAAAAGCAGCCTCAGTGCTGCTTTTGTTATTTATTCTACTTTCGATTTATTTATTGCCTTTTCCAAATTATTTTATTGATTCCAAAATATGGAAATAACTGGTAAGTGTTGATTGGTTAAGTGTTTGATTATAAATTGTTTATGTTTTTTGGCATAGGTATTGAATATATACTATTCAGTAAACAAACACTATAAATGAAAAACATAATCATCTCAATCTTTACCATTTATTTATTGAGTTCTTGTCTTCCAAAAGCTGATGAAATCACTTTGAATCCACAGAGCTCAGATTACGCTATTGAAAAATTAAATGTTCCAGCAACATTTGATTTCAAAAACTCAAAAGAGGTAAAAATTAGCGTATCCATTTTAAACGGCGTTGATAAACCATTAAAATCAATACCATTTACGATTGTAACTGAACCAAACGGAGAAGTAATATTCACAGGTATGACCGACCAAAATGGCTTAGTTGAAGTTTCAAAAGATTTAGGAAACCATATCAAACAACTGTCATTCAAAACTGATATGATTGGTATTCCAAATAGCTTGACTGTAAATATTGAATCGCAAAAAGCAACATTCAAAATTGGTGGTAGTAAGCCAGTAACGAGTATGTTTGTTGAAAACGAGACGAATTTCAGCAACGCACGTGAAGCTTTTTCAACTTCTTCTGATGGTTTTGAATATGAAGTTATGGGTAAATGGAATTCATCAGGTGTTCCAGAATATTTAGAGCCAGTTAATGAAACAATTACAACTGAGTTCTTGCAAGATATTAACTCAAGTTTACCTGAAAGTAAGCCTTTAACAGGAACTCACCCAGAATACTTGAAAAATGATAGACCAACTACGCTTGTTTTAAACGAAAAAGCAGAGGTATGGATTACATTCGTACACGAAGGTGCTGGTTGGCAGAACTCATTAGGATTTTACAAGTTTGATCCAAAGGCACCACCTAAAACAGTTAAGGATGTTGATAATGCCAAATTAGTTTTCCCTAATGTTTCTTTCCCTGGAAGTGGTGGTGGATTAGTTTCTGGAAGTAAGGTAAAAATAGGTACTTTTGACAAAGGTGAAGCAATTGGATTTTTCTTATTAGCAAATGCTTTTCAAGGCAAAGATGCGAAGGTAGGTAGTGGATATTACACACACTTTAGCCACTCGGAATTAAACGTTGAGAAAAACTCTGATTTAAGAAGACACTTTGTAGTTCTTGATGATACAAAATCAAACAGAATGTTGGTGGCAGTTGAAGATGTGAGCAGAGAAAGTACGCCAATTGGATGTGATAATGACTTTAATGATGCTATATTCTATGTAACTTCTAATCCAGTTAAAGCGATTGAAAACCCTTCGATTCCTCCAATGGATACAAAAGAAACAGATACCGATGGTGACGGTGTAAATGATACAAGAGACGAGTTCCCTAAAGATAAAGATAGAGCATTCTCTTCTTATACACCTTCAAAGTCAACTTTCGGAACTTTAGCTTATGAAGATTTATGGCCATCAAAAGGTGATTATGATTTCAATGACTTGGTTCTAAACTATCAATTCCAAGAAATCACTAATGCGAAAAATGAAGTAGTAGATATCAAGTTAAAAACTGTAATTAAAGCTGTAGGTGCTTCTTTTAGAAATGGATGGGGCTTCGAATTACCAATCGACCCTTCTAAAGTTAAAAAAGTAAGTGGACAATCACTTCTAAATGGATTGATTTCTACCTCAGCAAATGGAACAGAAGTTGGTTCGAATAATGCAGTAATTATGGTATTTGATGATGCATTTGATAAAATTAAAAGGGTAGGGGCAGATTTCATCAATACAGTAGCTAAACAACCCTATTCACAAGGTGATACGATGAATGTAACTGTCGAACTTACCTCGCCTGTGGCTTCATCAACTTTAGGTGCAGCTCCTTACAATCCTTTTATTGTTGTGAATAAAGATCGTGGAAAAGAAGTACACCTTCCTAATTACAAGCCAACTGAAAAGGCTAATACTAAATTGTTTGGAACATTAGATGACCGTACTAACCCTAGTAAAGCTATTTATTACAAAAACTTCAAAAATTTACCTTGGGCAATTCATATTCCAGTAAGTTTTGATTATCCTTACGAAAAAACAGAAATCTTAAAAGGATATAATTACTTTGGAAAATGGGCCGAAAGTAACGGAGTTGATTTTCCAGATTGGTACTTAGATAAAACTGGATACAGAGTACCAGAAAACATCTATAAAAAATAATTCGTCCTCGTATTACCCAAAAAGTAAATTTAAGATACTCAAAAAGTAAAAAATAATATTAAATAACAGTAGTAGATAATTTAAAGAATCCTTCTGAAAGTTGAAAAGTAATTAAGATTACTTTCTGACTGATAGAAGGTTTCTTTTTTTATTTTAAATTGTACTTTTCTCAAATCTATAAAATGCTCTTTACTTAAGCAGCGTACCAAAACTATTTAGTAAAGGTTTTTAATACTGTTAATTTGAGGATTGATTTAGAATTTGAGTTTTTGAGTAGAAAATATTAATATAATCCATTTTTTAAGCTAATTTTGCAAAAAAATAGAATGATTGATCCCTTTCCTAAGGGTTTATAATAATTCAACAGATAATCATTGAAAGTAACTAATTTACAAGTAACCAATAACCAAAGATGACTTCTCACGAAATACGTAAGGCTTTTTTAGATTTCTTCAAAAGTAAAGAGCATTTAATAGTTCCGTCTGCACCTTTAGTTGCAAAGAATGACCCAACATTAATGTTCAATAACTCAGGAATGGCCCAATTTAAGGACTTTTTCTTGGGAAATGGTACGCCTCCTTCAAAACGTATTGCCGATACTCAAAAGTGTCTTCGTGTAAGTGGTAAACACAATGATTTAGAAGATGTAGGTTTTGATACTTACCATCATACAATGTTTGAAATGCTTGGAAATTGGTCATTTGGAGATTATTTCAAGAAAGAAGCATTAGAATGGTCGTGGGAACTTTTGACAGAAGTATATAAATTACCCAAGGAAAGAATCTATGTTTCAGTATTCGAAGGAAGTAAAGATGATGGTGTGCCATTTGACCAAGAGGCGTTTGATATTTGGAAAGAATTGATTGGCGATGAAAACCGTATTATTTTAGGAAACAAGAAAGATAATTTTTGGGAAATGGGCGATACTGGTCCATGTGGACCATGTTCAGAAATCCATATAGATTTGCGTGACCAAGCCGAAATTGATATGATTAGTGGGAAAGAGTTGGTAAATAAAGACCACCCACAAGTAATTGAGATTTGGAATAACGTATTCATGCAATTTGAGCGTAAAGCCGATAAATCATTAGTTTTATTGCCAGCTAAACACGTAGATACAGGAATGGGCTTTGAACGTTTATGTATGGCGATTCAAGGTAAAAAATCAAATTATGATACTGATGTTTTCCAAAATACAATTCAAGTAATTGAGCAAATGTCGGGTAAAAAGTATGGCGAAAATGGTACGCTTTCAACCAACAATTACGTAGATGTAGCCATGCGTGTAATTGCTGACCACATTCGTGCAGTGGCCTTTACTATTGCCGATGGACAATTACCATCAAATGCTAAAGCTGGTTATGTAATTCGTCGTATTTTACGTCGTGCCGTGCGTTATGGTTATTCTTATTTAGGTTTCGACGAGCCATTCATGACAAAACTTGTTCCAGTATTGGCTGACCAATTTGCCGAAGTATTCCCTGAATTAAAAGCACAGCAAGATTTCGTTGGACGTGTCATTGAAGAAGAAGAAAAGTCTTTCTTACGTACGCTTGAAACTGGCTTGAAAAAGTTAGATGATATTATTGAACAAGCAACTGCTGAGAAAAAAGATGTTATTTCTGGTGAAGTTGTATTCGAGCTTTCTGATACTTTTGGTTTTCCTTCAGACCTTACTGCATTGATTGCCCGTGAAAAAGGCTTCAAAATTGATGAAGAAGGCTTCCAAAAAGCCTTACAAGAGCAAAAAGACCGTTCGAGAAAAGATTCTGCCAAAGAAGCAACAGATTGGGTTGAGTTGAATGAAGGCTCTGACTTTGAATTTGTAGGTTATGACGAAGTTTCGGCAGAAGCTCAAATTATTAAGTATAGAAAGGTAAAAACAAAGGCAGGAGAAGAATACCATATTGTTCTTGATAGAACTCCTTTTTATGCAGAAATGGGTGGGCAAGTTGGAGATACTGGTCATATTATTATTGGAAATCATTCAGTTAAAATCAAGGATACGAAAAAGGAAAATGACCTTTTCATTCATATATCAACTGATAATAATCTTGATGTAATCTTACAAAATGCAGGTACGGTAGTTGCCCACATTGATGAGGCACGTCGAGATAAAATTCGAGTTAACCATACAGTTACCCACTTGATGTTAGCAGCCATGCGTCAGGTTTTAGGTACACATATTGTACAGAAAGGTTCATATCAGGATGATAATATTACTCGTTTCGACTTCTCACATTTTGCAAAGGTTACTGATGAAGAATTAGGGAAAATTGAGGATATTGTGAACGCAAAAATCCAAGAAAATATTCCATTAGAAACTAAAGTTAATATGCCAATTGCCGATGCCATTGCATTAGGAGCAACGGCTACTTTTGGAGAAAAATATGGTGATTTTGTACGAGTAGTTATCTTTGATCCTAAATTTTCTGTAGAGCTTTGTGGGGGTACTCACGTTTCGTCAACTGGAAAAATTGGTATCTTTAAATTTATTTCTGAAGGCTCTGTTTCTGCAGGTGTACGCCGTGTTGAGGCACTTACGGGTGGTACAGCAATTGCTTCAATCAACGAGCAGTTGGCGGTAAGTTCACAATTAAAAGAGATGCTTCGTAATACTGATTTAGTGAAGGCAGTTGAAAATCTATTAGCTGAAAAAGCTACTTTGCAAAAGAAACTAGAGGCATTAGAGAATGAAAAATTACAAGAACTAAAGAATGAGCTTGCTCAAAATGCTGAAAATATTAATGGTGTCAATGTAATTGCTGCTAAAGTTACTGTACCTTCAGCTGATGCACTTAAACAACTTTGTTATGAATTAAAAACAAAAGTTGCTCGTTTGTATGCTGTAATTGGTACAGAATTCAACGGGAAACCTCAAATTGCTGTAATCATTGATGAGGAAGTAATGAAAGAAAAAGGTCTTCATGCTGGAAATATTGTCAAAGAACTTGCCAAAGAAATGAAAGGTGGAGGCGGAGGACAGCCATTCTTTGCAACCGCAGGAGGAAGCGATGCAAGTGGTCTTGAAAAGGCGATAGAAAAAGGTAAAAACTTAATTTAATATCTGAGGCGAACAAATGTTCGCCTTTTTTATTTTATTTACTTAAAAATTATTTTCAATAAAACCCCTAACTACCTTCAATGAACTTCGACCAAATTTTAAAAGCACGCCGTTCGGTGAGAGTATATGATGAAAATGCCGGTTTTGATAGCCAAATAGTTACGAAAAGCTTAGAAAGGTCCGTACTTTCGGCCAATAGCTCAAATATGCAGCTTTGGGAATTTTACCAAATATCGAGCGAAGAAAAAAAGAAAAAAATTGTACGTGCATGTATGCATCAGTCTGCCGCACGTACAGCATCTGAATTAGTTGTGTTTGTTACCCGTCATGATAAATGGAAAAAACGAGCTGCTTGGAATTTGGCAAATATGGAAAAACAATTTGTGGGTAAAGAAATTACATCTAAGGACAAAAGAGCGTTAAATTATTACAAAAAACTAATGCCATTGTTTTATACAAACGACTTTTTAGGTATAGCTACTCTTATTAGATTTCTTATTGTTTCATACCACACAATTATTGGAAAACCAATTATTCATTTAATTACGCATGCCGACCAAAGGGTTTCGCTGCATAAGACTTGTGCATTAGCCGCTCAGACTTTTATGCTCAGCATGAAATCAGAAAATTATGATACTTGTCCAATGGAAGGTTTTGATGAACGAATAATTAAAAGAATTTTGAATTTACCAGCAAGTGCTGAAGTTTGTATGGTTATAGCATGCGGAATTGGTAAATCAGAAGGCATATACGGACCACGTACTCGAGTACCGAATGATGAAGTTATTTTTAAAGTATAGTTTTTGCCTGTTTTGAAAATGGATAACTTAATCCACAGATTTTTTTTGCCTTAAACATCAAAGCCCAACCCACATATAGTAAAATTCCTGTTGGCATTTGTCCTAAAATACCATTTCCATAACTCGCTACATAAATCCCTAAAGTTCCAGCATGAATTGCAAGGAATTGTTGCCGTAAATTTTTGTCAGGAAGGTTCCAAAGAATGATACCGCCTTGAATGGCAATATAAAACAAGATAATTAGGTGAACAGTTAGCCCAACTGCTCCTTCCTCGGCCCAAATTCTAACGAACCAACTATCGGTAGGAGTCTGTGCAAGAAAACTATTTGGACTAAACCTTAATCCCCAGCTTCCTGCAGAGCCCACCCCTCCACCAAAAGGTCTTGAAGCTAAATAATTTGCTAGCTTTTTCTGATTTTCAAGTCTTACTAATAAAGAAGCATCGTTAGGGTCTAGGGCAGTTCGCATTCGATTGATAGCATAAACGTTTTGTCCAATAAAAGTAAATTTTAATATATAAAACACAATACCACCAATCAATACACCTCCACCAAAAACTCTAAAGTTTTTACTCATGAAAAAATATGTCATAAAACCAATAGCAGGTACTGCCATCGCACCTCGGGTTCCAGAAATAAACATGCCAATTAATGAAAGGAATGCAGCTGTAAAGTAAAATATTTTTCGTTTTAAGCTAAGTCCACTTTGTAATGCCAAAATGGTAGCCACAACTAAAGTATGTGCTTGTGAAGCACCAAACTGGCCTGCATCCGAATAAAATGAAAATACTCTCAATTTACCGAAAAGTATGTGTTGTTTAGCTGCACCTGCATCAAGCCAAGCTTGTTCAAAAGAGTCAACACCTATTATATTTTGTTTTAGTCCATTAATTGAGCCAATTATTGAAATTATCAACCAAAGGTTAAGATAAAGGTCTAAATCTTTCCTTTCTTTGAGTAACACAAATGTCAAAGGTACTGCTAAAAACATGTAAAGCGAGACCCCTCTCATGGCATAAAACCATGCTTCAAAACTTCGTGCTTCTGGATTAAAAATTTCTAATACATTATAGCCCATCCAGATAATTGATACTATGGTAAGTCCACTGCTGGCTTCCGACCAATCAATTTTCTGTTTTTTTACCAAAAGAGCAATAAATGTTAAAAATAAAATTCCATCAATGGCAAGACCAACGGGAGCATCGCTCACATAACGAGGAATTCCATTAACCATAAATCCCATGAATATGGTGCTGTAAATTCCTAATTTGGGGTAGGTGAAAAGTTGGTATAAAAAGAAAAAAAGGAAAGGCAAAGCCGCAAAAGCAATCCCAGCCGTAAATCCTGATTTTGAAATAATTAGTGAAAAGAAAATGCCAAATAAAATTAACAAGCCAAGGTTTAAGGGTTTTTTGAGTTGCTCAGACCCTTTAGATGCTTGAAATGGCGATGATATTTTTTTCATTGAATTGTTGTTTCATGAAATACACGCCAATAACAATGCCAAAAGTAATATTTAGCAGAGTTATTCCGATAACAGCCATTAATCCTAATTCAAAATGAAGAACTAAATAGTCACCAATGATATTGATAAACAACATTACAAATACTTTTACTGTATTTATTTGTGGGAAATTGAGAGCATCAAGCGTAATGCCAAGATAACGGTCAGTTGGTAGTAATAATACATACAACATAAATAATTTAAGTAAAACCGTTGCTTCTGCATACCCTTTACCCGCAAAAAGTACAATGGCTTCTTCAGCAAATAAGTATAATATTCCTATTATCGGTAAAATTCCTAAAGTAAATAAACCCAGCTCTTTAATGAAGTTTTTTTTCAAATCAAGTATTTTTTGGTGTGCAACTAAGTTTGAAAATCTTGGGTAGGCCGACATTGCCCAGCTTCTCAAAGGAATTTCAAAAATCTCAACTAGTTTAAGTGGTATTTGATATAGAGCAACCATGCTTGAACCAGCAAAGTGATTTATTAGCCAAATATCAACATTTTTTAGTAAACTAGAACCCACTTGTGAAAGTACAGTAAAGCGACTAAAATTGAGAAGTTCTTTATAAGAACTATCTGTTTTCTTTGGATTTGAAAATAAGGATTTAAAATTTACCCAAATGCCACGCTCAAAAATAACAGTATAAACTACAATAAATGCTCTTACTAACAAGTGTATGTTTACAACTAATTGCAAATCGAGGCTCTTCGAGAAAAATAATGCAGCTAAAAATGGAGCACTTTGTAAGAAGTTTATAAACCACAATTTAATGAATTGCTGACGAGAATGAAATATCATGGTCGCCATGTTGATGGGTAACATCAAGCAAATGACGACCGGATACTGAATAAACAACAACTCAGAAAATCTGATAAAAAAATACGATTCAAATAATACTTTTACGCTGAAAATAACCAACAAAATAATTGCTGTTAACCAAAGGCTAATTTGCCATGCACCTAGAATAAATCTTCGTTCTTGTACTTTGTCATGGCACGATGCAACATATTTTACCAATGCTTGGTAAATAGAACCAGCACGGAGCATTTCAACAAATCCAAATACGCTCAAATACAATACCCAAATACCAAAGTCTTCTTTTGAAAGCCCACGTGCCAATATACCGAATGTAAGGAAACCTAATCCTGCATTTAGAATATTGCCCATCATTAGGCTACTTCTTTCAATAAATGAGGTATCAAATTTGGCTAATAATTTTTTCATCGTAAAAGCATTTTTCTTTCTAAATGAAAGATAATAAGTATGAGTAGATTTATTCTAATTTTATTAATTATTATCTAACATATTCTGAAAAATACATATTAGACAGAAATTCTACTCACTATTTTGTAACCAAATATTAAAAATGTTGGTGTGAAATTAATAATTTCGACCCCACCAATATTATTTATTTTTCAGTTAATTCATCAATAATATGTGTTAATTCGACAGCTCTATTTTTCCATGAATTAAGTTGAGCAAATCCGATTCTTGCATCTACTAATAATTGATCTTTCTCAATAATAGCCATTTTTAGCATTTCTTCAAAACTTTTATTATCTGTGCTCTTATAAATGAGTCCTTCAAAGTCAGTTAAATCTGCAAAATCTGTACTTACAACGGGCATTCCGCTTGCTAAATATTCGTTGATTTTGAGTGGATAAATATTTTTTGTAAATTCATTTTTCTTGAAAGGTATTAGTCCAATATCAATTTTTTTCATTTCTATACCCAACTCCTCTGGTTGCTTGGCCCCTGTAAATTCAACATTGGGTAGTATGTTTAGACATGATTCTACAGTTTTATCCATGACTCGCCCAACAAATAAAAATTTGTATTCGGGCATATTTTTGATTAAGCTTTTAACAAGTTCGATATCAATCCTATCATCAATGGTACCTATGTAACCAATAATTGTTTTTGGCTTGTTTATATCTTTTTTATCACTAAAAATACCCACATCAACACCATTCTTTACTAGAAAAGTGTTTGTTTGAATCTTTTTTTTCTTTTCCAATAGTGCTTTAGATGAAACAACGACAGCGTCAACAATTTTCATGAATTCGAACTCTGTCCAGGCACCGTGTTTTTTACACCATTGAGCTTCACTTATTTCATCATAGCAATAATAGATAGTTAATTTTTCATTGAACTTTTTTTTCAAATTAAGTCCAAAGTTTGGCTGGAAAGCATTGATAAATATTGGATTTGTAAATTTTAATTTTTGGGTTACTTTTTTTATGCTTTTTTCAATAATCTTACTATTTAATTTTAGTAAGTACTTGTATATTACTTTGTTTGATATCCAGTTTATGGGTATGATTGGTGGCAAAGTTAGAACATTGATGCTGTTACCATTTTCTAAATTTATTATCCTCAATCTATCTTCTTTACCTAAAATCCGATTTATCGGAGCAGTATTTTTGCCTAGAAAACCTCTTATGACATCAATCCATGTATATGTATATTCAACATAGAGTACATCATAGAAGTTAGTCATCTCTGAAAGCAATTGTACCGTCGATTTTAGATAATCGCCCTCCCATGAAGGTAAACCAAGGCAGATAATGTCAGCTTTTGAATCCATTTTAGACTTTTTTCTTTAATAATTTATCAACAGCTAAAGAATCATTTCCAACTGCAATTGGTGATGGCTTTAATTCTTTACGCTTGAACTCAAGCCTCAACAATCGTTTAATCATAGTTTTTAATTTTGAATCTTTAGTTTGATTCTCTGCAACCAAGTTTTCAAGGGAATCAAAGGCAACCCCATTTACAATCATTTCAACTGGAATATGATAGTTTTCTAAAATTTGAACTGCTTTTTTATCTGCTTTTTTCCATGAGCGATTTGCCGATACAACCAAAAGAGATAAATGGGCATTTTTTAAAATGTTTGTTGGAATATTTCCTGTTAAAAACGGAGGAATTTCTAACAAACAATAATCATAATCATTAGGGTCAATCCAAGAACTAATAAGGTCTTCAATGCCTTTAGCTTCACTGAGTGCTTTGGTTGCAGGATATTTTAATAATCCTTCTACATAAGATGTGCGAGTTTCACTACTTGGTTGAATTGAAAGCACTCTTGCACCAGATTTTTGTAAATGTTGAGTGATTAAATTAGCTACTTCCGATTTACCCTCATTAGGTTGTGTACTTGTAATTAGAATTAATGGTGTTGTTTCACTACCATGCAAGGCACTTATTTTCAATTTAAAATTTGTTACAATCTGTCCAATTAATGTTTCTTTAATTGCCTCAGAATGATTTTTTTGATAGAAAACTGGTAATGCACCTGCTGCATTAAGTCCTGTGAATTCAATTCCTCTTTCAAGATTTTTTATTGTTCTATCGCTTAATTCTAAAATCAACAAAGTTGCTAGTACTCCAATCGCACCTACTAAGCCAGAAAGTATGATTAGCATCATTTTTTTACTTGGCATCTCTACAGTTATTGGCTCGTCAATGATGTCAAGATTTGATGAAATTTCTATATTTTGTTTGCGTAAAAGTGCAGTATTCAAATCATGTAAAATTTGAATATAGGCTCTTTCTCTCACATCAATTTCACGCTCTAACCTTGATAAACCAGAGCCCAGAGGAGCAAATCTAGCATAGTCTTCTTTGATTTCACCTAATCTAATATTTAATGAGCCAACTCTTGCTTTATTCTTTTCGACTAAAATCATGTTTTCCAGCCATGAATCTAGTAAGTTTTTTATTTGAATACTTTCAGTAGAATGTGTACGAGCATATAAGTTCTTTACACCCTCCGTTAGCAAATTTTCATAACCTTTTACTTCTTCATTCAACTTTTGCACATTTTCACCATTTGGATCTAGGTTATTTCGAGCAATAATAGTTGTTAATTCTGAGATTTTATTTTTTTGATTTAACAATTCTGAATTTTTAAAGAACGAATTTCTATCAATTTCTAGTTTTTCTTCTAACTTGGCAAGGGCTTGGTCAGCTGCTTTAAGCTCGCCTTCTAAACGATGATGTTCGTCAGTCAAATCTTCTTTTTTTCCCGCAATGGCTTTTGTTTGTTCGTAGTAATTTAGAATTTGACCGTTTTCTCTAAAGTTTTTCATTCTATCTTCAGCCTCGCTCAAATCTTTTTTAGCATTATCGAACTGTTCTTGGAAATACGCAACCACACTACCAGTTTCTGAGGCCTTTAATCCTTTATACCTTCTCATGAATACGTCAAGAGTTGTCTTAAGCGTATTTTCACATAAGCCTTTATCATTTAATGAATAAGTAATCTCAATCATATCGCTGCTTCCTTTACGATTAGCTTTGATTTCACTTAAATTTTTTAAACTAAATGGCGTTTTCTCTTCATTAAAGAAGTGTTGTAATTCTTTTGACTGTCCCGATTCGTAGATTGCCATTAATTTCTGATAGGTAGCAGGGGCATTGTTAGGCACTACAACCATACTACGTATATTTGCTGGAATCCATTTTTTTAACTTTTCAAAAGTTTTTGGATTCACATGTGTACCATCTGCCTTATCAAGAATTAATATTTCTGAAAGAAGTCTAAAACTCACTTCCTTCATTGTCTCTCGTGAACGTATGGTATTAATGATATTTTCAAATGAGTTATTTACAACGTCACGGTCTTTCCTTGACTCACCAGTACTTTCAATGTTAAAGCCCGTAGACAAACCAGTGTAAAGCATTGTTGAGCTACTATATTCTCTATCGGCATCTCTTGTAAAATAGTATGTGGCAGAAGCCATTACAAGAGGAATTAAGATTAATAGAAAAATATTTTTTTTGATTAATCTAATAAATTCAATTAGATTCATTTTATTTCTGTTGAGTTTTAAATGTTTTTGAAATCTTTCCTTCTCCAAAACCACTCATAAATTATAAATAGAGTAGTGGAATAGGGGTTATTTCAAATCTTTCAAAGAAACCCCAAGCATAATTTCTAGTTGATAATATAGTTTTTCGTAGGTGGCATTTGCTTGTTCAAATTCTGCAAAAGCGTTTGACGATAATTCTATAATGCGAACTAGCTCTGAAATATGAAGTTGTCCTTGCTGAAACTCTTTTTCAGCCATTTCTTTTTGTAAAAAGAATGCGTATTTTTTATCAGCTTTGATACTCAATAATTTATAAGCAAGCTGTGCATCCTTATAAAGGTCTGTAATTCTAAACTTAACGTCTTGTACTAAATATTGCGAATGTTGTTCAGAAGCGGCCTGACGATATTGTGCTTGTCTGATGAGATCTTTGCGGGCAAGCATATCATACAAACTAATTCTAACCGTAAGTCCAACTCTAAACGCGTTTATTGTTTGGAAGCTTAAGGAATTAAATTCTGAACTTGATATATTATTGTTAAGATTGAGTATAGCACCGTTATTTGAACGTTGGCCACCTAAATCCATAAATACTTTGTCCATCCAAAGTTTCTGAGCTACTTTAACACTATGACCATAATGTTCTGAAAGAGCATCTTGCTCCTTAATTAAGTGAGAGTTTTGTTCGGCGTAATCTAAAACTTTTTCAAGAGGAGGTAGTTCCTTTACCACGGGTACCACCGGTACTACGGGTTTGACCTCTTTCTTAGTTTGGGCTTCTGTATTTAGCCATGCCAAACTTAGAAAGATAAAAAATAATTTTTTTTTCATTTTCTTGAGTTGTTTGTGTATAATTACAATCCAAATGTGTGCCAGTTCTTTCAAAAATGAAAAAATATTGATAATCAATTTATTAAGTTTTTTTATTACCCCTAAAAATTTCCAAATTTTGGAAAAAAAATTATTTTTATGGAAAAATATATCCATTTAATAATTCTTGCATGGTTTTTGCTTATTTTAGTGAAATAGTTCTCGTTAAACCCAAAGCTGATGAAAGGAATTGTATTTACAGAGTTTATTGAAATGGTCGAAGAAAAATTTAGCTATTCAATGATGGATGAAATTATTGAATCGCTCAATCTGCCTTCGAAAGGAATTTATACTTCTGTTGGCACTTATGACCATTCAGAAATGGTGCAACTAGTAAGCAGTTTAAGTGTTCGTACCCAATTACCTGTTAGTACATTATTAAATGATTTTGGCAAACATTTACTACAATTATTTTCAAAGAAATACTCACATTTTTTTGTTGAAACAACCAATGCCTTTGATTTTTTTGAGAGGGTTGACCATTACATCCATGTTTCGGTTCTAAGACTATATCCAGATGCAGAATTACCAAAGATTACCACAACTAGAATTTCAGAAAAACAATTAGAAATGCTTTATCATTCTGATCGTAAGATGTCTGATTTAGCATTCGGATTAATTGAAGCCACACTCCAATACTATAATGAAAGTGCTACAATAGAAAAGAGTAATGTTGATGAATCTGGTTCGTTGGTAAAATTTGTAATTAGTAAATCATGAGTGAAGAAATAGAGGCTCTTAAACGTAAAATCGAACGTGAAAAAAAAGCTCGACAGCAGGCCGAAAGTTTGTTGGAAGCTAAAGCTATGGAATTATTCCAAGCAAATGAAGATTTAAAAAGGTTGAATGAATCACTAGAAAGAAGAGTAACAGAGCAAACTGAACAGCTTAGATACAGTGAAGAGAAATATCGAGGTATTATTGAAAACATGAACTTAGGGCTCATTGAGGTAGATAATAATGATATTATTATGAAAGCATATAGGCGTTTCTGTGAACTTACTGGATATGAAGAGGCTGAGTTGGTTGGCAAAAAAGCTGCTGATATTCTTTTACCCGATGATGAATTTAAAAGAATTATAGATGAGCAAAACTCAAATCGATTAGATGGAGATACTGGCGTATATGAAGTGCCCTTAAGGAAGAAAGATGGGGAAATTATTTGGGTAATTATTAGTGGAGCTCCAATTATTGAAAGTAGTGGTAAAGTAACAGGTTCGGTGGGTATTCACTTAGATATTACTGAACGAAAAAAAACACAAGAAGCATTAGAAGAAGCTCGCCAAATTGCTGAAGAGGCTAGGAGAGCTGAAAAACGTTTTTTGGCTAATATGAGCCATGAAATAAGAACACCTATCAATGCTATTATTGGAATGACTCATCTATTATATGATACGAATCCTAATAAAAAGCAAACTGAATATTTAAGTGCGATAAATTATTCTGCAGATTTATTATTGAATTTGGTTTCTGATGTATTAGATATTTCGAAAATTGAAGCAGGCGAAATGAAGCTTTCTGAGCAAATTTTTAGCCTTAAAGATTTGATTAATAGTACATTACAAACTTTCAGGCTTAGATTGCAAGGTAAGGATGTTAAATTGGTGTTTGATTTTGATGAAGAAATTGAAAATGATGTTATTGGAGATTCTACATTTTTAACTCAAATCTTGATGAACCTTTTGAGTAATGCAGTGAAGTTTACTGAAAAAGGTGAAATCGGAGTACAAGTATCGTTGTTATGTAGGTTAGGTGATTTCCTAATGACTGAAGTAAAAGTTTTTGATACAGGAATTGGAATTAGTCCACAAAATATTGACAAAATATTTGATAGCTTTAAACAAGCTGACCAAGATGTTAAAGTAAAATATGGGGGAACTGGACTTGGTTTAGCAATTGTAAAGCAGCTAGTTAACCTACATGGGGGGGAGATAAATGTTGAGAGTACATTAAATGAAGGAACTGCTTTCATATTTACTCTGCCATTAAAAGATAGTAAACAACAATCTAAGAAGCTGCATGCTTTGAATGAAGATATTTCTGAAGAATGGAAGAATTATCATGTGCTTGTCGTTGAAGATAATCTGCTAAATCAAAAATATGTGGAGGGTTTACTTTTGAAATGGAAAATGTCTTATAAAATTACAAGCAATGGTTTACTTGCCGTTGAGGCTGTAAAAAAAGAGGATTTTGATATTATTTTAATGGATATACGGATGCCCGAAATGAATGGGTATGAGGCAACAAAGGTAATTAGAAGTATGGAGGGAAATGCTAATCAAAATATACCTATCGTTGCTCTGACTGCCTCAGCAATGAGTGATGAAATAGGATTTGCTTATGAAATTGGTATGAATTCATACCTAACAAAGCCATTTACACCTGACCAATTACGTGATGTTTTGAAGCAAAAACTTACTTTGAACCCTCATAAAAAACTTGAAATTAAAGAAAAAAATATAGTGAGTTCTGTGGAAGAAAAGAAAGATTTAGCGATTGTCAATGAGGTTAATCTTGAAGAAGCCTTGCAGCCAGATTATCTAGCAAAGGTGTATGGAAATGACCGCGGTTATGCAGCAGATATGTTTAATCTATTTTTAAAGACAGTCCCTAATCAGTTTTTTCAGTTGAGACCTCTAATTGATGAACAGAAAATAGTTGAAATCGGTAAATTAGCACATCAGCTAAAGCCTTCATTTACAATGGTTGGATTACCTGAAATAACGCTAGACCTTCAGAATTTAGAAAAAAAAGCAAAGAATAATGAAGATATAGATGAGATTTTATCCCTTTTCAATGAAATTGAAGAAAAATTCAATCAGAAACTACCTTTGGTAGAACAAGAATTAGTTGAATTAAGGAAATAAATACCTAGTTTATGTTCCTTTTAACTGTCAAATACTGTTGTTGAAATACTGCTTTTATAAATAATATTTACTAATCAAATAATAAGCCTAATTTATTGACTTTTTTGTGCAAAAAATTGGCATCAATAATTTACCAAGTATTTCATATTATTTAAAACCTGTGCTTGAAATATGTTTAATTATTGAAGGTAAGATCTCTGTTAGTGCATCTTTTGGTAATTCATGGCCCATTCCTTCAACCATCATCAGATTTGATTTTGGAATTAGCGGTGCGTAAATTTGTGCATGTTTGGGATGTACTAAAGGGTCGGCAGTTCCATGTATGATAAGTGTTGGTGATTTTATTTTGTGTAATTTGTTTAATCTAGACCCAGATGCA
This sequence comes from Emticicia oligotrophica DSM 17448, assembly GCF_000263195.1. GTDB lineage: Bacteria > Bacteroidota > Bacteroidia > Cytophagales > Spirosomataceae > Emticicia > Emticicia oligotrophica. Next base: position 4,235,855 of record NC_018748.1, read on the forward strand.
ACTATTGCACAAAATTGTTGATACCTTGCTCTAGGGTTTTGTCCTTTTCTGACCTCGATACTTTCTGTGAAAACTTCTCTAAAATAGGCTTCATCAAAAGGAAAGCGTGTTCCTCTTAAAAGCCGATAGGTAGCTACATAACTACCGACAGTTATTTTATGATTTGAATACTTGTTCTTAAAATAAAATCGCTTTATCAGGAATGGTAATAGTTTAACTATAATTTTAAGTCGATATTTATCAAATACTTTAGGATTTAGAGTGTATCCTGATGACATAATGGAAGTAAGTGATAAAACCTTTTCTGGAAAATCAATCGCAATGTGTTGGGCTATCATTCCACCCATTGAAACGCCAATAATATGTGCCTTATTGATTTGCAGGAAGTTAAGTAATTCCATGCTATCTTTAGCCATGTCTTCTAAAGTGTATGGATTACTACGATGCCATTTATCATTCATCCAAGTAGATAGACCAATATCTCTATTATCAAACCTAATAACATAATATCCTGCATCAACCAAAGGCTTAATAAAAGATTCTCCATAAATTACACATTGAGCATCAAGCCCCATAATAAGTAATAATGCTGGATTAGATTTATTTCCAAAGGTCTCAAAATATATTTCAATACCATTCACAGGTGCTTTACCAGATTCTTCAATTTTCAGCATTTTAATCATTTATTTTTCTCAAAACCTCTTAAAAAATCAGTTCTATCAGTAATTTCAGTCATAAATTCGCTTTCAATTTTTAATCCATCAACGAGTGTTGTTGACATACCTTCATTGTATAAATGTTTAAGTGCCGCAATTGTTTGAGCAGAATTTTGTATGATTTCTTGAGCCAATTTAATACCAGCTTGGTCTAATTCTTCAGTTGGGACAGCTTTATTTACCAAACCTAATTGCTCTGCTTCTTTACCAGTAATTGCTTTACAAGTAAACGACATTTCTTTAGCTTTGAGTGTTCCAACAAGTCGTGGTAATCTTTGTGACATTCCCCATTTGGGTAAAATTCCCCATTTTGCGTGTGTGTCACCAATTTTGGCATCTTCAGCGGCAATAATTAAGTCAAAAAACATCATTAATTCAGTTGCTCCGGTATAACAATGACCATGTACAAGGGCAATTGTTGGCTGTGGAATGCTTTGTAAAAGATGAGCAATTTCGTTACCAGTATTTAAAATATCAACAGCTGTAAATTGTCCACCGACTAAAGATTCATTCATGGCTTTTAGGTCAACTCCTGCGGAAAATGCTCTTCCTGAACCTTTAACAATTAATACTCTACAATTTTTATCTTCTGCTACTGCCTGAATGGCTATTTTTAGTTCTTGAATGAGTTGTGGAGTAAGGGCATTAAGTGAGGCTGGTCTATTGAGATAAATCCAAGTGATTGCTTCTTGTTTTTCAATTATTATATTTTCGTAATTCATGTGTTAGGTATTAATGTATAACAAAAATAAGTAAATCTACTTGTTGACCTAGAATTTTACATACGTTTTTGAAAAATTTCTCTCTATATAATAATTAACTAAAAATTTAGTTATATGTTTACAACCTAAATTTGGTCAAACACATGAGAAAACTATTTTTACTTTTTATTGTTGTTTTTAACAGCGTTGTTGCTCAAAATAAGAAAATTTATGGTTCGGAAGAATTTGAAAGAGTGATAATGCCACCAAGAGTACAACAGCATGAATACTTAAATTTAAGTACTATTTCTTTAGATAGTAAACAAAACAATTTAATGGTATTTGATTTAGAAGCGAAAAAATTTGCAAATGATTTCTTTAAAATAGGACTAGGCTTAGGGGTAAATATAGCTGAGTTAAACCAAAATGTTTTTTTACCAGTTACACTTTTTATTAATGAAAAAGGAGAAATCGACTATTTGGTTTATGGCTTCTTAAATCGGGGAGTTATTAATAACCGAAGAATGTTGTTCGATTCCTTGAATTCGACCAATGAGAAATATTTTTTTCAGATTGCCGAAAAGTTTCTAAATCAAACGAAAGTTTCAAAATTAGCCAAACAACTTTCTTCAAAATTTCAACTTTCTTTTACAATTCAACTTGGAAAAGATTTGAATCGTAAACCAAGTAAAACTTTTATTTCAACAATAAGTCAAGCAGAATTGTGTGATAGGCCTGACACTGTCAAAACATTAATGTTGAATAGACTTTCATTAAATGAATTTCCTCAAGTAGTATTTCGATTTAAAAATCTTGAAAAATTAGATTTATCGAATAATTATATCGTAAAAGTGCCGAAGGCAATTTGGTCTTTTAAGAAGCTTAGGTTCTTGAGTTTGAGCGGAAATTATGTTGATTATCAAAGTTTTAAATTTAAAAGAAATAGTCACCTAAAAGATTTGAACTTACAATTTACAGGTTTAGATAAAATACCAAAAGGCTTAAAAAAGAATAAAAAACTAGAAATATTGTTTATTGGAAACAATGATTTCATTACGTTTCGGAATAAAGATTTCAAGCATTTTAAAAATCTTAAATCGCTGAATTTGTATAATGTAAGAGCAAAGGCATTGCCAAGTTCAATTAAAAATTTAGTTAATCTTACGGAGTTAGACCTATATCATAACCAACTTCAGTTTTTGCCTAAAGAACTTGGTGAATTAAAAAACTTAAAAACTTTGGCTATTGCCTATAATCAATTGTGGAATTTGCCTGATGAAATTTCTTCTTTATCTAATTTACAGTTTTTATACGCTCATCATAATAAGATAAACTCGTTGCCATATTTGCCAAATTTACAGCTGTTAGACCTTGGTTATAATCTTTTTAAAGTTTTCCCTGAACAAATTTATCAATTACAAGCTTTAGAAGAATTAGATATTTCGTATAATGCTATTAATGAAATACCCATGAATTTAATAAAACTAGATAAACTTCAAAAAGCTTTTTTGAGGGGAAATCCCTTCAACAAGGGAAGTGTAGTGAGCGAGGAATATAATAAATTTGTGAATATTTTGGAAAATAGAGATGTACTTGTACGATAGCATTTTATCAAAAAAAGGCATAAATTTGATTATTAATTCAATTAAAGCCAATGGTTAGACTTTATTATTCGACTTCTGAAGTTGCGGAAATTTTAGATGTAAATGTTTCATTAATAAGATTTTATGAAAAAAAGTTTAATTTAAAATTCAAACGAAACGGTAAAGAAAGACAAATTACGGAGCATGATATAGAAAAACTTCGTGAGATAATAAATACTGCTGGAAAAGGAAGTTTAACTTTAAAAGGGGTGAAGCAAAAACTAAGTAATAAATCAGATGAGAATAAAAATAAAAATGCCCTAGTTAATAAGTTATTAACGATTAGGGCATTTTTAAAGGAAACTCTCGATGAAATTAATTAGAAGAATGTTCCTACCGAGATTACAAAACTTTTATGATTATTGGTGATGTTTGCCGAAGCATAATTGGCAGTATTAGCTAATTCGTAAGGCGTATATGCACTTGTAAATTGATTCAATACTCCAGCAACATCTACAAAGAATTTAGCTGAACGGTAGCCAACTCCACCCGTAAAAACCATCTGCGAACGATCAAGATTATCAATTTTCTTTGTATAAGGGTCTGGCATGTACTTCGCCCCTAATCTTAATCTAATATTTTCAATTCTATATTCTCCACCTACTTTAATATTTACTGCATCTTTATAAGTATTTTTTATCTTAGTGTTTTGTGCGGCGGCGGTAGAATAGCCTGTTACATAACCATTATTATCGTAATTGGCGTATTTAATACCCATATTTGAGTACCCTACATATTCAGCATCAGCAGTGATGAAGCCTTTCTTGCTTGGTAGGAAAAACGTTACACCACCACTAGCTTTGAGTGGAGTAGTAATTTTATAAGAAAATTCGTTTTCACGAGTACGAACTTCAGTATAATCTGGCTTAAAGAATGTTGTTGTAATTCTGATATTAGAATTATAAACCTCATTGATTGTTAACCAAGTTGGAGAAGTTACATTGACTCCAAGGTTAATATTGTCTGCAACTTTTACGATTGCACCAAGCCCAACGTTCATTCCACCACCTCTAGACGTAAGGTTTTCATTATAATCAAAACCATTAAAAACCGTACCTTTAGGGAATTGCTCGTTATGATTATTCAAATTTTCATAATTCATTCTTACAAAGCCCAAAGAAAAACCTAAGTAAACTTTGTCATCAAAATTGGCTCCGTAGGCCATATTCCACTGACTTTGATTGCCAGTACTTGTGTTATTACCAATTTGATTTACTGGCAGACTCTTTTCTGCTTGTAAATATTTAGTGTCATTTCCAGCAACGGGGTCAATCATATAAGACCAGTAATACATACCTTCTGGATAATCAGCGGTTGCGGTATTAGCATCAAACTCTTTATCCAAATCTTTAGCACTCACATTCAATGAATTTACTTTTTCTGTGAAGTAATTACCCATTGAACTTTTGTTATTTTGGCCAACATAGTTAAAGCTTGATAGTAAGTTGACTTGTTTTGAGTAAGTAATGGCGAAAGCTGAACGTTTTTTTCTTGAACCATTTCCAGAGTTACTTAAAATCAAGCCTAATTGTCCGATATTTGCATTTGAAGTACTTGATTTACTTGTCGAGCCTATATACTGAGATGAAGTGTTTAGCGAATTAAAAATCGGTGTAATACTTAGTTCAGAACGATTGTAGAAACCTAAACCCGCTGGGTTAGAGAAGGCATTACTTGCATCTGCCCCCAATGCTGCATAACTACCTCCCATACCTTGCATACGAGCAGAGCCTGTCACTTTACTTTGTGTATATCTGAAGGCATCTTCTCCATAAAAATGGCCTCCTAAGCTCAATTGGGCTTGAACTTTGATTCCTCCCATAATCAAAGCTGTGGCTAGAAAAAAGCGTGTAATTTTCATTTGTTAGTACTGTAATATTGAAGAAAAATAACCCAGATTCTTGAATCTTTAGTACAATTGCTTCATAAAGAAAAGGTAGTTTTATTAATAGAAAACCTCGCCAAACGCTATGATTCAGCGAGGTTTTCGAATGATTCATGAATTAGCTCAATGGATGAGTTAGAACAAACAAATACCGAAAGATTATCTTGGACCACGGCTACTACCGCCGCCGCCACCTCCGCCGCCGCTGCTTGAGCTTCCGCCACCACTGCTTCCACTCCAGCCTGAAGATGAACCACGTGAAAAACTTCCAGAGTTTGAATTAGACCAAGATGAGTTTGAATTCGAGTTAGAATTTGAACTACCTCTTGAATAATTGCCACTACCACTTGACCAATTATCTGATGAGCGACTGCTAGACGATGGACGAGAGTAATTATATCCTCCATTTGAGTTACCACTAGAATAACTACCTTCTGTACCGCCGTTACGTCGTGGACGGTAATAAGTGTCGTTTGAATTGCTACTGCTGCCGTCATAACTTCTTGATGCACCACGGGTATACTCGCGGCTTGCTGAACTACCATTCCAATCTCCATTTCTCGACGGGCGAGCATATCCAGAGTTATCGTAGGCACCACGTGCATTCGCTGAGCGTCCTGATGAGGCATTCGCACCACCAGTGTTTACAGCCGCATTAGTAAATCCTCGGTTATAATTTGATGAGCCACTGCCACCGTCACGAGGTCCGTAAGTACGACGATTTGTAGATGCTCCATTCACTCCCGAAGTAACATTGTTATAATAATTATTTACGAAGACGTTATTTCCATATCCGTAAGCAAAGCGGTCATAATAGCCGTATGAGTACGGACTGTACCAAGAATTAAAACCCCATGGACTGTTGAATGAGTTGTATCCCCAAGGATTATAGAAAGAATTATAACCCCAAGGGCTATAGAAAGAATTATATCCGTAGCTGTTCCAGAATGGGTCATAGAAACTATTGAAACCTCCTAAGCCAAAACCTAGACCTAGATTCCAGCTACTTCTACCCCAAAGATTATAACCAAATGGGCTATTGTAACCATACATGCTATATGGACTAGACCAACCTACTGGTTGGCTCCAAGCGTAGTCATTCCAGCCTGATTGATAACCATTAGCGAAACCTGAAGCATAACCTGTACTACCATTGTTATTACGATATACTTTACGAGAATTTACATAGTTTTCATCATAGTATTCATCAGTCCCAGTGCCTGTATTTTGTTGTGGCTCTTCGGGTTGATAGCGTTGGTTTTCTAGATACTCAGGAGTTTGCTTAGGGGTATATGCTACTACAGGAGCATCTTTCGATGAGCCATAAGTATCATCATATTCACCTTTGGTAGTAAGTTGCTTAGTTGAAGTACATCCCCATGTACTCAAAAGCACAGCTACCGACAAATATTTTATTGATTTTAAAGCATCCATTGTATTAATGATTTAATGTGGTTTACTCTGTAAGTCGATATTATTTTTCAAAATCGTTGCTTATATATGTGAATGATGCAATAGGCTTATAAAAGGTTGTATAAAAAAAATATTTTTTCCATTTTTTTTTAAAAACTAACTGTTCAATCATCATTTAAACAAACAATTATTGAATACTAACATTATTTTACAAACTTAATATAAAAACCTATCTTTGCAATCAAATTATAGATTAATATCGTATTAGAATTTGACTTTTAGCGTGTCTAAATAGACTTATTCTAATAATTTAACGAAGTTTTTCTATCAAAAATTCAAATAATATTAAAATATCTAATATAGAAATTCGAAAACAAGGCTAATTGGTTGAATAATCAATTAATCTTCTTTCTAAATTCTTCATTCTTCATTTATAATAATTATGAGTAAAGGTCTTCCAAAACGTAGTGAAAACTACTCGGAGTGGTACAACGAATTAGTAAAACGTGCAGATTTGGCCGAAAACTCGGCAGTTCGTGGATGTATGGTTATTAAGCCTTACGGTTTTTCGATTTGGGAAAAAATGCAGAGAGCTTTAGATGATATGTTTAAAGAAACTGGTCATACAAATGCGTATTTCCCATTATTTGTCCCCAAAAGTTTATTTGAGGCAGAAGAGAAAAATGCTGAAGGTTTTGCCAAAGAATGTGCCGTTGTTACACATTATCGTTTGAAAACTGACCCCAATAACCCCGGAAAGTTAATGGTTGACCCTGAAGCTAAATTAGAGGAAGAATTAGTGGTTCGCCCAACGAGTGAAGCAATTATTTGGAATACTTACAAGACATGGATTCAATCGCATCGCGATTTACCTATATTGATTAACCAATGGGCTAATGTTGTGCGTTGGGAAATGCGTACGCGTATGTTTTTACGTACCGCTGAATTTTTATGGCAAGAAGGGCATACGGCACATGCTACCGAAAAGGAAGCAATGGAAGAAACTAAGCAAATGTTGGATGTTTATGCCAAATTTGTAGAAGAGTGGATGTCAGTGCCTGTTATTAAGGGATATAAATCTGCTAATGAACGATTTGCTGGGGCAGAAGAAACACTTTGTATCGAAGCTATGATGCAAGATGGTAAGGCACTTCAAGCTGGAACTTCTCACTTTTTAGGGCAAAACTTTGCCAAAGCTTTTGATGTGAAATTCCAAAATAAGGAAGGTAAACTTGAACACGTTTGGGGAACTTCTTGGGGGGTAAGTACACGTTTGATGGGAGCCTTAATAATGGCACACTCAGATGATAATGGTTTGGTACTGCCTCCAAAACTTGCTCCAATTCATGTGGTAATTGTACCGATTTTTAAAGGCGAAGAAGATTTAGCGGCTATCAAAGCAGTTATTGATCCTATTATCAAAGAATTAAAATCTTACGGTATCACTGTGAAATTTGATGATAATGATGCCAATAGACCGGGGTGGAAATTTGCGGAGTATGAATTGAAGGGTGTGCCTGTTAGAATGGCCATTGGTAAACGTGATTTAGAAAATGGTGTCATTGAAGTAGCTCGCAGAGATACTCTAACAAAAGAAACACGTTCATTAGATGGAATTGCAGTTTATGTAAAGGATTTATTGGAAGAAATCCAAGTGGCTATCTACAAGAAAGCATTTCATTTCCGTGAAGAAAATATGTTTAAGGTTGATACTTGGGCAGAATTTGAAGAAAAAATCGAACAAGGTGGCTTCTTACTTTGCCACTGGGATGGCACTTCAGAAACTGAAGAAAAAATCAAAGAACTTACAAAAGCGACCATTCGTTGTATTCCATTGGATGCAACAGAAGAAGAAGGTAAATGTGTACTTACAGGAAATCCTTCGAATAAGCGTGTTGTTTTTGCAAGAGCATACTAAAAAATATTTCAAAATTTATATTTAATAAAAAAAAATGGTAAAATCTGGCGATAAAGTAGCGGTTCATTACAAAGGCACCCTTACTGATGGTACATTGTTCGACAGTTCAGAAGGGCGTGAGCCTTTAGAGTTTCAAGTTGGTAGTGGTATGGTTATCGCTGGTTTTGATTCGGGCGTAACTGGTATGTCTATCGGTGAGAAAAAAACTGTTCATATTCCAGTTGAAGAAGCTTATGGCCCAGTTTCTGAAGAAATGATTTTTACATTCAATCGATTGGATATTCCTGAAGATATTCCGTTGGAAGTTGGTGGAACACTCAATATGCATAATGGTCAACAAGCCATTCCTGTTATTGTGCGTGAAGTTTCAGCTACGAAAGTAATACTTGATGCCAATCATCCTTTGGCTGGGCAAGATTTGATTTTTGAAATTGAACTTGTTGGAATTAACTAATTGTAGAGAGATAATTAAAAAGGTGCCTGAGTAAAATCAAAGGCACCTTTTTTTTATTTATAGTTCTTGAAAAACTCCCATTGAACAAAATTTATCAATTCTTTCGTCAATTCTTTGTTGAGGAGTCTTTTTCTCTAATTCAGAAATTTCGTGTAGAATTCTTTTCTTTAAACGTCTAGACATATCCTCCCAATCTAGGTGTGCACCGCCAAGTGGTTCTTCAATTACGCCGTCTATCAATTTATTCTTTAACATATCAGTTGCTGTAAGTTTGAGTGCTTCAGCAGCTTGTTCTTTGAAGTTCCAGCTCCTCCATAAGATAGATGAGCAAGATTCTGGTGAAATTACTGAATACCAAGTATTTTCCATCATTAAGACCTTATCTCCAATAGCTATACCTAAAGCTCCACCTGAAGCACCTTCTCCGATGATGATGCAAATTACAGGAACTTTTAGAACCATCATTTCTTTCAAATTTCTCGCAATGGCTTCTCCTTGACCTCTTTCTTCAGCCTCTAAACCAGGATAAGCACCGGGGGTGTCAATGAGTGTAATGATTGGTTTATTGAATTTCTCGGCCAATTTCATTAATCTCAGTGCCTTACGATAGCCTTCTGGATTTGGCATACCAAAGTTGCGGTGTTGGCGTTCTTTGGTTTTACGACCTTTCTGCTGACCAATAATCATCACAGATTGACCGTCTATGCTTGCAAAACCACCAACAATTGCAGGGTCATCTTTTACTGTACGGTCGCCATGCAATTCGTGGAATTCTTGACAAATTCGCTCAATATAATCTAATGTATAAGGGCGGTCTGGGTGGCGAGAAAGCTGTACACGTTGCCAACGAGTAAGATTCGCGAAGGTTTCTTTTTTCAATTGCTCAATGTTATCATTGAGCGTACGTACTGCACCGCTCACATCAACACTATTTTCGTCGGCTAGACGTTTCATATCCTCAAGCTTCGATTCGAGCTCGGCAATTGGTTTTTCGAAATCTAAAAGTGTTCTCATTCTTTGCTTAATGGAGAATGAACAATGAATAATGCTCAATGACGAATACTTTATGTATTTTACATTTTACATTTTAAATTATCCATTCATATTTCAAATGTTTGTCCTTTTTCTGGAATTACTACTTGATTGTATCCAACTTCTGCGAGTGTATTTTTAAAATTTTGCATAGTATGCAACTCGCCGTGTACTAAAAAGATATTTTTGGTTTTGGTTTTATCTTGTGTTTTGACAAAATCAATTAGGTCATCTAAGTCGCCATGTCCTGAAAAAACATCAATTTTTTCAATATTTGCATTTACAGGTAATTTCTGACCAGCAATACTTAACTCTTTTCTTTCGCCATTCAATAATTTCCAGCCTAAAGTATGCTCACTTGCATAACCAATCATTAAGATTGTGGCATACGGGTTGCTGATATTTGCTTGAATGTGGTGTTCAACTCGACCACCAGTAACCATTCCAGAGGCAGAAATGATTATGCATGGCTCAGAATGGTTTGAAACAGCCTTACTTGCCTGATTCGACTCCAAATATACTAAATTTTCAAAATCAAAGAGTGATTCATTCTCCTCGTTAAATTCTCTGGCTTGTTTATTTAATTGTCGAACGTGTTTTTCGTAGATACGTGTACTTGCTTTTGCTAAGGGACTATCAGTAAATACTTTGATTGGTGTAAAGCCTCTATCAGTATATAATTTATTGAGCGTATAAAGCATTGCTTGCGTTCGACCTACACTGAATGCAGGAACAATCAATCGCCCTGGAATATCAATACAAGCTTTTTGAATGACATCTGCCAAAATTTCTTCAGCTTTACCATCTTCATCAATATGATGACGGTCTCCGTAAGTGGTTTCAGTTATTAAGTAATCAGCTTGTGGGATTTTATGCGGGTCAACAAGAAGAGGATAATTTTTGCGACCCACATCACCTGAGAAACAAATCGTTTTCTTCTGATTATTCTCCCAAAATTCTAAATAAACGTGTGCTGCCCCAAGAAGGTGGCCGGCTGGGTAAAGAGTTACAAAACCGTTATCTTTAAATTTAAATCGCTCTTCAAATGGAATAGTTACAAAGTTTTCAATAGCTTCTTTTACTTGACGTTCGAGGTACAGTTCTCTCGAATCAATATCTTTTCTTTTCTTTGAGCGTTTTTTGCTATCATGAATAGCTTTGTATTTTTTTTGATTGAGTGAGGCAGAATCTAGTAATAATATTTCACTCAAATCCATTGTGGCTTTTGTGCAAAGTACTTGTCCTTCAAAACCTTCTTTATACAGATTTGGGATTTGCCCCGAATGGTCAATGTGTGCGTGTGTTAGAATGATTAAATTGATAAGTGAGGGGTCAAATGGAAATATACCGTATTCAGACTTGGGAGTCTCTTGATTGTTTTCTCGCTCCAAATCAGTCCCACAATCTATCAAAACTCTGTACTCATCGTCAAATTCGAGTAAGAACATACTTCCCGAAACTTGCCTTGTTGCTCCCCAGAATGTTAATTTCATATAAGTCTATCAAATGATTAAGAATATTTAAGTATATTAACACAAACTTAATATTCAAGTTACAAATTACGGAAACATTTCTTTTTTTAACTAGGCATTTTCGTTAAAATTGTAGTATGCCCGTCAAAAAAAAGGCTTTAAAAAGGAAGAAATTGTTGATAATCAGAGTTTTAGTAAAACTATGAAATTGAATCAATTTTCTCAATAATTATATAACTTTTTGTCCATGAAAGTATTTTTATTTATTCTTTTACAAATTTCAAGTCCTATCGAACGGCTCCAAAAGTTCATTGATAGTGTTCAAAATGATATTGAAGTGAGAAATGGAGTAGTTGCTGCATCTATTCGCTCGACTCAAACTGGTGAGTATAAAATACAGTATAATGCTCATAAATCGCTTAATTCTGCCTCAACATTAAAATTAGTTTCAACGGCCTCTGCATTGAGTGTTTTAGGCTCAGATTACAGATTTAAAACTTTCCTTGAGTTCGATGGATACATTGCAGATAGTGTTTTACAGGGTAATATTTATATAAGGGGCACGGGTGACCCTTCGTTTGGCTCTCCTAGAATAGGAGCGAATGTTGATGATTTAGCGAGTTATTTTGCTCAAAAAATTAAATCCTACGGAATCAAAAAAGTTGATGGATATATCTTAGGAGATGGTTCTATTTTTTCTGAAAATACTTTAGCTGATTCGTGGGTTTGGGGTGATATCGGAAATTATTACGGTGCCGGAATCAACGGACTAAATGTAAATGAAAATCTGTATAATGTATATTTTAAACAAAGCAGGAGGGTAGGAGATTTTGCCCCAATTTCAAAGATTAGTCCAGAAATTCCAAATCTTAAAAATATCAATAAGGTAACTATTGCAGAGCGTGGTTCGGGTGATAATGTAATGCTTTATAGTACGCCCTTTAGCTCGATTGTACTTTCAGAAGGCACGATTCCTGCTGGGGACGGAGATTTTTCAGTTAAAGGTGCTATTCCTGACCCACCTACTTTTTTTGCTTATTTGGTTCAAAAGAAATTTATTTTGAATGGAGGTATTACTGCGAAAAATAATATCTCATTCAATCAATATAAAACAATCGATGCTTATTTTCCAAAACAAAGAAATCTGATTTTTGCTTATGATTCACCTCCGATTTCAGAATTGGTAAAAGACTGTAATTTTCATAGCATTAATCTGTATGCAGATGCTTTTTTTAAAACGGTTGGTTATTCTTCAACAAAAGATGGAAGTTTTGATGCGGCCGTAAAAAGTGTTAAGCAACTTTGGTCTCAAAAAGGAGTAGATTTACAAGGATTTATGATTAGAGATGGAAGCGGCTTGTCACCTTCAGGAGTACTAACAGCGAATAATCTTACTGATATTCTCTACACGATGAAGAGTGATTCAACATTTTCTTCATTTTATGCATCCATTCCAATAGTAGGCATGAATGGTACAGTACAAAACCTAGCTAAAGGTTCTAAAGCAGTTGGAAATGTTCGTGCCAAAAGTGGTTCAATTAGTAATACGAGGGCATTTTCAGGTTACTTTACTGCTTCGAATGGAGAAATTATGTCGTTCACATACATAATAAATCGCTACACTGATGGTGCCGACCGAAAAGTAAGAAGATACCTCGAAGAAATGATAAAACTCATGGTTGAGATTTAAGTTTGAAGAATAATATCGAAATCTATTTATACCTAATTTAGCCTTTTTATGCCATTTATTCAATTAACAAACGCAAAGTATTATTATGAAGAACATGGTTCAGGAGAAGAAACCATTGTTTTTTCACATGGTTTACTCTGGAGCGGACACATGTTTCACAAACAAGTTGCTTATTTCAAGGGACGTTATCGAATTATCACTTATGACCATCGTGGACAAGGACAGTCTGAAATTACACCTGATGGGTATGATATGGATACCCTTTCTGTGGATGCTGCCGAGCTAATCGAAAAATTAGTTGGTAAACCTATTATTTTTGCCGGGCTATCTATGGGTGGTTTTGTGGGTATGCGTTTGGCAGCTCGTCGTCCAGAATTAATTAAAAAACTAATTTTGCTTGAAACTACTGCGGAGCCTGAACCACAAGAAAATGTTGGAAAATATAAAATGCTCAACGCCATAGTAAAATATATTGGTTTCTTTCCAGTTGTTGGTAGTGTGATGAAAATTATGTTTGGACAGAAGTTTTTAAATGATGCCAATAGAATAGAAGAAAAAAACTATTGGAAAAATCAGTTAATGTCTAATAATAGAAAGGGAATTACCAAAGCAGTTGATGGCGTAATTTATAGAAAAGGTATTGCCGAGGAAATTCATAAAATTACTTGCCCAACATTAATTATGGTTGGAGACCAAGATGTGGCTACCGTACCAGATAAGGCAAAACGAATCCATTCTTTAATTCCAAATTCAAAATTAGTTATCTTCGAAGGTGGTGGACACACATCTTCAGTTGAAGAGCCCGAAGTTTATAATGCAGAAATAGCAAAATTTATCTCTTAAATATCAAAGACCCTCTACAAAACATTTCATAGAGGGTCTTTTTCTACCCTTGAACAAAATTCATTTTAGCATTCATAATTTGTCCAATTTCTAAGGCTTTGCTTTTAACAAATTCTGCTCTTTCGCCTGAAAATAGTGAGTCAGTTGTTAAAAACCATAAGGCTAACCACTGCTCAAATCTTTCGGTTGTTAATGGGTGTTTTTCATTAGCTTGTAAATGCACCCACATCATTCCGCCATTGTAGCTACCCGTTTGAAATAACCAATTTTCCCAAAAGTTCACTACTCGAGTTAGGTGTATTTCCCAATGCTCGGAGGGCATTTCAAAAATTGGTGCCAAATTGGGCTCATTATGAACTTTTTCGTAGAAACTTTTTACCAATAATTCAATATCTTCTCTATTCTGAATATCATTCATTGTCATATAAATTTTATGCTACAAAGGTAATTCGAAATACATTATTCAAATATATGATTTTGCTCATAGAAAAATATTTGTAAAATAATTTTGATATAATGTAAAATTTATTTTACATTTGTATTGTTATACTTGACATGAAAAAGCTATTTTAAAAAATTTTAATACAAAAAATTATGGAACCAAGATTTTTGTTACCTCATCGTTTTAAACTTATAGGGTGGGTTATAGCCATTCCTTGTATTATTTTAGGGTTATTCGTAATGTTTAGTGACTTTCGTTTTGACTTTTTTGAGTTTAACGTGCCAGCAAATTTTGTATTCTATGATGGTTCAATGCAAACAAATAGATTAGAGGTCAATACCCTAAACTTTACCGATGAAATTGCAACAATTGGTAGTATTATTGGCCTATTATTTATTGCCTTCTCTAAGGTGAAATTTGAAGATGAATACGTGGCTAAGATTAGATTAGAATCCTTGCAATGGGCAATTTATCTAAACTTTGCTCTTTTGGTTATCGCTACTATTTTTGTGCACGGTTTAGCCTATTATAGCGTTACAGTGTATAATATGTTTACTCCTTTAATAATTTTTATTATTAGATTTTATTATTTGCTTTTGGTAAAAAATTGATTGAGTAGTATAATCTGAAAATGGCGATTGATTTTCGCCCAAAATTTTATGAAGAATAGAATAAGAATAGAACGGGCTATTTTAGATATTACTCAAGCAGACCTAGCCGAAAAAATAAATGTAAGTAGGCAGACTATAAATGCTATTGAAAGCAACAAATATGTTCCTTCTACTGTTTTAGCTTTAAAGATTGCTAGAATTTTTGGGAAAAGTGTTGAAGAAGTTTTTGAACTCGAAGAAAACGATTAAGACAATCTGTTCGTTATGTAAGTGAGTAATTCTAATAAATAAATTTTGAATTGCAGCATATTTCATTAAATTTGAATTTTTAGCATAAAGAATTGATGAAGAAGGTATTTATTTATAGCTTTTTGATTTTAATAGCTGCTTGTACGAGCAATAAAAATTTTCAGAAAGCCAATCAACAAGTAAACCGTAATACAGCAGCAAATCAGCTTGCCCAACAGCAGATTGCTCCTTCAAAGCCAGCTGTTGTGGCTATGAAGACTCGATATTTACTGAAGGACTCCTCATCTGTTAGAATTTTCATGGAGCTTGAAGTAGAAAACCTAAATAAAGGCCAAGTTATCCAACAACTCAATGATAACTTTAGGTTTAATTGGCTTCTTCAATCAGATTATGGTATAAGAGATAGGTTGGCATCAGGTAAGATTGATATCAATGAGCAGAACTTATTACTTAGAGATGCTAAAGTTACATTAAGCTTTGATATTCCACGTCCTAAGAATGCAGCTAAAGGCTTATTATTGACAGAGGTTTTTCAATTGGAGGATAATAAAAAGTCTAATAACGACTTGATGATTGATTTTTACGGAAACCGATTAAGTGACCGATTTGGTGTATTCATAGGAAATGTGGATATTCCAATTTTTAAAAATTATATCAATAAAAGAGACTCTTTTCAATTAAAAAGTGTTTTGAATCATACTCGCGAACTGTTTTTGATTCGCTATAAAAATGATTTTTTACCTGCACAATCGCCAATGGCAACATCCATTAGGCCATCTATTCCAAGTTTGACGATTGAAGAAATCCAACGAGTACAAGCTAATAGTTATATCAAACTGGCGAACGAAGGTTTATATCAAGTAGTAGAAGATACAAATGCAACTAACAATGGTTTTGGATTTTTAATCGTCGATGAGCGTTATCCTAGATATACCAAGCCTGAGTTACTGTCAAAGCCTTTAATTTACATGACCACAAGTCAAGAGCTAAAAATAATTAGTGATAACCCTAATGCCAAACAAGCCCTTGATAAGTTCTTTTTAACTATTACTGCAGGAAATCAATTGGTTTCGAAGAAAATAATTAAAAGTTATTATCATCGAATTGAAGAAGCTAACCGTTTATTCACTACCTTTAAGGAAGGTTGGAAGACCGACAAAGGAATGGTTTATATCATTTTAGGTCCGCCAAATAAAGTTCAAAGGAGCAGGGATAGAGAAGTTTGGGTTTATGCCCAAAATCAGAATTTTTCAGAAATTATATTTACATTTAATAGAAAACCAAACCAATTTACGGAAAACTATTATGAACTGGTTCGTTATCCCGAATATCAGGCATATTGGTTTCCGTTTGTAGAAGCATGGAGAACAGGAAACGTAGTGGATTAGGACGTAGTTCAGAAGGATTTAAAAAAGCAGGCAGTGATTCTAAGCCTGGACAAAAAAAAAGATATTTTGCTAAACCAACACCAGTAGGATTTGAAAAGCCTTCAAAACCTGACATTGTATTTGGTGTACAGTCTGTTTTAGAAACATTAAAAAGTACTAAAGAAATTGAAAAAATCTTACTTCAACGTGATTTCGGGCACGCTGAAGTTGAGAAACTGGCTCGTGAAAGAGAGATACCTGTACAGAGGGTTCCTTTAGAGAAACTGAATCGTGTTACGATGAAGGTTCATCAAGGTGTAATTGCATTTGTTTCTGCTGTGAATTACGCAAAAACCTCTAATGTAGTCGCTGATACTTTCGAAAAGGGTGAAACGCCACTTTTGCTAGTTTTAGACCGTATTACAGATGTTAGAAATTTTGGGGCAATTGCACGTACCGCCGAGTGTGCTGGTGTAAATGCGATAGTTGTTCCTGCTCGTGGGGCAGCACAAGTTAATGCAGATGCCATGAAAACATCGGTTGGTGCATTAAACCATTTACCAGTCTGCAGGGAAAATAGTTTGTCGCAAGTAGTTAGCGAGTTACAACAGTCTGGAATACAGGTTGTAGCATGTACTGAAAAAGCGAATGATGAATTGTATGAAATCGACTTTACCCTACCAACTGCAATTTTGATGGGCTCTGAAGAAGATGGTATTTCTGATAATTTATTAGAACAGGCCGACTTCGCAACTAAGATTCCAATGATGGGAAAAATAGGTTCGTTGAATGTTTCAGTGGCTACGGCAATTATTTTATATGAAGCTGTAAGGCAACGCCAAAACAATAAATAAAATAACAAAAAAGAGCCTCTATTAAAAGGCTCCTTTTTGTTATAGACGTGATTCTGCTAATCAAAAAAAAAGGAGGTATTTATTCCTAAACACCTCCTTAAAAATTATTTTCTTGAAAATTCTGCTTCTATTATCCAAAGAATACTGTCGGGATCGGTATCGCCTTCAACAGTTATATCCGCTTTCTGATAGGTTGAGAGGCGTTCATTATAAGTTTGTGAAATAGTGTCTAAAAGCGATTTACTTTCTAAATCAAATAATGGACGGTCATTTTTTTTAGAAACTTTCATTCTTTCGACTAACATTTCTGGTTTTACATCTAAGAAAATACTAATACCATTTTCTTTAATATAATCAAGGCCATCGTAATAGCATGGAGTGCCACCGCCAGTGGCTACAACCATTTTTGAATCCTTAATAATTTTTTTGAGTTGTTGGTTTTCAACTTTTCTGAAATATTCTTCGCCATTTAAGCTAAAAATTTCCGCGATTTTCTTGCCTTCTGCAATTTCGATTCTCAAGTCTAAGTCCACAAATTCGTATCCGAGACTTTTTGCGATTTGTCGGCCAAGTGTACTTTTACCCGACGAAGGCATTCCTATTAAAAAAATATTCGTGGTCATTCTCAAATCGATGCTTCTTTTTTATTTTAATGTTTCAGCTAATTCTTTTTTACTTGGAATACTATGATTACCCCATTTACCCTTGACTACTCCATTTTCTAACAAAATCACGCATGGATTTGTTCTGGCCATTGTTTTTAAAACTGTAGCATCTGCCGAAAAATATGGAGTAGTAATATGATTTGTAGTTTTAAATTTTTCATAGTCGGCTTGTATCACTGATGTCAAAATCATTGGTTGAACTCCAATTGATTCTGCTTCTTTGATAACCGATTTTAGGTTTATCACTTCCGCTTCATCAATTTGCTCAACATTTTTCAATATAACTAATAATTTTTTACCAGTAAAGCTAGAATCAGTATAATTATTACCTTGTGAATCGCTAATATTGTAATCAGTAATTTTAGGTTTAATTTTATCCTCATTTAGCGTAACCATAGATACATACTTATAGGTGAGTGTATCCATCAGAAATTCTTTTGCTACTATGGTTTCATTGGTTTTTTTGTTCAAGAAAGTAAATTCCATTATTGGTTTTACTCCCGTTGGCTTCATTTGTTCTGGAATACTTTTACCTACGGCATACGGTAAAAAATCAATAGGTGGCAAGTAGCGTATGGCATAAATACCTAATCCAAATGAAATAATAGTAGTTATGGCCATAAAGGTATGCAAATTTGATTCTTTATAACCACTTCTAAAAATAAAAATTACGAGTATTAGAACGGTTAAGAAAATATCTTTATTAAAAGAAGTCCAAGGTTTAAGCTTTAAAAAATCCCCGAAACAACCACAATCAGTTACTTTATTGAAGTATGCTGAATAGAAAGTTAAAAAGGTAAAAAATACGATAATTATTAAAAGTAACCATGAAGTATATTTCATGCGATAAGAAAGAAGCGTAGCAATCCCTAAAATAATTTCTAAAGCACAAAAAATTAGTGATAACGTAAGGGAGTTGTGAGCTAGAAACATAAAAACACCTTGCAAAGAAGGTAAATCTTGAGCAAAAACTTCGAAATATTCTTCTAGTTTAATGCCAGTACCAACAGGGTCTACAACTTTTACGAACCCTGAAAAAGTAAATATTACACCAACAATTATTCGAGCAATTTGTGCGAGTATTTTCATAAAATCAGTTGATTGAAATTGGATTTGTGGTTAATAGTCTAATCATTTCAATAAAATGTTAGTTTATAATCATTTTATTGTTTTATAATTATTGTTGTCCCTGAGCCTGTCCTAGCTTAATCATACAGAATACAGCATAGTTAATGATATCCTGATAACCAGCTTTAATACCTTCTGAAACTAAAGTTTTACCTTGATTATCTTCAATTTGTTTAATGCGGTATAATTTCATCAAAATAATATCTGTCATTGAACTTACTCGCATATCACGCCAAGCTTCACCATAATCATGATTCTTATTAAACAATAATTGCATTACCTCAGCAACTTGTTTATTATACATAGCTTGAAGTTTTTCAAAAGGTATTTCAACTTCAGAATTATTCACTAATTCAGCTTGAATTAAAGCCATTACACAGTAGTTGATTATACCAATGAACTCAGGAATTTCGCCTTCATCAACGCGGCTAAATCCTTTTTCTTGAATGGTTCGTATACGTTGTGCTTTAATAAATATTTGGTCTGTTATACTCGGTAATCGTAATATACGCCATGAAGTACCGTAGTCTTTATTTTTCTTTTCAAAAAGGTCTTGACAAATTTTTATGACTTGGCGATATTCTGTTTCTGTTTGGTTCATTGAGTTATGTAATTGCTGTCGCTTTGTGTTCGAAATTGTAATTTTGTTCAATTTAGAAAAAAGTAAGTCAAGTTCACAAGATTGAATTATCTTTGAATCAAGAAAATTAAATTAAGTAGATTGAGGCAATTTTTTTGCAAAACTAAAAAACTTCGCCACCATAAACAAATGACATTGATAAGTATTAAATTTCAGAATGATTCTAAGGCAGAGAATAAGTTGATAGATTTATCTAGCCCAAAGATAATGGGGATATTAAATATTACGCCCGACTCTTTTTTTGCTAAAAGTAGATACAATGCCGATATTGATTTACTAATAGAAAAAGCTGCTGAAATGCTTAAACAAGGTGCTACATTTATTGATATTGGAGGATATTCGACCCGTCCGAATGCCGCAGAGGTTTCAACCAACGAAGAAATTGATAGAGTTGTACCCGCCATTGAAGCAATTGTAAAAAACCTACCAGATGCAATACTATCAATAGATACTTTTAGAAGTAAAGTTGCTCAAGCAGCAATTCATGCTGGAGCAGCGATAATCAATGATATTGCGGGGGGGAATCTTGATGAATTTATGTTTAAAACAGTTGCAGAATTAAATGTTCCCTACATATTAATGCATAGTCGTGGGAATCCACAAACAATGAGTAGTTTAAATCAATACGATAATCTTACTTTAGAAATTATACATGAACTAAATGAAAAAGTTTTGCAGTTAAGATTATTAGGCGTAAAGGATATAATCATTGACCCTGGTTTTGGTTTTGCAAAAGATTCAAAACAGGGGTTCGAATTAATGAAAAACTTGAAAACATTTGATGTAATGAATATGCCCATTCTAGTGGGAATATCAAGAAAATCAATGATTTGGCGAACACTTGGTGTCTCTGCTGATGATGCCCTCAATGGCACAACGGCTTTGAATATGTATGCACTTACTCAAGGTGCTAAAATCCTACGAGTTCATGATGTTAAAGAGGCCAATGAAACACTGAAATTGTACGAGGAGCTTTGTTGACTCTTTTGATGAATTTTAGTTTGTACTCACCTCACTGAGTTTTAATTGTTCCTTCTTTGGAGTTTTATTGGCTGATGTTTTATCGGTTGTTGTTAGTTCTTCTTTCTTTAATTGAAGACGTCTGACTTCTAAAAAGTGTCCAGCAATAAAATAACAAGCCAATAGAATAACTATGAAAAAGCAGAGTTCAGTATTTGTAAAATAACTTCTTGCCAAGTAAGTAGTTACAGTAAAGAAAATTGTTGTAAAATATAAAACAAAGGAAGCCTGCATGTGAGAAAGATTGTTGTCTATCAACAAATGGTGCATGTGCAGGCGGTCGGCTTTAAACGGTGATTTTCCTCTCAAAATTCTAATTGAAAATACTCTAATTGTATCAAAAATTGGAATAATTAATATAACAACTGCTATAATTGGTGCACTAACAAATGATAAGTCAGCTTCCCAAGCATGCATGACATTTAAGTGAATAAATCTTACGGCAAGTACTGTGATTATATATCCAATAATCAATGAACCAGTATCTCCCATAAATATTTTTGAAGATTGAGAAAAGTTAAATCGCAGAAAACCTACTAAAGACCCAGCTAAGCACAATGCTAAACATGCCAAAGAATAATGGTGGTTGACTAAAAACCAAAGTCCAAATCCACTACTTGCAATCATTGCAATACCACCTGCTAAGCCATCAATGCCATCAATTAAATTAAAAGCATTAATCATGGCTACAAAGACAAAAATCGTGAGTAGGATACTTAAAATGTAAGGAATATGTCCAAGACCAAAAATTCCAAATAGGTCTGAAATTCTCAAATCACTTCCAATAACTACGATGGCTGATGCCAGAACTTGCACAATCATTTTCTTAGTTGGTGAAAGTGCATATAAGTCATCTTTAATTCCTAAAAAAAATAATATTACGGTCCCTGCAAAAACTTTGTGAATTAATATTCCTTCATCACCAAAATTCCAAATCATATAACCAATCAAAACACCAGCGAAAATTGCTACTCCACCAAAGGTAGGAGTAGGTGTTTTATGTGAGCTTCTTTTAACAGGATTATCCATTAATCCACGCAGACCGCTTATGTTTATGATGACAGGAATTGAACGCAAGTTTATGATCATTGCGATAATCGCTGAAATTAATATTTGTATTTGCTTATCAGGGATAAGAGATTCGAAAGTAGGAAACATCTGAGCAATGTTTAATATTTATTACTTCTAGTTAGTAATTACTATACAAATTAAATACTTTTTTTAATGTAAACACGAAAAAAATAAAATCTTTTTGGTGTTTTATTTATCTAATGGCATTTCCCTAATCCTGACTTTTTGAGCAGGATTACCTTGATAAATCGTGTAAGATTCTAATGATTTATTCGCTACAGAATTTACTGATAGTACTGCGTGTGAATGACAAGTTAAGCCCCCACAAACCACTGCTTTAGCTCCAATCCAAACACCTTCTTCAATAGTGATATCTTTTACAATAAGGTCAAAATTAGATTTGGAGTAGTCATGATTTCCTGATAGAAGTAACGCTCCTTGCGAAATACAAACATTATCTCCAATCACAACTTTGCCTAAATTATCAATCCAAACTTCTTCTCCAATCCAAACATAATTACCAATTGTTAAATTCCAAGGATATTTAATATTGACTTTGGGTTTGATTGTTATGTTTTTCCCAATATTTGCCCCAAAAAAAATGAGTAGTCGCCTTTTTATTGAAGATGGGATTAAGAGATAAGAATTGAAAAAAATTGCATTGGTCATGTACCACAGTAAAGAAGTTAATTTTCCTCTTGTTAAAGTTGATTGTTTATACCAATCATTATTGTATTTTGATAAATCTGTTTTATCCATTTAAGACGTTTAAATTTCAAAAGAGTTACATTTTTTTTAATTAGTTTTACGCATTTTGAAGTTTTGAAATCAAAAGACTACTTTTGGCTCTACCTTCTTCTAATCGGTCAGATAAGTAGGTTTTGGTGGCTTCAAAGTGTTTTCGGTAACTTTCTTTGTCCCCCATTTCTACTATATTAGCCCATTCATGAACTGCAGTATGAAATGCTAAGTCTTCGCCACGAATTGTTTTATCAAAAAGGGCTGCTTCGATAGTTTCTTCCAGTAAAGAATCATTCATAAATAAGTACTCAGCCATACCAACTCTGAGTTTAAATGGTGGGGTTTGGCAAATTAAATTTTTATAGGGATTTGTACCTAGTTTATGCCAAGTGTCAACCATAGCTAAAAGACTTAAATGAGAATTAGGCTTGTGTTCAAAATCTTGACTTAAGCTAAATTCACTCATAATTTTATCATCGAGCATTAAGTCTCCACTTTTATCTTTAAATACGGAATCTCGTGCCGAATAGATGCGTTTACGAAACTTTTTTTCATTTTCCTGAATCATCATTTCAAAAAGCTCGTTTTCAGCTTTAGCATAATTTCTTACATCTCTTTTGGCGTAAGGGTTTTGTAATGCTAAGCCCGAATATACATGGAATTTGTAGCTGTAAATCCTAAGGGTCATGAGTAACTTTACATTATCCAAGCCATTTGGGTGTAATGTGTTTTCCCAAGGATAAACCTTTCTGTGCATAAAGGCTGTTCCGATACTCTCAAAACCTATATGTGTAACTGCTTGAATATCAGCCATCATACGGTCATGAGCATGGAAATCCTCTAATTGATGTATGATTGAACCAATTACATGAAAAACCTTAAGTGACTCTTCAAAGGCTGTAATTGAAGCTCTGTGGTTTACTACAACTAATGTTTGTCCAACCGGATTTACGGCAGGCCCATAAAGTGCGTGACAGGTAACAA
The DNA here is from genome assembly GCF_000263195.1 of Emticicia oligotrophica DSM 17448. Classification (GTDB taxonomy): domain Bacteria; phylum Bacteroidota; class Bacteroidia; order Cytophagales; family Spirosomataceae; genus Emticicia; species Emticicia oligotrophica. The sequence continues at coordinate 4,259,394 of NC_018748.1, forward strand.
TTTGAGCATCTTGTGGTAGATACTTTTCAAACGCAGCTATTTCAGGTGTTTTGACAGAGGTTTGTCCTGCAACGATTGCTCCATATTTGGTCGATGGTCCACATTGAGCGACTACCTTTTCAATGTTTTCAGCTTCAACAGAATAGAGTATAAAATCACATAATCTAGAAACTGCAATTCCGTCGTTGAGTATCTTTATTCCAAATGGACCTAACTCATTTTCGAGGATTTCACGGTTTTGAGGCAGGTCACAGCCAAAAACCTCTAAACCTGTATTTGCCCAAATCTTGGCAAACATTTTTCCCATATCCCCCAAACCAATGATTCCAATTTTCATAGATGCTCCTGCTCAAAAAAGAGTTACAATTCTAAAATTAATTACATTTGCAAAGATAATCAATTTGTTTTATTTAACACTTACCCAAATTTTACCATTAATTATGCGGACAATTTTATTGCTACTTGTTTCAAATACATTCATGACATTTGCATGGTATGGACATCTTAAGCGGCCTGATTTGCCGATTTGGAAGGCAATTTTGATAAGTTGGGGGATTGCATTTTTTGAATACCTTTTTATGGTTCCAGCAAATAAATTAGGGTATGGTCAGTTTAATGCATTTCAGTTGAAGACAATACAAGAAGCAATTACATTAGTTGTATTTGTAGTTTTTGCGGTATTTTACTTAAAAGAGCCTTTAAAATGGAACTACTTATTAGGTTTCTTTCTTGTATTTTTGGCTGTTTGGGTAGTTTTTAGAAAGTAAAACTTTAAGTATATTTATAAAAAAAGAGGTTGGGAATCCCCCAACCTCTTTTTTTATATGAAATTTTATTTTTCACTGATACCAAATTTATCGGCAAATTTTCTGTAAAGTCTTTTTTGCTTATCGTCAAGGTCGATTTTCTTTCCTCTAATGAAAGCATGACTAACTTTATTGGTTCTCATATCTAAGATATCACCTTCAGAAACGGCAATTGTAGCCAATTTACCTACTTCAAGTGAACCCACTTGTTTATCAATACCAAGTATTTGGGCATTGTTTAATGTTATTAACTTAAGAGCCTCCTCCTTGTCCAACCCAAAAGCTGCTGCAGTTCCAGCCACAAATGGTAAATTACGTGTTTTGTAGAATTCTTCAGTGTAGAAAAGTCCAGTTAATATTCCTGCATTAGCTAATTTTGCTGGTAATTTATAAGGATTCCAAACGCCTTCATCTGTTGTGTTAGGCAAACGATGAGTAGGGGAAACTATTACCGGAATGTTATTAGCTTTTAAGAAATCAATGGCCAATTCAGCCTCTTCTCCACCAACCACTACTATACTTTTAACTTTGTACTTTTGTGCCATTTGGCATGCTTCAATGATTTCTTTTCCATAGTTAGTACGAATAAACAATTTCTTTGAACCATCAAATAAACCCTTCATTGCCTCTAATTTTGCATTTTTAGGATTTGGATTTGAGATTTCACTGTATGCAAGGGCATCTGCGAAAAAAACTTGAAGTTCATTTTTTTGCTCAATATATTTATCGTTTTTCTTTACAACAAATTTAGCTTCTTCTGGACTAAACTGTCTGGCAATTAAGGTTGGATAATTTAACCAAACACCATCGTCTTTTTTCAATGCAGCATCTTCCCAGTTCCATCCATCATATTCCATGATTGAAGATGTACCAGAAATAACACCACCTTCTGGTGTTGTTTGTCCAATCAATACACCATTACCTCTAACCGTAGGGATAATTTCTGAATCTGTATTGTGAGCAATCAAGGAGCGAATATTTGGGTTAAATTGTCCAGTTTCAGCTTGGTCAAAAGTTGAACGAACTGAGCCAATTTCAACAAGCCCAACTAAAGCGGCAGGTGCAATAATGCCTGGATAAACAGATTTGCCAGATACATTGATTACTTCCGTAGAATTTTTATCAAAATTAGTATTTGCATCACCAATGGCTGTAATTATTCCTTTGTCAAAAACAACAGTTCCATTTGTAATAATTTTTCCATTTCCAACGTGAATAGTACCACCAACTAAAGCAATTGGTTTACTTTGCGGAGAAGCAGGAGCAGGGTTTTGAGCAAATACTCCAATATTTATTAAAAGTAAGCTGAGAAGTGATAAACGTTTTTTCATTGGGCAGGTTTTAGTTTGATGAACAAATTTTATGAAAAATAAGTGTATTTCCAAATATAGAATTTAATTCTTTCTAGTTTTTTAAAAGCTATTAATTAGTAAATTGAGAAAAATGTTTTACATTGGAAATTACTTTCAATAATACACTAATGAGTCAATTATACACAAATTTAGCAAAAGTCTATCATGAAATCTATCAAAAGCTCTTTGATTACGACCAAGAGTTTAAGTTTTACGATAAACATCTGAAAGAAAATGATGTAAGGTCTGTTTTAGAGATTGGTTGTGGAACAGGAAACTTAGCTAAAAGATTAATAAATGCTAAGTTTGATTATTTTGGAGTAGATTTATTTCAAGAGATGCTTGATATTGCAGCAACCAATGCACACAAAGAATATTTTTTACAAGCAGATGTTCGTTCAATGAAGCTTGATAAAACTTTTGATTGTGTAATTATTACAGGGAGAAGCATTAGTTACTTGACTGAAAATAAAGGAATTATTGAAGCACTCAAATGTATTAATAATTCTCTGAAAATGAATGGATTGCTTCTTTTTGATGCCATTGATGCAGAAAAAATGTTTCTTGATTTTAAAGAAATTCGAACTGATAAACTTGAAGTAGAGTTTGGGCAAAACAAGTATAAAAGAGTAAGTAAAAGCAAGAAAAATTTATCTTCAGGTTGGACTTGGGACTGGGAATCAATTTATTATCAAATGAATGATTATGGAATTTATGAAAAAATAGGAGAGGATTTCTCAACTTTGCGAGCATTTATTAAAGATGAATTAACATTATTTTTGAGAATGTGCGGTTTTGAATTAATTAGTATTCTTCCTAAAAAATCTTATGCTTGGGAAGATAATTTTTATATTGTAAGAAAGGTAGCTTATGATTTTTAGAAGATTTGATTTTGATAAAGATGCAGATGTAATATGGGAAATATTACATTTAGTTATAGAAAGTGGAGATACATTAGTTTTTGCTCCTGATTCGTCAAAGGAAAAAATGCTTAATTATTGGGGAGCCGATGATAAGTTCGCCTATATATGCGAAATCGAAAATGAAGTTGTCGGTACATTTTATATAAAAGCAAATCAACCAGATTTGGGCTCACATGTGGCAAATGCAGGTTATTTAGTGCATCCAATGCATAGAGGAAAAGGTATTGCTGAGGCAATGTGTAGGTTTTCGCTTGAAGAAGCTAAAAGGCTAGATTTTAAAGCTATGCAATTTAATATTGTGATTAGTACGAATGAGGTAGCCGTTAGACTTTGGCAAAAGTGTGGTTTTGAAATTGTAGGTCGTATTCCAAAAGCATTTAAACATCAAAAATTAGGCTTAGTTGATGCATTTGTAATGTATCAATGGTTAGAATAAAAAAGACTTCGAATATTCGAAGTCTTTTTGTATTTCCTTAAATTTCTAATTAGAATTTGATAGTAATATTTGCATTGAAAACTGTTCCTAATTGGCTGAATTGTGAGCCGTTATAACCTAAAATGTCATAACGTCCACTAAAGCCTAAGAAACCTCTCAATAATGATTTTGCTTGAGCATCTTTCAATACACTTTCTCCTTTTGAATTCAAAGCAACTAAATCCCACTTTGGTAATACATTAAATAGGTTATTAGCGTTTAAAGTCATCGAAACTTTATTGTTAAATGAGTAGCCAATGCTTAAATCAGTTACAACGGCTGGTTTAAATTCTGCTTTGATATTTTCCATATCACTTCCGCCATTATCTAAATCTTGGAAGGCAGTTGGACCAAATAATGTATTAGTCAAATTAAAGAACCATTTATTTAACTGGTAGTCAAATCCAAGAATGGCTTTATATTTTGGTCGGCTTTCTGTTAGTAATGATTTAATTTGGGTATTTAAGATGCTTGAACCTGCTGCTTTAATGGCTGCTGGTTCTTGTGGAGTACCAACAATTTTATTTTGTAGCATCACATTTCCAGCAAGGTTAATACCTAACTTGCCTGAACCCAAAGCAATATTTCTGTATGAAATTACATAGTCTAAACCAGAGGTTTTAGTTTGAATTCCATTAATGAAGAATTGTACAGTACGAACTCCAGCTTGTGAAAGAATTTTTCCTAAAGTAGAGTTGGCATCAGCTGATGATATAGATGAACTATATACAATTCTATCTTTAACTCCAATATTGAAATAATCTAAAGTAATGCTAAAGTTTTTTGTAGGATTGATTGCTACACCTATCGTGAAGTTGGTTGATTTTTCAGGCTTCAAAGCGGGAATTCCCAAAAGTCTTGCTTGCGTACTGCGGTTATTGAATAATCCTGAAAGTTGTATAGTTCCACCAACAAATGCTGCTTGTGTTGATTGAGCATATATTTGGTGAAGTGTTGGTGCTCTAAACCCAGTAGATGCCGAGCCCCTTAGGATAATTTTATCATCAGCAAGTTTATATCTAGATGAAAGTTTCCAAACGGTAGCATTGCCAAAATCACTATATTTTTCTGAGCGAATTGTTCCATTAATTAAGAAATCTTTGGTCAAATCATAACTTAGGTCTAGGTAGCCACCAATGTTAAAGCGTTTATTGGTTCCAGCATTTTCTTTATTGATGCCAGGGAAAGAGTTGGCTCCTTCGCCTTCATAAGATTTTTCATCACCAGCAACAATAGTATATGCTTCCGAACGAGCCTCCATACCCAGAGCGATGCCTAATTTTTCTGACACTTGTTTAGAAATATCAATATTTCCTACAATATGACTGAAACCATAACCACCAGGCTTGAATCTTGTTGGAGATGATGTGCCTAAAGTTCTATTGACAGTGTTATCGACGGTATAATCTTGCGTATTTCCACCAACAGTTAAACTTGCATCGTGCTTCCACCCACCGTGTTCTCCTTTAGCTCCAACTGTCGCATTGTAATCAAGAAGGTTACCTTCAAATGTTGGTACATATCCTATATAGCCTTTGTAAATATTTACATCGTCCTCAGGAAATGCTAGTGTTTCTTTAGTAAGATAGTTTTTCCCACCGTTATCAGTCACACTATGTAATAATCCTCTATCTTGACGCCAATATGGAGTTCGATAGTTTGCAAAGCTCAAAACTCTTTTGGTAACCATTGCGGCATTAGCATAAAGTTCATTATTATTTCCTAAAGGAACGGTTCCATTGATTAAAAATTTAGCTGCAGTTGTTGCACCAGTACCATTGATATTTCCTGCGGTAGGGTAGTCTTTTAAGTAGTTGGTGATAAGTGCATCTTGTGCTGGACTACCACCAAATGTGGCAAGTTCAGTTGCTAAATCAACCTTACCCGAACGAACAGCACTATTTGATTGTGATAAGTTTACAGTATAATTGATTGAACCACCTTTGGCAAAATTAGCTCCACTATTAAGGGCTAAGCTATACATTCCACCATCTCCTTTAGAGGTTACTCCTGAATTGATATTAAGAGAAGTATACTCGTATTTATCTTTTAATATTACGTTCATTACCCCTGCAATTGCATCAGAACCGTATTGTGCAGATGCTCCATCACGAAGAATTTCCACTCTTTTAATTGCTTCTTGTGGAATGGCCGAAAGGTCAACCCCAGTTTCACCACGACCTGGTGAAAACTGTACATAGAGTAATGAGCTTAAATTTTTACGTTTGCCGTTAACTAAAATTAATGTACGGCTTGGACCCATATTTCTTATTTCATAAGGGTCTAGTAGAGTTGTCGCATCATTAACTGGTGTATTAACCGTGTTGAATGATGGTACACGATATTGAAGTGCCTTATCAAAGGTTGGTTGCCCAGTTGTTTTGAGTTCATTTGATGAAAGAATATCAATCGGTAAAGGCGAATCTACTATTGACCTTTGTGTTGCACGGCTTCCTACAACTACTACTTCATTTAATGACTTTTCATCATTTTTTAAAGTTATGTCAATAGTTGAATTATTTCCTACGGGGATTTCTTGTGCAACAACTCCTACTGCAGAAAATTGTAGAATATCATTGTTATTAGCACCAATTGAATATTTACCATCTATATCAGTTGTAGTACCTTTTGTACCACCTTTGATTTTAATGGTTACTCCAGGAAGAGCGGCTCCTGTACCATCTTTAACTGTTCCGGAGATTGTGCGAGATTGTGCGAAAAGGTCAATGCTTAGAAACAGCAAACCCATTAACACTGAGTAAGTGAAACGATTCATCATAAATTATAAGTTTTTATTTGGTTTTTGTTAAGATTAACAGCCACTAAGTTAAATTTATTATTCTATTAAATCCAAATATTCGGAATAAAATTTTACCGATATTAAATAATGCAGAAGAAAATAATGGCATTTATGGAGATTTCGTTATTAATACCTGTTTCATTATTAATAAATTTTAATAATAAGTATTATTGCTTAGTAAATTTTGAATATATGATTAAAATAATAAATAATTGTCTAAAACACACTTAAAACAAAAAAGGCCTCGATTTTCATCAAGGCCTTTTTTGTTTTTATAATTAAAATTACTCAGTTCCTTTAAAAAGATTAGCTCCAAAGATGCGTCCACCAGATGCACATCTGCTACAATCTTCAGTGTCGCCCATTTCAAGAATAGTATCGCAGTGAATATGTTGATTTCTGCGTGGCATAGCTCTTTGAGTTGGATTTCCAGATGCTTTTTCGGCTAACATTTTCAACATAATTCTGTTTCTTTCTTTCGCTACGCTTTGTTGCATTTGTTCATCTTTCTCTGCATCGAAATAAACGGTTCCGTCAATTATTGTTTTTTCTGGACGGGCATATATTGAAAGTGGATTGTTATTCCAAAGAACCACATCGGCATCTTTACCAACTTTAATACTTCCCAAACGATTATCAAGATGTAACATCTTTGCTGGATTCAAAGTAACCATTTTCCAAGCTTCTTCTTCACTCATTCCACCATAAAGTACTGTTTTTGCTGCTTCTTGGTTTAATCTTCTTGCCATTTCTGCATCATCTGAATTAATAGCAGTAGTTACGCCAACTTTTGTTAAGATTGCAGCATTGTGAGGAATGGCTTCTTTTACTTCCATTTTATATGCCCACCAGTCAGAAAATGTGGAAGCATTTACGCCATGTTCTTTCATTTTGTCAGCTACTTTATAGCCTTCTAAGATATGCGTATACGTATTGATATTGAAATTGAAAGACTCAGCAACTTTCATTAACATGTTAATTTCTGATTGAACATAAGAGTGACACGTAATGAAACGCTTCTTATTCAAGATTTCAACCAAAGCATCTAATTCAATATCTCTTCTTGGAGGCGTTACTCCAGTTTTATTTGTTAGTGCGTTATATTCTTTCCATGCTTTTTCATACTCTTTGGCACGTTGGAAAGCATCTACATAAACTTGTTCCACTCCCATTCTTGTTTGAGGGAATCGGCCTGATGGTGATGGATTGTTTCCATTTTTTACGTTTTCACCCAAAGCAAACTTAATAAAACCATCAGCACCCTTAATCAATAAATTATTAGGATTTTCACCCCATTTTAATTTGATGAGGGCAGATTGGCCGCCAATACAGTCGGCAGAACCATGTAATAATTGCGAAGAAGTTACCCCGCCAGCTAATTGACGGTAAATATTAATGTCATCAGAGTTAACTGCATCTTCTTGACGAACCTCTGAAGAAACGGTTTGTACCTCGTTGATTGAGAATAGGGCAATGTGTGAATGCTCGTCAAAAATTCCATTGGTTAAATGTTTTCCTGTCCCATCAATTGTTTTAGCACCAGTCGGAGCAGTTAAGTTTTTACCAACTTGAGCAATTTTACCATTTTGTAATAAGACGTCGGTATTTTGAACAATTCCCTCTTTTTCATTGGTCCAAACAGTAGCGTTTTTAATCAACATGGTTTCTTGCTGAGGTTTTTGCTCGCTACCAAAGGCAGTAAAAGGATATAGGACTTTACCAATTTGAGGTGTTTTTGCTTTTGTCGTATCTTTTTTAGCAACATCAGCTTTAGGGGCTTCTTTATAAATCGCTTCCCATTTAACTTGTTTGCCATCTCCCAAAATTGCGTCTCCCTTGATATTTTTTCCATCGTAGTAGCCACTTAAACGTGCTTCATTAGCATCTTTTTTATCAAGTTTGGTAGTGATAGTCAATAAATCACTTATACGGCTAACTTTTGGAGTAGTTTTTACAGTATCGTTTGTAATGAATTGATAATCAGGTTTGTCAATTTTACCCGTGATATTTAATTTAAAATTCTTATCATCAACTTTTACTTCATAGTTTCCTCTGATATCAGTTACATTCATATCGCTGAGTATGTATCTTTTTCCTTGAACCCAGTTTTCATAAATGACATTGTCTTTACTAAAAAGGTTATCAGAAGTGATAATAAAGTTGGCTAACATACCTTTTTTCAAACTTCCAACCATATTATCAATTTTTAATAATTTAGCAGGAGTAGAAGTTAAAGCTTCTAATGCTTTGTTTTCAGGCAGACCGTGTTCGATAGCTTTACGAAGATTATTCCAAAATTCAGTTTTATTTCTTAAACCGTTTGTTGTGAAAGCAAAATTTACACCTGCTTTCGACAAAATACTTGCATTTGCGGGAGCCATTTCCCAATGTTTCATTTCGGTTAGACTCACCATTGCTGCATCAAATGGGTCTTCTACATCATAAGCAGTAGGGAAACTGAGTGGAATAATCAATGGGTTTCCATTAGCTTTGATTTCGTCAACTCTTTGGTACTCATCTCCTGCACCTTTGATGATATATTGAATACCAAACTCTTTACCAATTTTATCAGCTCTTAAAACTGCTAATTTGTCAGTCGCTTCATAAACTTGGGGTAGAGCTTGCATTTCATTAAAGGCATCTAATGACAGGTTTCTTTCTTGCAATTTTCCTCCTTTTTTATACCATTCTGCATCATAATATGTTTGTCGGAGCAAAGCCACCGCACCCATTAATGAAACTGGGTATGTTTGTGTCGAACTACCTTTATTTAATGAAAAATGAGCTGATGCTTTACCTTTTAGTAATACATTGTTTTCTTTATCTTCTGCAAGAGAAACAAAAGCTGAGGTGCCTCTTACAATTCCATCAGCTACGTGCACAACGGCACTTCCGAAGCCAATTTTACGCATTTCATCGGCCTTAGCGGCATTTACTTTAAATTCTGCCGTAGCATCAACTTCAGGTCTTACCGCTTGATTCCAATCGAAAGCACCTTTCTTATTTGATTCTAATTGTATTGCTCCACCGAATCCTCGGCCGCCGCCTTGGCGTTGGATTTCGGGCATTCCGTAATCAGAATAAATATCTACTAGTGAAGGGTAAATTCTTTTGCCTTTTAAATCATATACTACTGTACCTTTTGGAACTTGTAATTCTTTTCCAACTGATTCAATCATGCCGTTTTTGATGTAAATCATGGCATTATCTAGGACAGTTTGTGCATCAACTACAATTGTGGCATTTTTGAAAGCATACTGAGATGGCCTTTCGTCATAAACACCATTACGTTGAAAAGTGACTTGTGAAAAAACTGAACCAGAGATGAAGGCAACAAAAAGAAAAGTAAGGAGTCTTCTCATGGATAGGTTTAGATGTTTGATGAATGAATGATATTGCGAATTTGATAAATTTTAAACAATAAACAAAACTATTACAATTTTTATATTAAGAATAGCCGAATAAGTAGAAATCAATAGCATAAGGGGTATTTTAATCGACAAAGCCACCAATAATTCTTTTCAATGATTTTAATAAATTTGAACTAAAATTAAATAAAATTGGGTTTCTGAATATTGAATAAATTCGACTTGTAGTGAAAATTTATAAAAAGGAAGGGGCAATTACTAAAATTAACAACTTAACTTCTACATCCACACCGTTTTTAATATTAACTGATTTTGAAGGAAATCGTAGTATTATTAAAAGATTAGATAAGGTTGATGTAAGTGATATAAAATATAAATTTGGAGAAGTTTCAAATTTTAACTTTAGCACAAACTATAATAGATTCAATGGAATTGAGAAAAAGTGCATTGATTTTGAATTGTATCAGAAGGCTTTTGATGTAGTAATCTCTAATATTAAAGAGGGAAACTCATTTTTGACAAATCTTACTTGTGCATCTCGCATAAAAACAAATCTAAGTTTAGAGGAAATCTTTATTATAAGTAATGCTAAGTTTAAAATTTGGGTCAAGGGATTTGAGCATTTTAATGAATTTGTTTGTTTCTCACCCGAAATTTTTGTTAAAATTAATACAGAAGGCATTATTTCGTCTTTTCCAATGAAAGGAACAATTGATGCAAAAATTGAAAATGCCGAAAGCGTGATTTTAGAGGATGAAAAAGAATTTTTTGAACATACCACCATCGTTGACTTAATAAGAAACGACATTAGTAAAATTGCAGAAAAGGTGTGGGTTGAAAAGTTTCGGTATATTGATAAAATAAAGACGTTAGAAGGTGAATTACTGCAAGTTAGTTCACAAGTTTGTGGTAAATTAGACCCTTTTTGGAAAAATAAATTTGGTGATATACTTTTTTCAATGCTTCCTGCTGGTTCTATTTCTGGAGCTCCGAAAGATAAAACCGTAGAAATTATCAAAAAAGCTGAAAAATATACTTATAATGGCCTAAATAGAAATTTTTACACAGGTATTTGCGGTATTTTTGATGGTGAAACTTTTAATTCAAGTGTAATGATTCGTTTCATTGAAAATACCCCTCAAGGTTTATTTTACAAGAGCGGTGGTGGAATTACTGCGAAAAGTATGGTAGAAAAAGAATACCAAGAAATGATTCAAAAAATATATGTCCCTACTATTTGAAACAATCAAATGCCAAAATCGGCGTTTGGCTAACATTGATTATCACAATGAAAGAGCAATTCGCTCATTAAAAAAAGTATTTGGGATTGATAAGAAAATTGATTTTGCTGAAACTGTTGAAATTCCAGATTGGGTAGGAGAGGGGTTATATCGTTGTAGAGTGAGTTATGATGAGGAAATTAGTAAAGTTGAATTTTTTAGTTATCAATATAAAGTACATAGATTGATAAAGTTAGTTGAAAATCCTGCTATTGAATATCCTTTAAAATATGAAGACCGAAGTGTATTTCATAAATTACTAAGTGAAAATGAAGGTTTTGATGAAGTGATTATTATAAAGAATGATTGCTTGACTGATACGACTTACACTAATTTGGCATTTTTTGATGGAGTTAAATGGTTTACGCCAAGTACATATTTACTTGAAGGAACCCAAAGGACGTATTTATTAAATGAGAAGCAAATTGATGAAGAAGAAATTAAAGTAAAAGATTTGACTAAATTTAAACGAATTGCCCTTATCAATGCCATGAGGGGACTTAGTTTGAATTTTCCCTTTGAATTGACCCAAAATATTATCTCGATAAAAAATTCTTAATAATGGTTCATAAAAATATAATTATAGGTGCAGGCCCCTCTGGCTTGGCAATGGCTGGACAGTTTAGCAAAAATGAAGTTCCATATATAATCATTGAAAAATCTACCAACGTTGGTAATGAATGGAGAAATCATTATGACCGTTTGAAGCTACATACGGATAAGATTTATTCCTCGTTACCATATTTACCATTTCCTGCCGAATATCCAACTTTTGTACCTAAGGCAGAATATATTCAATATCTAGAATCTTATATTAAGCATTTCAACATCAATCCAATCTACGGAGAAGAAGTACTTGATATTTCAAAAAATAATGAAATTTGGGAGGTTAAAACCCAAAATAATACCTTTTTATCCGAAAATGTTGTTGTTGCCACTGGTTATAATCGTGTTCCTAAAATCCCTCATTTTATTAACGATTATCTTTTTGAAGGAGAAAAGATTCATTCATGTAAATACAAGAATGGACTTCCTTACAAAGATAAAAAAGTGTTGGTTGTTGGCTATGGAAATTCAGGTGCTGAGATTGCTTTAGACCTGTGCGAAAGTAAAGCAAAAACCTATGTTTCGATTAGAAATCCAGTAAATATTGTCAAAAGAGAGTTTTTGGGGCGTTCAACGCAAGGACTTGCCATTTTTTTGACTCAGTTTGGGAACTCCGTCTATGATTTTATTTCAAACATTTTTAAGAAAATCTCAACTGGTTCTTTAAAGCAGACAGGTATTCCAATTTCTCCATTAGCACCTTCTGAACAATTACGCAAACAAGGCAAAGTGCCTGTAATTGATGTTGGTACTCTAGAGCAAATAAAACAGAAAAAAATAATGGTAATGCCTGACATTCGAGAATTTACGCATGATTCGATAATTTTTGTAAATGGCCAACAAGAGAAATTCGATGCAGTTGTATTAGCAACAGGGTATCATGCTCATCTTGAAAAAATTATCAAAAATATTGCTCCAGTTTTGAACGAAAGGGCGTATCCAAAACAAATGTGGTTTGATGAAGAAACTTATAAAGGTTTATATTTTATTGGTTTCAATTTACCACTAACCGGAATTTTGCGAGATATTAATATCAGTTCAGAAAAGATATTAGGTAAGATAATGACTCAAGGATAAGAGAGACTAAATATTTATTATTGTATGATTTACAAATAAATTAATTTTAAGTAAAATAGGTTACTTAAAATTAAATAATATCTATTTTAGAAGGTTTACTAGGTAATTTGTTGGTTCATACGTCATTAAATTCAGTATTGATGAAGTTTTCAAGCAATACAAGCAAACTTGACTTTGTTCAAGCAATTTATATCAAAGTCAAGTTTGCTAACTGAAATTCACTCATTAATTATATTCACAGGGTTGCATTAATCACTATTAGTAAAGTTTTATGAGAATTAGTGAGTCTTACGGTAGGGCAAATGCTACATATTTATTCCCTTTCGGAGTTCCTAGTTTAGTTCCACCACAAGCAATTACTACATATTGTTTACCATTTATTTGATAGGTAGAAGGTGTTGCAAAGCCTGCCGCAGGAAGTTTAGTTTCCCAAAGAATTTTTCCATTATTTTTATTAAAAGCCCTAAAAAATCCATCTTTTGTGGCAGCGATAAATATTAAACCGCTAGCAGTAACTACTGGACCTCCATAATTTTCAACGCCAGTATTTTTTATTCCTTTCTGTTCTAAAGCAGGTTCGTTACCAAAAGGAATTCTCCATAAATATTCTCCAGTGTTTAGATTAATGGCACTAAAAGAGCCCCATGGAGGCGTGATTGCTGGTAAACCATTACTATCTAAAAACTTATTGTAGCCTGTGCTTCTAAATGGTAAAAATACCTTCTTTGTTGATTTTGAATCTGAAACAACTTCCTTTTTTTCTTCTCCGAATAAAAAGGATACGATTGCTTGCTTTTCAGATGCCGTAAGTGTTGTAAATCCGGGCATCATACCTTTTCCATTGCTAATAATATTATTCACAAAGGCTTTATCTCTTTTTTTATTGATATCAATTAATGAAGGATAATTTGATTTAGGGTTTCCTTTTCTATCAATTCCGTGGCAACTCACACAAGTTGTTGTATAAAGTTTTTCTCCAGCACTGAGTTGAGCAAGGGCATCTTCTTTAGGCGTTTCAACCATGGTTTGTATCCATGCCATTTCATTAGCATTTACATACAAAATTCCTTCTGGGTCTGCGGCGGCACCTCCCCATTCTGCTCCACCGTCATATCCAGGGAAAATCACTGTTCCCTCTTTGCTACCAGGATGGTAAAGTGCAGTTTTATACTTTCTGAAATTCTTTATTAGTTCTTCTCTATTTTCAGCATAAGGGCTAATATCTTTTTCAGTAAGCGTATTAGATTGCCTTGCAAATGGTGCTGGTTTGCTTGGAATGGGTTGTGTAGGCCATGCAAGTTCTCCCAAAAGTGATGATTTGGGTACTGGAACCTCTTTTACAGGGAAAATGGGTTTTCCAGTTACTCTATCAAACACAAAAACATATCCTTGTTTAGTAACTTGAGCCACCACATCAATCTTTTTTCCGTTCTGATTAATGGTCATTAAATTGGGTGGTGCAGGTAAATCTCTATCCCAAATATCGTGATGAGTAGTTTGGAAATGCCAAATTCTTTTTCCAGTGCGAGCATCGAGTGCTAATAAACAGTTAGCAAAAAGATTTTTACCATTTCTATTTCCACCATAAAAGTCATAACCAGCAGACCCAGTAGGAACAAAGATTATTCCTCTTTTACGGTCAACTGCCATACCAGCCCAATTATTAGCAGCACCTGTATATTCATTTTTATAGGCATCTTTAGGGAAGGTTTCATAGCCAAATTCATTTGGATAGGGGATTGTGTGGAAAGTCCAAACTAATTTTCCAGTTTTAACATCAAAAGCTCTAATATCACCGGGAGCTGCATCTTCTCCTTCAGATAGGCGAACAGGCATCACAATTAAATCCTCAAAGACTGTTCCTGGAGTATTTGAGATGATAAATTTATTTTGAGCAATTGGTGGAAGGCCAGTATGTAAATCTACTTTGCCCTCATTTCCGAAACTCTTAATTGGTTTGCCGTTTTTTGCATCTAAAGCCCAAAGGTTGGGTCCAACGGTGTATAATATTCTTTTTTCAATACCATTTGACCAATAACTAACTCCTCTACTTGTACTCGCCCAATTTTTTAGAGGGTCTCCAAATCGCCAAATCTCTTTGCCAGTTGCTGCATCCAAAGCAAAAGCTTGAACAGAAGCGGTAACGCCATACAGAATTCCATCAACAATAATCGGATTTACTTGCATTTGCCCTGAATCAGGAGTAGTGTAAGTCCATGCAATTTTTAATTGATTTACGTTTTCAGGCGTGATTTGGGTGAGTTTTGAATAATGATTGCGGTCTGCTCCACCTAAATACTCAGGCCAATCTTCATGTTCATTTGAAAAAAACGTAAAAGAAGAAATGAAGCCGAGTATTGCTGAAAGGCAAATGATTAATTTAATTTTCATTTTTTTCTAGGTTGAATTGTTGTACTAAAATCTCAATTATTTTTCATGATTTTCATCAATTTCAGAATCAAAGCCTTCAGAATATACTTCAAAAATATCTGGAAACTTGTTTTTCATCCATCTATGTTGTTTCGTATTTAAAAAAATGTATTTCGGTCCAGCAGTATCATCATATTCATCTTCTTCCATGTAAATTGTATAAAAAAGTCCATCGACATTATTTTCTGCTAAAGCTTTGTTTATCAGTTGGATAAGTTTATTGGTATCAAAATTAAATAATTCAAACGCTATTTTGTTTTTTCTTTCTTTAGGTTTCTTCAATCCATTTACAAATTGTTTTTCACTATAAAGTTTACCATTGGGCATTTTGAAACTATACGTGAATATTCTATCAGAATAATTACTTTTTTTAAGCATTTTGCTAAAATTATCCTCAATTTTTATTGGACTAAAACCAAACCTCGAAATCTTACTGAGGGTATCCATACAAGATTTGAATACATTTTTATAACTGTCAATTCCCCAAATTTCACATTGACCAATCACATCTTTTAAGTTTTCAAAAATGCTCAAATCGCTTGGCGGGAATTGACGGATTTTCAGAATATAAGATTCTTTTTGATTTTGAGTGATTTTTGGGATTAGTTCTAAATCTACAATTTCATCTAATAAAGACTTTAGGCTATCCCTACTAAACTTTCGATTATACATCGAAAAGTCCACAAAATTATTAGGTAATGCCTCTTCTACAATATTTGCTTGGGTACTATCAAATAACACGAAAGAAAGTTTTGGACTATGATAATCACAAACAATTACAAGTCTATTCGGAGAGTTGATATCAGTTAAATAATCATTAATTATTTTAAATTGAGTTTCGCTAATTGATGGAAAATAGTTAGAGTCTAGCTTATTTAGAGAATCTAAGCTGCTTTTTACGGAGTTTTCCAAAGAGACAAAAAGCCTTTCTTGATATTGTTGACCATTGATATTTAAGGACACCAAATAATTCGCTTGATTACTGTCTTTGTTTTCTTTTTGGTAAGATAAATTAGTAAATTCAGTATTAGGTAATATTGATTTCGAAAGTTTAGAAAGGATATAATTATAAAGTTCAGTATCTGATTTTTTGGTTAATTCATTCATATCAATTACCACCACTTGATTACTTTCTTTCAATATGTCGGATGGCTCTTTGCTATTTTTTAAATCAAAATTCATCTGTTCAACGACCATCTTTTCACGTTTGAGGGCACCTGCAAGTGTTTCAACATTAAAATTAGCTATTTGTTGTTTGTATTCACCATAGGCCGAATTCGGAATCTTTTCTTCTAATATTTCAGGGTAGTAAGTTTTGATAAAAGCGTAATTTTTATCAGTCAAATAAACATAAACAGAAGTATTTTTATTTAACGAAAAAGTAGAATTTGAGTTTGTAATTGTATAAAATTTCCCATCAATCTTTGAATCCTCCAAAGATTGGTTAACCAAGTTTAACCAGTCAGTTTTATTGAAACTGATAGATTTGTAGCTTTCTAAGAGTTTTTGTTGCTGAAGGTTCAGTTCTTCTGAATCGTTTATTTCTAATTTAGGTAATTCTTGATGGTTTTCGTATTTGACGCCTTTAAACTTAAATCCATATTTTAGTAGACGGTCTTTTTTGTTTCCTTTTGGAATTTCTGAACTAAAATTATCCGTTATTTTTTCTGGTTTAAATACGTCATTTGAAATCCTTGATAATTCGGCAATAAAATTTTTAAAAATTACAATTTGGTCAATTTCTTTCTGTAGATTAAAGTTAATTGTGGTTGAATTTTCAGGAAAACCAATGAATAAGCTTCGTTTTAGATTTTTTGAAAGCTTGGGTTCAAGTCGTATTTCATTGATTATTTTTTCAATTTTACTCGGTTCTGGTTGTATAACCAAACCATTTTTTTGCCAGACATTAATGATTGCATAAATACTATCTCTACTATTTTTGGCTGAAAAATCAAGTTCGATATTACTCAATTTCCCCAAAAATTCATTGATACCATTCTTTTGAGTGAAGATTTTAAACTGAGTGCTGTCAATAAGTATAATTGCCTTTCGTTTTTCAATTCTACTAATAAAAGGATTATACTCATTATTCACCACAAAAACTCTTTTTGCTGAGTGTTGGTCAATTAAATAATCATTTATTGACTGAAAATCCTTGTTTGTGAGTCCACTTACGAAGGAGAAAACATGAATGTAAGTGTTAATAATAGATGAATCTATATCAAGTTCTGGAGGAATACTTTTTCGTATTGTATTAAGAAGGGTAAAGTTGGTATTGGCTTTTTGAGAATACGATGAGCCATTGATATTGAAGCTTAAACGGTAGTTTTTTTTGTCCTTGCCCAATGCACTAGCCATTGGAAGTGACTCTACCAAAAGGTCATCTTGACTTTCATTGGTTTTTACTTCTTCAAGTTTAAAATTTTGAAAATTAAGGCTTGGCAATAACTTTTCTTTAATTTGCGTGAAGAGTTGTAGGTAAATTTCTTCTCTTGTTAAGTTTGGAGCTTCGTTTGAAACCAAGATTACATTTTTGCAAGAAGAAAGAATATCAATGTTACTTTTTAACTCAAATGTTTGATAAGATTGACTAATTTTCTCTGCATCTTCTTTTTCTAATAAACCCTTTTCTTGTAAATTATTAATGAATTTTAATTGTTCGTTTTTTAACGATTCGTAATTTTCATAAAAATAGTTTTGTTTGGCGGCATAAATAAAAAATCCGAAGTCTTTAATTAACTTTATCTGGTCTTTTTCTAACCATTTTATTAGGTCTTTATATACATTTTCATTAATTAGGCCTATGTTTTTTAATTCATTGGCCATCAAAGTATAGCTTTCCTTTGATACTTTGAGGTTTTGCGAAAGTCCGATAAATGTCAGTGGATTATTTACGTTTATATTTCCTTCAATT
This sequence comes from Emticicia oligotrophica DSM 17448, assembly GCF_000263195.1. Lineage (GTDB taxonomy): Bacteria > Bacteroidota > Bacteroidia > Cytophagales > Spirosomataceae > Emticicia > Emticicia oligotrophica. The sequence goes on from NC_018748.1 coordinate 4,277,425, forward strand.
TCGGTTTTAAAGAACATCCTTTCTCCCAACATTTTTTCAGCTCTTTCTTTGATTTGTATCATTTCATCGGCTGAAGAACCAACATTTCTCAGTAATTCAAAAATGCCAATAAATCCTAAAATACCTGTATTTGATTTAATAAGTGAGTCAGGAAGGTTTCTAATGCCCGCCAACTGAGAATTGTAAATTCTTTGGTTCAACATTTTATCTTCATTATTGACTACTTTTAAAAAAGCATCTTTTCCAAATTCACTAATGAATTGTTTTTCTTGAAGATTATTCAGAATATTTTCTAACTGTTGATTGGTAAGTTTTTGAGCGAAAGTAAAATTTGTAGTTAGTAAGATAAAAAGTAGTGAGAATATTCTGTTCATTTTTCGTATGTTTTAATACCAAAAATAGATGAGTAATTCTAAATAACCTACTTTTAACAACATAAAAAAATCGCCATTAACAATAGCGATTTTTAAGTCTTTATACACGATGATTCTTACTCTGTGACATTAAGACGTATCTTTTTTGCCTTTAGAGTCAATAATAAATTCTTGTTTTTTTCTAATTAATAAGCATTGTTTCTATTCAATTTTACTTTTAAGGTAATATATTCAAGATATTGCTCGCCTAAATGAGATTTTATCTCTAGAACTATTGGACTAGCCCAATGAATGAATACTTTGGTTTGGGTTTAAGTTTTTTAACTAAATTTTTGCTTCAGAAATGATTCGATAAGTTGTTTTGGGTTCATTTCTTTTAAAACCAGCACATCTACTGAAATTATTAATATTTCATTTCAGTGAATTTATGGTTTGTGTTCTTAACTGTACCAAATCTTATGCCAAAAAAATTATTTAGCGGTATCAAATTTTGAAAAGGCAAAGTGAAAGTAGGTAAATACTCAAAATATTACCGAAACAATTTGATGGTCTAAAGAAGGTAAATTTAAATAAGATGATTAAGACTTCTACTAAAAAGGAATCAAACTCACAAAATCACATTAAAATTCAGTGGTTTTATGATTAACAAAATTTAAAATAACATTCAAGCCTAATTAAAGATTGCCATTAAACATATACAAGCTAAAATTAATAATGAAATTATTTTTTTTGTTTTTGATGATAATAAAGGATTTTGATTTGGTGAAATTTGAGTAGAGTAATTTTTCATTTTGGGTAACGGTAACGGTTATAGGAAAGATATTTTTTACTGTAAATTTATGTACAATTCTATAAACTTTCAAAATGTTTTGAAAGTTTATTCTTTACAAAAAGAGATAATTATAAACTTAAACCAATTATTATTTTGTCATTGCCACACGATTAAGTTAATTTTGTGCTTTGACCAAAGAACAAAATTGTAAAAATGCCAAATACAGAGTCAATACTGAGAATTGCCCTCCAAAAATCAGGTAGATTAAGTGAGGATTCGTTTAGATTATTCAAAGAATGTGGGATTAAATTTGAAAGTGGTACTGGAAAATTAAAAACTTCCTCTTCAAACTTTCCTGCTGAATTTTTGTTTCTCAGAGATGATGATATTCCAGGATACGTAGAAGATGGAGTTGCTGACATAGGAATTGTTGGTGAAAACGTATTTGTTGAAACTAATCGTAAGGCTGAGGTAACCTACCGACTTGGATTCTCAAAATGTCGATTGTCTATTGCCGTACCAAGAAGCGTTGAATACAAAGGCGTTAACGATTTCAACGGAAAAAGTATCGCTACATCTTATCCTAGAATATTAGGCAATTATTTGAAGGAACAAGGAGTAAAAGCTGAAATTCATGAAATCAGTGGCTCTGTTGAAATTGCTCCAAGTATTGGTTTAGCAGAAGGTGTATGTGATATTGTTAGTTCGGGGAGTACACTTTTAAGTAATGGTTTGAAAGAGGTTGAAACAATCTTCCGTTCGGAAGCTATTTTGATTTCTAATAAGAAATTACCAAAATCAAAAATTGATACACTCAATAAATTATTGTTTAGAATCAAAGCGGTACAAACGGCTCAGAATTATAAATATATTTTGTTGAATGCACCAAATGATAAGTTGCAAGACATTATCAACTTAATTCCGGGTATGAAAAGCCCAACTATTGTACCTCTAGCAATGGAGGGTTGGAGCTCGCTACATTCTGTTTTAGAAGAAAATCAGTTTTGGGAAAATATAGAAGCAATTCGTGGAGCTGGTGCAGAGGGAATATTGGTAATTCCAATTGAAAAAATGATTTACTAAAATCAATTTAAAAAAGTTCTAAGCATTGCTTAGCAATAAATAAATGAATATTATTTCGTTTCCACAACGCTCAGAATGGAAGAACTTGCTTGCAAGACCAGTGAAAGAAATGGCCGAAATTGAGCAAAAGGTACTTCCTATCTTACAAAAAGTAAAGCATGAAGGCGATTCGGCATTAAAAGAGTTTGCTTTAAAATTTGATAAGGTTGAACTAAATAACTTTCAAGTTTCACAACAGGAAATTGATGCTGCTGAGGGGCTTCTTTCTTTCGAACTGAAGGAAGCAATTGGACAAGCATACAACAATATTTATACATTTCATCAATCACAAAAACAGTCACCCGAGGTTATCGAAACAATGGCAGGGGTGAAATGCTGGAGAAAAAGTGTAGGTATTCAAAAAGTTGGATTTTATATTCCAGGTGGAACAGCTCCATTGTTCTCTACCGTTTTAATGTTAGGTGTTCCTGCACAAATTGCTGGTTGTGAAGAAAGAATACTTTGTTCTCCAAGCAATCATCCTGCAATTTATTATGCAGCTAAATTAGTTGGTATAACAAAGGTGTATCGAATTGGTGGGGCACAAGCTATTGCAGCAATGGCTTATGGCACTGAATCTATTCCACAAGTATATAAGATTTTTGGCCCTGGAAACCAATATGTTACTGCTGCTAAACAGCTATTAAGTAAAGAAGGTGTAGCGATAGATATGCCTGCTGGACCTTCAGAAGTAGCAGTGATGGCAGATGATTTTGCAATTCCTTCTTTCGTAGCATCTGATTTACTTTCACAGGCCGAACATGGGGCTGATAGTCAGGTATTATTGGTTTCTACAAGTAAGAAATTTGTTTCAGCAGTAAATCTTGCAGTTTCAGGACAATTAAATAGACTTCCAAGAAAAGATTTAGCTTCTAAAGCTATTGAAAATTCTAAGATTATTTTGTTGGATAACGAGCAAGATTGCATTGATTTAATCAATGAATATGCTCCTGAGCACCTAATTTTAGCCGTAGAAAACTACAATGAGGTAGGAGAAAAAATTATCAATGCAGGTTCTATCTTTTTAGGAAATTACACACCTGAATCATGTGGAGATTATGCATCGGGTACAAATCATACACTACCAACCAACGGTTATGCTCGTGCTTATAGTGGTGTTTCGGTTGATAGTTTTGTAAAGAAAATTACTTTCCAAGAAATCTCTAAAGAAGGTATTCTTAATATCGGCCGAACAGTTGAACTAATGGCCGAAGCAGAATCTTTAGAAGCTCACAAACGAGCGGTGTCTTTGCGTATGGAGAGTTTAACAAATTAATATTTTCAAGGAATTAATTTTACACTGATTACAAAATACGAAAATGAATATTGAAAATGGTACTTTCTTAGTAACTGGTGGTGCATCTGGTCTTGGATTAGCCACTGCTCAAATGCTAGTTGATAATGGAGCAAATGTAGTTTTATTAGATGTAAATATTGATGCTGGACTAGCTGCTGAGAGACAATTAGGTACTAAAGCAAAATTTATTCAAACCGATGTTTCTAATGAAGCACAAGTAAGTGAAGCAATAGAGTGGGCTGTTAGCAATCATGGTAGTATAAGCGGTGTGGCTAATTGTGCTGGAATTGGCCCAGCGATGCGTGTTGTTGGAAAAAATGGTCCACATGCACTTGATTTATTTGCTAAAGTAATCAATGTAAACCTTGTTGGTACATTCAATGTAATTCGATTAGCTTCTGCTTCCATGCAAAATAATGAACCCAATGAATTTGGAGAAAGAGGTGTAATTATCAATACTGCGTCAGTTGCTGCTTATGATGGACAAATTGGGCAAGCTGCATATTCGGCTTCTAAAGGTGGAATCGTTGCAATGACACTACCAATTGCTCGTGAATTAGCAAGAGTTGGCATAAGAGTAATGACCATAGCACCCGGTATTTTTGAAACTCCTTTATTAATGGGAATGTCAGAGGAGGTTAAGAATTCTTTAGGTCAGCAAGTTCCATTTCCTCCAAGATTAGGAAAGCCATCTGAATATGCTTCATTAGCCAAACATATATTTGAAAATGTGATGCTTAATGGAGAAATCATAAGATTAGATGGTGCTATTAGAATGGCAGCTAAGTAATTCAAGAAATGATATAATGAAAAAAGGTGTGAAGTATACTTCACACCTTTTTTGTTTTATTTAGTTGAAAACTTATAAATGGTTGTCGTTTGATAGGTTTCGTTTGGTTTCAAAACGGTAGTTGGAAACTTCGCTTGATTTGGTGAATCTGGGTAATGCTCAGTTTCTAAACAAAATCCTGTACGGAATTTATAACTAACACCTTTCCCTTTTGCTTTTCCATCTAAGAAATTCCCAGTGTAGAATTGAATAGCTGGTTCGGTAGTGAAAACTTCTAAAACTCGACCTGAATTAGGTTCATAAACACTTGCAACATTTTTTAATTTATTGCTTGTATCCGTAAATACCCAACAATGGTCATACCCTTTTCCATATTTAATTTGAACATCTTTAGGGTCATTTATTCTTGCCCCAATTTTGAATGATTTGGTAAAATCAAAAGGTGTACCGGCTACGGCTTTTAACTCACCTGTAGGAATAAGTGTTTCATCAACTGGTAAGAATTTATCAGCATTCAGAATTACTTCGTGGTCAAGTACTTCTTTAGTGAAATCTCCAGTTAAATTAAAATAAGCATGATTAGTAAGATTAACCACCGTAGCTTTATCGGTTTTTGCTTGATAATCAATTTTCAGAGAATTATCTTTTTGAAGCGTATAAATTACTTCTACATCTAATTTACCAGGATAGCCTTCCTCTCCATCTGCAGAAGTATAAGTTAATTTCAATTGTGGTTCTTCGCCGTCAATGGGAGTAGCGTTCCATAATACTTTATCAAAGCCTTTTTTACCGCCGTGGAGAGCATTTACACCATTATTTTGAGCAAGTGTATAGGTTTTGCCATCAAGTGTAAATTTGCCTTTAGCAATTCGATTACCATATCGGCCAACTAATGCACCAAAGTAAGGAGAAGCATCTAAATAATCTTTCAAAGAATCAGAGCCGAGAGCGATATCTACATATTTGCCATTTTTATCAGGAGCAAGCCAGTTTGTAATAATTCCACCATAGTTGGTTATTTTTACAACCATACCATTCGCGTTTTTTAAAGTATAAAGCTCTGCTTTTTCACCAGAAGGTAAATTCCCAAAATCAACTTTTTCAATACTTTTTATTGTTGAAGTTGTGGAGTCTTGTGTAGTTTCTGTTTTTTTTGAGGTACAATTTTGAAATAAAAGTGCACTGCAAAGCAGCAAACTTAGGGCCTTCAATTTCATAGTTTATTTGAATTTAAGATTGAATAAATAGAATGAAGCTCTAAGTTAGTACATATAATTAATTGAAGCCAAATTTTAAGTTCTTAAATCTGTCGCCAACTTGAAAATTGATGTCTATAATAAAAAAATCCTCGTTTATTACCATTGGCATTTAAAAAAACGAAGTCTAATGCATGGGCTTGGGTCTCAATTACACAGAAGTTTTCTCTGGCAAAGCTCAGCAATTCATTAGATACATCTTTCCTATTTAAATCAATTAATTCGGGAATTTCTATAAAATTCCCCGATTTTGCGGCAGTAGTATAGCATAACTTGCTTTGTAAGCGAGCTTTAGACCAAGCATTTTCAGAAAATTCATCTTGATGATGAATAAATGCTTTTGCGTAAATCCTTAGCTGTAATTTTAATTCATCATTGTAGAAAAGCCAGCTTACGGAATTATTTTTAGTTAAGTCATCAATTTTTTTTGACCTAATATCGGTGTGAAAGCATAAAGCTTTTTTTGCCAAAATTACATTTCTCAAAACTACTGTTCTTTGTTCTGGAAAGTGCTCATTGATTGTGGCAATAATTCCATGATGAAATGGTGCCTTGTATGAATGAACCGAATCATTAAGTAATTGCCAAATTTGTTTTTCAATTTCCTCTAAATCGTTTCCTAAAAAAATCTCACGCATTAGTTCTTCTCTTTTTTAGAAAAACTATTTGTTTTAGAAAAAGTTTTTTCAATAAAAAAATCCTGACAACTTATTGGTTATCAGGATTTTAGTGGAGACGCAGAGAGTCGAACTCTGGTCCGAACATGGCAATCGTCGAGCCTTCTACATGTTTAGTCGGTCTTAATTTTCGAGAAAAGCTCGGTGTCCGACGTACCAAGACTGTTCCTTAGAAACCTAAATACTAATTACCAGCAAGTTCCCCGCAAGTAATCGCCTCTGCATTGTCGACACCCCGAACTCCTCAGCGGCAGAGGTTAGCCGAGGCGGGATGTGGCTAAATGTTTAATTCACTCCGGAATTAAGCAGCCATGGCATACGAAGTATTGCCAGTTATTTTTTGGAAGAATTTTTGACAGGAGATTCTACCAACTCCCGACATGCTTATACTCGCAACCACTCACGCCGTCAAAACCGGTCGTCCCCAGTTGCATTGTATGAATGCAAAATTAATGGTTTTAGTTCAAACCCCCAACTAAAACTTCATTGAAAGACCAATTCGTTTTCTTGGAATATCAACTTCCATTACTTTTACTTGTACTTTTTGATGAACCTTAACTACTTCATTGGGGTCTTTAATGAATTTATTAGACATCTGCGATACGTGTACTAAACCATCTTGATGAACACCAATATCTACAAAACATCCAAAAGCCGTAATATTGGTTACAATTCCTGGAAGAATCATACCTACTTTTAGGTCTTCCATTGAGTGAACATCGGCCGAAAACTCAAATGCTTCAAGGGCTTCACGAGGGTCACGACCTGGTTTTTGTAATTCTGATAAAATATCATTTAGCGTAGGAATTCCAACCGTTTCGGTGACATAATTCTTTAATACAATTTTTGATTTAAGCTGCTCATTACCAATTAATTCTGAAACCTTAACACCTAAATCTTTGGCCATTTTCTGTACTATTGCATAAGTTTCTGGGTGCACAGCTGAATTATCTAATGGGTTTTCAGCTCCTCTAATTCTAAGAAATCCTGCACATTGTTCGAATGCTTTTGCACCTAAGCGTGGTACTTTTTTGAGTTCTTCTCTTGAACTGAAAGCACCATTTTTTGCACGATATTCTACGATATTTTGTGCCAATGAAGGGCCTAATCCTGAAACATAACTCAATAAGTGTTTACTGGCGGTATTTAACTCAACGCCAACTAAGTTTACACAACTTTCTACTACTGAATCAAGACTCTCTTTCAGCATTTTTTGTTCTACATCATGCTGATATTGGCCAACACCGATTGATTTTGGGTCAATTTTAACCAATTCTGCAAGCGGGTCCATTAATCTTCTTGCAATAGATATGGCTCCTCTAACGGTTACATCTTTATTCGGAAATTCATCGCGAGCAATGGGTGAAGCCGAATAAATAGAAGCCCCTTGTTCGGAAACAACATGAACTGCAACTTTCAATAAACCGTTGGATGCTTTAATAAGGTTTTTTATAAAAGCCTCTGTTTCTCTGCTCGCAGTTCCATTTCCAATGGCAATGGCATCTATTCGATATTCAAGTATTAATTTTTTAACAACTGCTTCTGCTTCAATTTTCTTATCCATAGGATAAATTACTGTATCGAACAATAAATCTCCTTGTTCATTCAAGCATACAGTTTTACATCCAGTTCTAAATCCGGGGTCTATGCCTAATACTCTTTTCTGCCCCAACGGAGAAGCTAGAAGCAGCTGACGAAGATTGGTTGCAAAAATCTTTATTGCTTCACTATCAGCTCTTTGCTTAGAAATATTACTAAATTCAGTTTCGATACTCGGCTTCAATAAACGGTCATACGAATCACTGATAGCTTGTTCTACTTGCTCTTTAGCTTCAGGTAAGCCGCGTAGATAAATACGGTCGAGGGCATCTACGCCACGTTCTACTTCAATTGAAATATCAATCGAGAGAATACCTTCTTCTTCACCACGGCGAAGTGCCAATAGGCGGTGAGATGGAATTTTTGAAAGCGGTTCGGAGAAATCATAATAATCTTGATATTTAATTCCTTCTTCTTTTTTGCCTTTTTTAACTTTAGAAGTAATAATTGCTTCACGTTCGAATAGTTTGCGAACTGCATTTCTGGCTTGAATATCTTCGTTAATCCACTCTGCCATAATATCTCTTGCACCTTGAAGAGCATCATTCACATTTTCTACTTGCTCATTTAGGTATTTTTCAGCAATTGCTTCAATATTTCTGTCTTTTTGAGCAAAAATTATTTTAGCAAGTGGTTCAAGGCCCTTTTCAATAGCTATTATCGCTCTCGTTTTTCGTTTTTGCTTGTAAGGGAGATATAAATCTTCTAGTTCGTTTAGGTAAAGTGCATTTTTGAGTTTATTTAATAACTCAGGTGTCATTTTACCTTGTTCTTCAATAGATTTTATGATTGCTTCACGGCGTTTATCCGCTTCTTGAAATTTATTGTATAATTCTTTGGTATTAGCAATTTGTACTTCGTCCATGCTACCAGTCATTTCTTTACGGTATCTAGAAATAAATGGTACTGTTGCTCCTTCTTCGAATAAATTAATGGTATTTTGGATACTTTTTTCGCTCACACCTACTGTTTGAGCAATAATTTGAATTTGTTTTGGAGTCATCTTTCCAACCTTTTATATGTATTCTGAATCTTATCTTTGTAAAACTAATTCACAAAAATCTAATTAAATTATGAAAATTCAATTTCTTATCTTAATGATTCTTTCCACATTATTTTTGTTAAATTGTGAAAAAGAAAATGAAGTGTCTGTTAATCAGGCATCTATGGGCGATTATACAATCAATTACGGTACAAGTTTTGGTATGTGCGTGGGGCCTTGTAAAAAAGAATTAAATATAGCTAACTCCGATTTGTTGTTTACTGTTTATTATAATGAGGGTAGGGGTGCTGTGGGAGGAAATCCAATTACATATAAAGAAGTTCTTGATGCGGATTTTCAGAGTACTATTACGAAGAATCTTAATTATGAATCCTTTAAAAAATTAAATGAAGTTATCGGTTGTCCGGATTGTGCAGATGGTGGAGCCGAATGGGTAGAGATTGTCAAAGGAGATTCGAAATACAAAGTAACCTTTGAATACAATAAACCACCAAAAGAGATTGAAACTTTAGTAAAAACACTAAGAGAGAAAAAAGAATATTTTGAGCAAAAATACATAAAATAACTATGAAATAAACCCCTCAAGCTTAATCCTTTGAGGGGTTTATCTTTTGTTTAGCTTTTCTTCCATTTTGTAACATTTCGGAAAAAATTGACTTTTCGTGTATATCATCAAGAATAATTGCTTCTTGGATTACTTCTATAAACAAAGCTTCTTTTTCTTTAAAATCACTAATATTTTTAAATGTAATGCCATGAATAAACTTTCTATTCTTATTTTCTAGAATATTTTGCTCATTGGATAGCTGAAATCCTCTATGAAATCCAACTTCAATTCCTTTATCATTTTTTAGTACATTGAAATAGCACAATTCATTTTTAACGCCAAACATAGCTGTATTATACAAAAACCTCTCCTTCATTTTAGGATGCGTATTCAATACACAATTTCTTAATTGAGTAAGTAATAGACCTATATCTGTATTTTGACTTTCAATAAAATCTTCAATAGAAATGTACCTTTCCATAAAAAAAATTAATTTTTCTTGATTAAAGAGCCTAAAATCATTCCGCTAATGCTCGCAAGCAAACCCCAAATCATGGATGGGATTTCAGATTCATAGAATTCAAAGAGCGTCCAAACACTTGTGCCCAGAGTCATTGAGAGAATCGCTCCAAGTGCATTTGCTTTTTTCCAGTATAGGCCAGCCACCAGTGGAATAAATAGGGCAACTAAACTTAAAGCAGACGATTCGCCAACCAATTCATAAATTTCTGCCTTGTATAAAGATAAAGTAACACTCAGAGCTGTAATGGCAATTGATGACATTCTCATAGTTTTGAGCAATTGTTTATCTGAAATTTTGTGTCCGTAGAGTGGTTTTATTAAATTTTCACCTAAAACTGTTGCTGGGGCTAAGATGGCTCCACTACAAGTACTTAAAATGGCAGAAAGTAATGCTCCAAAAAAAAGAATTTGCATGCCTAAACTTGTGTGTTTTAGTACTAAAAATGGAATGAGCATTTGAGAATCTCCATTTTTAATGTCTGGGTACAAAATACTTCCACATAGTGCAATGACAAGTGGCATAGAAGCTACTGAAAGATACATAAGGGCAGACCAATAGGCACTTCTTACGGCAACATCTGCATTTTTGGCTGATAACGTTCGTTGAAATACATCTTGTTGAGGAATTGAACCCCAACCGATTGTAATCCATGCTGCAAAATAGCCAATCCAACTATTGAAGGAATTATCTTTTGGAGTAAACCTAAAAAAATCTTTTGGGGTATTCATGAGAATTTTTTCTGTTCCTCCAACTTCATAAAGCATTTCTAGCATTAGTAATAATAGGCCAATAACAATTATTACCGTTTGAATGGTATCTGTAATAGCAACAGACCACATTCCTCCAACATAAGTATAAAACAGTACGACTGATGCACATATTAAAATTCCCCAAACAAATGGCACATTCGCTATTGATTGCAGGACAATAGCCAATGCGACAAGTTGTGCTGCAATCCAGCTAAAATATGACGGAATCATAAAAATTGCTGAAATCCATTCGACTTTATTATCATACCTGATGCGGAAGTAATCACTAAAAGTTAAAATATTTAGTTTATAAAGTGGTCTTGAAAAGAACATTCCTATAAGTAACAGACATAAAGCTGCTCCGAAAGGGTCTTCAATTACACCTAATAGGCCATTATCTACAAATTCTGATGAAGCTCCCATGACAGTTTCCGAACCAAACCAAGTGGCAAATAAACCTGAGGCAACAACGTATGTAGGCATTTGCCTGCCAGCTATTGTAAAATCTTTTGAAGTTTTTACATTCTTTGATGCATACCAACCAACCCCAATAGTTATTAATAAATAAAGAATTATAAAGCAAATGAGCATTTATTTGGTTTATTTAATTTTTTGTTTTTAGTTTTATGCAAAAATCATAAAAAAACTCATTAAAAATGTGACTTTACACTTATTTTAGAGTCAATATTTATATTTTTCTTAATAACAACCCAAAAATAATTACCTAAGCTGTGACCCACCTAATTGAACGTTTTACAGAAATTCTAAGAAAGGGGAAGTACAATACACAAACGATAGCTGCTTATCGGAATGCTATCTTTGTATTTTACAATCATTTTAGAGATTTGCCCCAAAGTAAAATTACGGAAGAACTTATTGCCGCTTATCTTATTGACCTCGGTGAAAAGAAAGGTGGAAACGCTGATGCTGCTCTCCAAGCAGGAAAAGCCATCAAATTATTTTATGAGGTAATTTTCAATCGTAAGTTAGGTATTAAAGCAAACGGCGAATCTAAAGCTGAAAGTTTACCGGAAATTTTGACCGAAGATGAAGTTAAAAAACTAATTTCAGTATTAGAAAACCTCAAGCATAAAGCTTTGATGTCAATTATTTATGCAGCCGGATTGAAATTAAGTGATGTGCTAAATTTGAAAGTTACAGACATTAATTTTAATAAAAGAGAAATTAAAGTGCCACCTTCTAAATCAGAAAAGGGTAGAACTTTAATGTTACCCAAAAAGTTGATGCCAATTTTATATGCCTACATTGAAAAATATCAACCGAGTGAATTATTATTTGGAGGAGAGAACGGTAAAACGTATAGCCCAAGGAGTGTGCAATTAGTTTTTCAACAAGCACTTGCGAAAGCAAAAATTGAAAAAGATGCTTCTGTACACACTCTCAGACACAGTTATGCTGTGCATTGTTTAGAAAGAGGTATGGATATACATTTATTACAAGAAATTTTAGGACATAAATATCTTCAAACGACTTCGATTTATAACCAAATTGCACAAATTGAGTTGGTAAATATTAGGAGTCCTTTTGAAGACCTTGAAATATAGTAGAGCTGAGTATTGGGAACTTAATTTTCAATACTCAGCTTTCAGTTTTAATCTTCCATACTTGCTTCTTTGAGAACAATATTTTTTTTCTTCAATGAATTTGCCTCTAAGCTATCCAATTCTTCTCTATTTCTTGTAATATCAATCGCGGTGTATATGGCGTGTAACATCGAAGACTCATCAGCTTGGTTTTTTCCTGCAATGTCATAGGCAGTTCCGTGGTCAGGTGACGTTCTAACTTTTGGTAGCCCCGCTGTAAAGTTAACACCATTCTCAAATGCAATCATTTTAAAAGGCATTAAGCCTTGGTCATGGTACATTGCTAAAACGGCATCATAATTTTTCCAAGCAGAAGTTCCAAAAAAACCATCGGCTGGAAATGGCCCGACAACCAAGTCACCTTTTTTCTTACACTCAGAAATAGCTGGAATAATAACTTCATTTTCTTCATTCCCTAAAAGTCCATTCTCACCTGCATGTGGATTTAAACCTAATACAGCAATTTTGGGCTTTTGAATTCCAAAGTCTTTAATAAGAGAAGATTTTATTTGTGCTATTTTGTTGATAATCAATTCTTTATTTAAAGCGGATTTCACTTGTTCGAGTGGTATGTGGGCGGTAGCAACGCCAATTTTTAAATTTTCACTTACCATAAACATGAGTTCATCTTTTACTTCAAAGGCATTGGCAAGAAATTCTGTATGCCCAGGAAATTTGAATTCATCACTTTGAATATTGTGTTTATTAATAGGGGCAGTTACCAAGGCATCAATTTTTCCGTTTTTTAAATCTTCAACGGCTTTTTTCAAAGCTTCAAAAGCTAATTTCCCAGCTTCTGGACTAACAATACCTGGTTGTACTTCCAAAGCCTGGTCATTCATGCAGTTAATAACATTTACCTGCTTATGATTAATCTGCTCGATTTTATGAATGGTAAAAAATTGCCAATCTTTCATTTCAAGAAGCTGTCGGTATCGGTTAATGATTTTGCTTGAACCGTAAATCACCGGAGTACAGATTTTATTAATTCTGTTACTACCCACTGCCTTTATGATAACTTCAGGGCCAATTCCGTTAAAATCGCCAATACTAATGCCAATGATTGGTTTTTTATTTTCGCTCAATTTATTTGAAGTTTAAATGAATTCTAAAAAATAATGTTTTTTATGCTGAAATTCGCTTTAAGTCTCAGCATGAAAGAGTAAATTTGCTGCAATTTACTTACAAATAAATAATAAAAAAAGTACTGTGAAGACAAACAATAATACGAGTAGAGGTTCGGTATTAATTGCTGATGAAATGCATCTTAGTTTAATTCCGATGCTCGAAAAAATAGGTTTTCAACCTGATTATCAACCAAAAATTAGCAGACAAGAAATCATTGAAAAATTAGGTAATTATGTTGGTTTAATCATTAGAAGTAAAACATTTGCTGATGCCGAATTATTGAAAAATGCGTCCAATTTGAAGTTTATTGGAAGGGCAGGTGCAGGATTAGACTTGATTGATATTGAAACCGCAGAATCGAAAGGTATTCAGATTTTTGCGGCAAATGAAGGAAATCGAGTAGCTGTGGCGGAGCATGTAATTGGAATGGTTTTATGTTTAATGAATAATATTTTAATTGCAGATAAAGAGGTCAGAGCAGGAATTTGGCAAAGAGAAAAGAATAGGGGGTATGAATTATTTGGTAAAACAGTCGGTATCATTGGTTACGGAAATAATGGCTCTGAAACCGCCAAAAGATTTAAAGCTTTCGGTTGTAAAGTGCTTGCATACGATAAGTACAAAAGTGGTTTTGGAGATGAGTTTGTAAAGGAAAGTACTATAGAAGAGATTTTTGCTGAGGCTGATATTCTCAGTTTACACATTCCACTTACAAGTGAAAGTAATAAAATGGTTGATGCAGGTTTTCTTGATAAATTCAGTAAAAATATCATTTTTATTAATGCTGCCAGAGGTGAAATTGTCGTTTTGGAGGATTTGCTTAGTAAATTGAATGAAGGTAAAGTTTTAGGAACATGCCTAGATGTACTAGAAAATGAAAAACTACAAAAACTTTCAGACAAACAAAAAGCAGTATTTGAAAAATTAGCTGAATCAAATAAGGTAATATTTACGCCTCACATTGCTGGTTGGACTTTTGAATCTTATGAAAGAATTAATCAAGTATTAGTTGAAAAAATATCTCAATCGTTTTGATTCTCCTACTCAATAATTATTTACCTATGAAAAAAATAATCTTGCTTGGTCTTACCTGTTTTTTTGCAGTGTTTCAACTTTCTGCTCAATCCTTTTCGGTGAGTCAGAATAAGAGGTATCTAATGAAGGATGGTAAACCATTTGTTTGGGTAGGAGATACGGCTTGGGAACTTTTTCATGCCCTTGATAGAGATTCGGCAACTTACTATCTTTCTAAAAGAGCATCACAGGGATTTAACTTGATACAAGCGGTGGCACTTGCCGAATTAGATGGTTTGAATACTCCCAATGCGTATGGAGATAAACCACTGATTGATAATGACCCAACAAAACCTAATGAGTCTTATTTTAAGCATGTCGATTTTATTATTGATAAAGCTAATGAAATGGGCTTAAATATTGGTTTATTACCAACCTGGGGTGATAAAGTCTTTAAAGATAAATGGGGAGTGGGTCCTGAAATATTTAATGCAGATAATGCCCGAATTTATGGGTTTTGGATAGCTAATCGTTATAAAAATCGGAAAAATATCATTTGGATTTTAGGAGGTGATAGAAATCCAAGGAAAAATACTGATGATGTAACTATTTGGAGGTCAATGGCTTTAGGAATTGTTGAGGCTTACGGAGGTAACGAGAATGTTATCATTTCTTTTCATCCTCAACCAAACCAATTTGGGGCAAGTGAATGGTTTCATCAAGATGGGTGGTTTGATTTTAATATGTTTCAAACAGGGCATTGCCGTGATAATGATGTATACAACAGAATAAAAAGTTCTTACGAAAACCCATTAATAAAACCAGTAATTGATGGTGAACCAATATATGAAGAGCATCCAGTTTGTTTTAATGCAAATGATTTGGGAACTACCAACGCTTATGATGTAAGAAAGGCTTTGTATTTAAATGTATTTTCTGGAGCATTTGGATTTACCTATGGTTGTCATGATATTTGGCAAATGTTTCGGCCGGGTGTTAAGCCAGTCAATGGTCCACATATTTATTGGCAAAAAGCACTTGATTTGCCCGCTGCCAACCAAGTGAAGTTTCTGAAAAAATTAATTGAGTCAAGACCTATTCTTGAAAGGATACCTGACCAAGATATGGTTCTTGAAAACAATAATTCCGCATTTGAACGTATTCAGGCTACAAGGGGGGAGGGTTATACATTTGTTTATTCAGCAGTAGGAAAACCATTTACTTTGAAAATGGGTAAAATAAGTGGCAAACAAGTTAATGCTCATTGGTTTAACCCAAGAAGTGGTGAAGTGACATTTGAAGGTATATATGAAAATTTAGGTACTAAAAAGTTTACACCACCTTCTATCGGATATGGCCTCGATTGGGTTTTGATAATTGATGATATTTCAAAAAAATACTCCTTTAAATAAAAAAAGGTATGTTATATTACATACCTTTTTAATTTATTTTGATTCCTCCTCCTCGTCTTCGTCCTCTTCCTCTTCCTCGTCTTCGTCTTCGTCTTCGTCTTCGTCCTCTTCTTCTTCCTCTTCATTACCTTCATAATTGAATCCATAGTTTTCATCAATGGCATTATCTATGCACAATTGGTCTAATGCTTCTATGAAGTCGTTAGGAGATTCGGTTAAAATTTCAAAATTGTTGATGTGTGTATATTCAACGCCATCTTCTTCAGAAGCTTCATAATCAAAGTAGAAGTCTTCTTCATTTTCAACATATTCAAGGCACAATTTCTCTAATTTTGTGGCAAATTTCTCTGTATCTTTTGTTTCAATCCAAAAATCAGTAACGTAAATCATTCCATCAACTGTAAAACTTGATTCTTCAGAGTCATCCCAAACACCCTCACTAAAGTCGAGACTTTCAACAGATTTAATAATCCAAGAATCATGACCATTGAAATCTTTGTTCATGACATAATCAT
Source organism: Emticicia oligotrophica DSM 17448 (assembly GCF_000263195.1). Taxonomy (GTDB): domain Bacteria; phylum Bacteroidota; class Bacteroidia; order Cytophagales; family Spirosomataceae; genus Emticicia; species Emticicia oligotrophica. Next base: position 4,293,807 of record NC_018748.1, read on the forward strand.
AAGGAATATAGCAGTAACCCTTATCTCCCCAATCTTTACCCCAAGAATTTCTTACAATAAATACGTTATCAGGGTCTGAATATCCAACACAAAGCATCGCATGCCAGCCATGAGTCTCTCTGACATTATCTGACGGTTTAGGCATTGGAACTCTACCCTTATTTTTTGTAGCACTATCAAAAGATTGGAAAGTATTTAAACAAAAAGCTATTGGATAGCCTTCTGCAAGTGTATGTTTCCAAAGTTCTAAATCAGTTTCTATATACTCTGAATCAACAATTTTGAAGTTCGCCCCATGTTCATAAGCTGATTGGTCAGGTTCATATAAAATCATTTCTTCATCATTTGGCCAAAGTTCTTCTGAACATGCTCCATATTCTTGCAAACCTTCGATTGCTTTGAACATAATTGAACCAGAGTCTTTGTCTTGTTCTTCAACGAGCCATCTTGCGTTATAGTAAATATACAAACGACTCACATCTGAAGATTCTCCGTTTGTTCTTTTGGCTAAGTACTCGTACGCTCCAGCAAATGCATTAGCTACGCAACTATTGCCTACTTGCATTTCAACCTCAGTTAAATGCTCTCTCAAGTCAACTTTTGAAGGTAATTTATCAAATTTACCTGAAGATTTCTTTTTTACATCGGCGGGTATAGCACCTGCTCGATAGCCTCCAATCTTATTTTGCATATATTTAATAGGTGATTTTTGTATGGTTGTTATAGAAAATTCAAAATTATACTTTTATTCAAAAGGATAAAGTTAATTACGTAAAAAGTTTGAAGTGGATGTTATTATAGAAAATGTTGAAGGTGAAAAATTTTAAATAACTTTTGATTTGGGTAAAAAAAAAGCTATTTCTATGAATTCAATCTAGGTCTTATAAAAAAACTATGAATGAATCATTTAGAAATAGCCTAAGCTTATTTTAAGTAGATTATTGCCAAAGTTTTATATAAAAATCTTCTTTGGCTCTCATGGTTAACTCTTCTTCATCGGTTTCATCGAAATAGCCACATAAATGCAATACACCATGAATGACTACTCTTTTAAACTCGTGTTCGAAACTTACACCAAAATCACTGGCATTATCAGCAATTCTTTCAATACTCACAAATATATCTCCTTCAATTATTCCTTCATCTTCAGAATTATCAAAGGTGATAATATCAGTAAGAGTATCATGGTCAAGATACTCAAGATTTATCTGATGTAGGTATTCATCATTGCAAAAAACGTAGTTAATTTCAGATAATTTTAATCCTTCAGATTCAATTACTGATTTTATCCAACGCTTTGTTTTTATGGGATTTGGTACTGAAAAATCAATTCCTTCAGTATGAAAATTAATCATTTATACTTTTGTTTTCTTTTTTTCTAAAGTCATAATAAATGATGGAAGTAAGATTAGGTTAGCAATCATACCCATCAATAAAGTAGTGGAAACTAAAGTACCCAAATAAACAGTTCCTTTGAAATTTGAAGCAGCAAAAATACCAAATCCAAAGAAAAGGATGATTGCTGTATAGAACATGCTTATACCCGTATACATGATTGTTTCAGTTATAGCGTGAGAGACCGTTTTTTTATGGTTTTTCATTTCATCCTTGAATTTTGTAAGGAAATAAATGGTACCATCGGATGAAATACCAAAAGCAATACTAAACACTAAAGTTGTTGTAGGCTTCAGTGGAATACCAAAATAGCCCATAACTCCAGCAGTAATAATGAGTGGCAAAATACTTGGAATCGTTGAGATGAGAATCATCCTTACATCAAAGAACTGGGTGGCCATAACTATACAAACCAGTATTATTGCCCAAATTGTACTTTCAATCAAATTTTGTAGCAAATAATCATTGCCTTTCATGAATACTACACCATTTCCAGTAATTTTTGCATCAATTTGTTGTTCTTTAGGAAGCCACTGCTGCGACTCTTTATCAAAATTGAAAATAGTATCAATTTTTGGTTGTAATTTTTCTACCAATTCTCTTATTCTAACAGTTCCAGCATCACCACATTGAAAACTTACACGTGTAAAACGTTTAGTGCTATCAATAAAAGGGGTTGCTAAATTTTCTTTACCTTTGACCGTACCTACATATTCAGCTAATTTTTGGAGTTCTAATGCTCCGGGAAGTTGGTAATATTTTGGGTCTCCTCCTCGATAGCCTTGATAAACTAATTTTATGGCTTCAACTAAAGAGATTGGATTCGTGAAATCTTCGTATTTAGCAAACTCTCTTTGCATTAGTTTGATTTTATTGAGTACCTGTGGATTTAGTACACCATTTTCTTTTTTTGTATCAATAACCACTTCAAATGGGACAATCCCATGGAAATGTTTTTCAATAAACTTTAAATCTGCATAAATTGGGTCGTTTTGAGGTAGGTCATCTACTATGTATCCAATGGCCTTCAGTTGAAACATACCAAATCCGAATATAACTACCAATAGGCTAATAGAAGTGTATAGTGCTGTTCTACTATTATGTACAATATGATTTACAAAACGTAAAAACTTAGTGATATTTTTATTTTCAAGGTGGCGAACGTTCTTTGCACTTGGAGGGGCAGAATAACTAAATAAAATAGGAATAAGAATTAGTGAAATTGCCCAAGTTGACATGATACAAATAGCAGCAACCAAACCAAATTCCAATAATAGTGGGCTACCCGTAAAGTAAAAAACGAAGAAACCAATTGAGGTGGTTACGTTGGCTAAAAATGTTGTTTTGCCAATTTTTTCAATTGCTACCGCTAATGCACGAATTTTGTCGTTATGTTTGAGATATTCTTCTTGATATTTATTGACCAAGAAAATTGTGTTTGGAATACCAATAACAATAATCAGAGGTGGAATCAGTCCAGTCAAAATGGTAATTTTATAACCAAATAGCACTATGTATCCAACTGACCAAACAACCGAAATTAATACTAATAGGGCAGTATAAAGAACGGTTTTAAATGAACGGAAGAAAATATATAATATTCCAATAGTTACTAGAAATGCCAAAGCTAAAAATTTGGTCATTTCGGCAGATACTTTTGAAATAAAATTAGTTCGAATAAAAGGCATACCTGAGAAGTGAACTTCAATGTTATTTTTTACACCAAATTCACGAGCTGCAGTCTCAATTTCTCTACTTACGTTAATTCTTTCTTTACTATTTAATTTTGATTGTTGGAAAGTTACGGCCATCAAATGTGCTTCACCATCAGTGCTGTAAATAGTGCCTTTATAGAAAGGAAGTCTTTCAATTTTTGCTTTAACCGAATCAATTTCTGCTTGGGTAGTTGGTCTTTTTGAAACAAGTGGCGGGAAAATAAACTTCTTTTCAACGCTATCTTTCTGAATGCCAAACAGATTGGCGTTTGAAAGTACATTTTTTATTCCATCAATGTTTTTGATTTTTTTTGATAAATCATACCATTGATTGAAAACTTCTAATTCATAAATTTTATTGGTTTTAATAGCAATGACCATTACGTTGCCATCTTCACCAAAGCGTTTTTTGAAGTCTTCGTAAAGTTTATAATTTTGGTCGCTTTTAGGTAATATACGAGCTAATTCATAAGACATAGCAATTTTTGACGCCATGTAACCCATGAATAGCGTTGTACAAAAAAGTATAAATAGCCAAGTTTTACGATTTTTGAGTATTAATTTCGAAAGGTTATACCAGAACATAAAAACGTTTTCAGTGTAAGTAAGTAAATTTTCTAATGGAAATTAATTTGTCCACAAAAGTACTATATTTTTATGAAGTGACTAGCAAAAGCTTGCCATTATACCATCTAATTGTGCAAGAATATTTTATTTATTTAATTCTAATAACTTTTTTGCTGCTTGAATTGGTAGTATTTTTTCGGTCAATACCTGTTGTGAGATGTACTCAATATTATTTTTAACCGACTCATTTTCAAAAAAATGATTTTCAAGAAATTGCTTAATATAGGCATACATCCAACTTAAACTTTGTTCTTGTCGATTACTTTTCCAAAATCCACTATTTTTCATTTGTTTTTCATAATCTAAAATAACTTTCCATATTTCGCCTAATCCTGATTTTTCTAATGCTGAACAAGTAAGAACGGGAGGATACCATTGATTTTGGTTGGGTGGAAATAAGTGTAGAGCATGTACGTATTCCATACGTGCATTTTTTGATTTTTGAAGATTATCTCCATCAGCTTTGGTAATTGCTATTGCATCTGCCATTTCCATGATTCCCCTTTTTATACCTTGTAATTCATCACCAGCTCCTGATAACATCAAAAGAAGAAAGAAATCAACCATACCTTTCACTACTGTTTCTGATTGCCCAACACCTACGGTTTCCACAATTATAGTATCGAATCCGGCCGCTTCGCAAAGCAGCATTGTTTCTCTTGTTTTGTTGGTAACTCCACCAAGTGTATTTCCTGAAGGAGAAGGGCGAATGTAGGCATTGGAGTCGTGAGCCAATTCTTCCATTCTAGTTTTATCACCCATGATGCTCCCTTTGGTGCGTTGACTCGTAGGATCAATTGCTAAAACCGCTATTTTTTTACCTTGTGAAGTTAAATATTTTCCAAATGATTCAATGAATGTACTTTTTCCTACTCCAGGAACACCCGTAATTCCAATTCGAATGGAGTTACCAGTGTAGGGGAGTATTCCCTCTAAAACATTTTGTGCGGTTTCGTTATCTCTTGGTAATTGGCTTTCTATCAAGGTAATTGTTCTGCTCAGAATGATTCTATTACCACTCAATACCCCTGAAATATATTCGTCTGCCGATAAACGCTTTTGCATATTTCTGAATTAATTTTATTACATTTGGTAAACAAAGGTATTAAACAAAATATTATTTAGTTCATAATATTCAATTCTATACTTCAAACCTAACCTATAAATTATTAATGAAAATTATTCTAATTGGTGCCACATCAGGAATAGGCCGTTCGTTGGCAGAATTATACGCTTCTCAAGGTCATGAATTAGTAGTAACAGGAAGGAGAGTTACTTTGCTTGAAGAATTAAAAAATCAATTCCCAGATAAATTAATTCATCCACTTGAAATGGATGTTGCAAAAATTGATGATGCTCGCAAATTGATGGATTCTTGTGAAAAACTACTCGGTGAAATTGATTTGATTATAATAAATGCAGGTGTTGGTTATCCTAAAGCAACTTACGAACAAGAAATCAATACAATTGATATAAATGTGAGAGGTTTTGTAGCTTTGGCACAATGGTCTTATAATTATTTTGCCAAAAAGGGTAGAGGTCAGTTAGTAGGTGTTTCTTCACTGGCTTCTCAAACTGGTAGTGCTTATTCTCCAGAATATCACGCTTCAAAAGCTTTTATGGCCAATTATATGTCGGGTTTAAGAATGCGTTCTGCTAAATACAACCCAAATGTTTATGTGACCGATATACGCCCAGGATATGTAGATACCCCCATGACCAAGCAAAATAAAGGTATGTTTTGGGTAGCAACGCCTGAAAAAGCAGCTAGACAGATTGCAAACGCTATTGTTTCTAAAAGAAAGGTAGTTTACATAACAAAAAGGTATATTATAATTGCCACTTTATTGAAAATATTACCAGAATGGCTATTGTCTAAGTTATTTTAACGAGTTTTCAGAAAACAGTCATCAATTAATTTTCTCAAGCATGAAAATAAAAATTATACTTTTGGGATTAAGTTTATTCGTCTTTTCTTGTAAAAATAATGAAGAGTTAGCAGTTTGCCAGCTTACTAAATTTATTACCGATTTTCCTGCAACAAGTACACTACATCATGATGTTTTAACATTAAAGGATAAGAGGGTAATCCAAATTTATAGTTATGATTTGAGAAATTATAAAGATACAGTTTCTCGTCAAAAAATTTTTTACGAGTATGATGCACTTGGGAAAGTATCAAAAATTAGAGATGAATCTGCTTCCAATAGAATTATTACCTTTGAATTTGTATATGAAAATGGTAAAGATTTTGCCGAGAAAATCATTCAAAAGGTTAATAACGTTCAAAATAATGTTATATCAATAGAATATGATTCTAAAGGGAATCCTACTTCGGTTGAAAGTTTGAATTTGATAGGTGTGAATAGAACAATCGAGTATGATAATAATGGAAACCCATTCAGGGTAATTAGGTCAGATTTTGGTACGCTTCCAAGTGTAAATGAACACACTTTTGATGATAAACGTAATTTTTTTGCTGGAATTCCAGAAATTGGATATTATTGGCTTTTAAGACCGTTGTACAATTATATTCCGTTTGGTCCTAATAATATTGTTGGAACAAAATTTTATACAGTACAAAACCTAGATTTTAAAGAAGTACCAGATAACAGAACGGTTAGAGAAACGAATTATAATGAGCAAGGATTTCCAACTACAATGAATATTTTGCTTGAAAATCAAGGAAAGACTCTTTATAGTGCTTCAAAGTTTGAGTATAATTGCCAGTAATTTATGATTTGGTTCTAAGAAAAGCTTCTGCTACAATCATATCTTCGGGAGTAGTAATTTTGATGTTTTCATAAGCCCCATCAATCAATGAAATACTTTCTCCTGCAAATTCGAGTACACTTGCACAATCAGTAAAAAAGCTTTGTTCTTGTACTTCAAAGGCTTTTTTCATGAGGCTTACGTTGAATGTTTGCGGAGTTTGAACCAATTTGAGCTTGGTTCTATCAAGAGCTTCACTATCTGAAGAATTATTTACAAACCTTACAGAATCTTTAACCCAAACACTTGTTACGGCGGTTCCTTTTTCATGAGCAACAATGAAAGAATTTTGAATTATTTCAAGATTTATCAATGGCCTAACTCCATCATGCACCGCAACGAGACCTTCGGAATGAATAGTTGATAAACCATTTTTTACAGATTGAAACCTTGATGCACCACCTTCAGTAATGCTAATAGAATCTTTTTTGGATTGAATTAACTCGTTAGTTTGAGAGATGTCTTCCCAATAAGAAATATCACTCTTGGGAAGCACTACAATTACTTGAATTTCAGGAATCTGTAAGAATTTTTCTACAGTATGAATAAGAATAGGCTTGCCGTTGAGTGGTAAAAATTGTTTAGGAATTTCACTTTTCATCCTTGATCCACTACCGCCAGCTACAATTATAGCAAAAAGTTTAGTCCCAAAGGGAAGTTTTGATAAAATGTTTTCTTGCATTTTTTTCTCCCCTTTGGGGGCTAATAATTATAGAATCAACATTACGTCGCCGTAGGTAAAGAATTTGTATTTTTCTTTGATAGCTTCATTGTACGCTTGCATCACTAATTCATGACCACCAAAAGCACAGGCTGTCATTAACAAAATAGATTCTGGTAGATGTAAGTTTGTTAATAATGCATTCGTGATTTTGAAATCAAAAGGAGGGAAAATAAATTTATCTGTCCAACCATTCTCAACTGGTTTTAAGTGATTACTTGCCGAAACCGATGATTCAATAGCTTTCATGGCTGTTGTACCGATTGCACAAATTTTTCCGCCATTATTAATTGATTGATTAACTATATCACACGTTCCGTCTGGAATAAAGAAGTTTTCAGAATCGGTTTTGTGTTTTGTCAGGTCTTCAACATCCACTTGTCTGAAAGTTCCGATACCGATATGAAGTGTGATTGGACAGAAATTCGTACCTTTTAACTCCATTCTGCGTTGCACATTACGTGTAAAGTGCATGCCCGCAGTTGGAGCAGCAACCGCACCTTCGTGTTCAGCAAAAATTGTTTGATATCTTTCGCGGTCATCATCTGTAACCGGACGCTTAATGATGTCAATTGGAAGAGGAGTTTCTCCTAACTCATGGATAGTTTTCATCATTTCTTCATGCGAACCATCAAATAAAAATCTGATTGTTCGTCCACGAGAAGTTGTATTATCAATAACTTCTGCTACTAAATCACTATCACCAAAATATAATTTATTTCCTACACGAATCTTACGAGCAGGGTCAACCAATACATCCCAAAGACGCATTTCACGGTTTAATTCTCTTAGTAAGAATACTTCAATTTTAGCACCAGTTTTTTCTTTTGACCCATACAAGCGAGCTGGAAATACCTTGGTATTGTTAACAACCATTGTATCGTTTTCTCCAAAATAATCAACAATGTCCTTAAACATTTTGTGTTCGATTTTTTTGGTTTTACGATTTACCACTATCATACGACTACTATCACGTTGGTCATAAGGATGCATGGCTATAAGACTATGCGGGAGATCAAGTTTAAATTCTGAAAGTTTCATTCTGTTTATTTAACTACTGTTTTTACAGTATTTGTTATTCGCTGATGCTTGGGGTATTGAGTTTACAGCGTTTTTGTGAAGAATTATATTAAAATCTACTTTTAAAGAATGCAAAGGTACAAAATCGAAGTAGGGGGTGTCAAGTGTTTTAATATAAATGTTTTATGAGAATTATCAAAAAAATTATTAAAAAAATGAGACTCAGTCTTATGAATCTCATTTATGTATTTTAAATAGTGATTTTTCCTTTTAAATAGAGTCTTCCTTTTCCTGCCATTAAAACTCTATCATTGACCAATTTACATTTTAAATAACCTTTACGCTCTGAAATTTGCTCGGCATTGAGTTCGGTTTTTCCTAATCTATTCGCCCAGTAAGGTACCAGCTTCGTATGTGCAGAACCCGTAACTGGGTCTTCATCAATACCTGCACCTGGACCAAAAAATCTTGAGACGAAGTCGATTTTTTTAGATTTTGCTTTTGCAGTAACTATAATTCCCCTTGCTTGAATGTTTTTCAAAGCACTAAAATTGGGGTTTATTTCTTCAATATCTTTCTGAGAATTATAAACTAATAAGTAGTCATCGGATGCTCGATAGATTTCTTTGGGTGTTTTTCCCAATGATTCAATCAGACCTTCTGGTGCAGCGGCAGGTTTGGTTTCTTGAACTGGAAAATCTAGTTCAAGCCATTTACCATCTTTACGAACTTTTAAAACTCCACTTTTCGAGCCAAAATTGATTATATCCTTTGAATATTTGAGTACATTAAAAATAACGTAAGCTGTTGCTAAAGTGGCATGTCCACAGAGATTTACTTCAATGGCTGGCGTAAACCATCTGATATCAAATCCATCATTGGTAGGAACAAAGAAAGCAGTCTCTGAAAGGTTGTTTTCTAAGGCAATTTTTTGCATAACTTCATCCGATAACCATTCTTTTAGTGGTACAACTGCTGCTGGATTTCCACCAAATAGTTTATCTGAAAAAGCATCAACTTGGTAAATTGGTAATTGCATTGATGAAGTATTTTTGAATATTCTAGTTTTTTTTCAAGCTTATGTTTTGTTTACTCAAATAAAGCATCAAAAATATGATACTTGACAAGTAAATAATATTTTTTGAGTCAATTAAGCCTCTTCCAAGAGCATCATAATGATATGAAAGACTCAAAAAATTAATAAAATATTGGGTTGTTCCTGTGAAAACATTGGCTAATTGTTGAATTCCATCATAAATAATATAGCAAAACAAAGCACCAATGATAAATGCAATGATTTGATTATCAGTTATTGAAGATGACCATAAGCCAATACTTGCAAATGTTGCTCCTAGTAAAAGTAAGCCTAGGTAAGAGCCACTAACCGCAGCAGAATCAATGTTTCCTTTTGGACTTCCTAATTGATAAATTGAGTAATAATAAAGTAGGGTTGGGAGTAAGGCAATTGCAATGAGTAAAAAACTCGCTAAAAACTTTCCTATGATTATTTGCCACTCGCTCAAGGGTTTGGTAAATAATAACTCAATCGTTCCGGTTTTGTATTCTTCTGATAAAGACCTCATAGTAATGGCAGGAATCAGAAAAATAAAAATAAATGGTGTTAACTGAAAGAAATTATTCAAATCGGCATAGCCATAATCAAGTACATTTGAGTCAAAGAACCAAGTAAATAAGCCCACAATGACTAAAAAAACACCGATTACTATATAAGCAACTAATGAATTGAGAAAGCTATAAAGTTCTTTTTTTAATATTGAAAGCATCTTAAAATCCTTATTTTATTTTCACAAAATTAGAAATCAATCTCAGGTTTTGAGTTTTTGACAATTGCTGACACCACTAACGAAAAAACAAACCCAAAAAGTACATATCCAATTACTGAGAAAATAAATGTTAAACCTGGCGTTGCAAATCTTGAAGCTATTTCCATAGCTTGGTCAATTTGTGCTTGTGAAAGGCCTTGATTCTCCATTTGCTCAATTTGTAATTCACGCATTTGTTGAATTATGGTTGTATCTATAAATTTTATATAGATATAATTAAACATGGCAGCAATCAAACCACAAACTGTGCTCATTAACGTACCTAAGCCAAGTCCTTCACTAAAATTGAGAAATTTGTCATTTAATGATTTATACTCTCGCAATGACATAATTATTCCAAATAGTAACAATATGAATGGAATCCAAGATAATGCTGGGTTTTTGAAAAATCCTGTAACGTATAATAATACGGTGTATATCATTATCATGATAGCGGTGATAATTCCCCATTTAAGAGCAATTCGAGCTGTTGAAGGTTTTTCCATTTTAGTTCAGAGTTAGGTTAATTTTAAGTAAAGCTAACGAAATCTTATGAAATCGTAAAAGTGTGTCTTCTAAATATTATTGATATAATTGTGATAGCAACTATTACTAATTGTTTTTTTACAACTTCATCTAAAAATACATACAGAGCAGTAGGAACTTCTTTGGCTTGTTGAAGTAAGATTTCATACTCCTGCAAACCAAAATTTTTAACATGTGTTTCTTTAATTTTTTCAATTCCTTTGATATTTTCCTGTACCCAAAGCATTATTGCGTGATTATTCCCATACGGTTTATCAATCAACTGAATGAATATGAAATATACAATTCCTGTGATTAGAGCGGCAATAAGATTTGTCATGAATCCAACCGAAAAACCTTCAGTGAATGTCAATACTCCCAAGTTATTTGCCCGATAGACCCAAACCGCTACAATTACAAAAATGATATTGATGCCAAAAGCTGGAATTTTGTATCGACCAAATGGACTTTTATCTAATCCATAATATTGTATGAGGGCAATGATAATACAGACAGCTGCCGCAATTGCACCATACGTTATTGAATACTTTAAAATTTTATTTTTCAACATTGTTGATATGTACTTTATGCTTGTTGATTACAGCAATTGCTTTCCCTTTTAATGTTTTACCAATAAATGGAGAATTCTTTGCTTTAGATTTTATATCTTTTGTTTGATATTCCCACTCGTGTGTTGGATTAAAGATGGTTAAGTTTGCTTCTTCACCGATATTTACACTAACGGATGGTAATCTTAATAACTTACGTGGATTGCAAGTTATTTTTTCGATGAGTTTTTCAATCGGTAATTCTGAAAATTGATTAAGCGTGGCAAAGGTTGTTTCAAGAGAAATGATACCAAAATCGGCCATGTCAAATTCAAGGTTTTTCGATTCTTCATCTTGTGGATTATGGTCTGAAACAACAGCATCTATTGTACCATCTGCTAGTCCAACTTTTAAAGCCTCAATATCATCTTGGGTTCTAAATGGTGGGTTTACCTTAAGATTTGTGTCAAAAGTATGTAAATCTTTATCAGTAAAAGCTAATTGATGAGCGGCAATATCACAGCTTACGGGAAGTCCTTTTTGTTTAGCTTCTCTGATTAATGCTACTCCTTCTTTAGTTGAAATAGTTGAGAAATGCAGACAACTTTTATCTTTCTTTGAATCACCCAAATAATATTCTAAAAGTTTCAAATCACGCATAAGCATCAACTCTTCAGCGGTAGAAGGGATTCCTTTCATACCTAAAATCGTACTTTCAATACCTTCATGCATTTGTCCGAAAATAGTCATTGAAGGTTCTTCCGGACGATTCATTAAAAGAGCGTCAATTGGAGCTAAATATTGTAAGGTTTTTAAAAGAATATCAGCATTCCAAAGTGTATGGTCTCCATCTGTAAAAGCAACTGCTCCAGCATGATAAATGTCTAACATTTCGGTAAAATCTTTTCCTTCACAATTTTTAGTAACAGCCCCAGTTGGATGAATATTTAAGATTTGTGCCGCTGCAAAGTTTTTTACGTAGGCAATCGCCTCTTTGCTTTGTACTACGGGTTTAGTATTGGGGAGGGTAACAATTTCAGAAAAACCACCTGCTAGAGCTGCATTGGTTAAGGTGTATAAATCTTCTTTTGATTCATAACCGGGGTCTTTGGGTGAAACTCTGAGGTCAAACCATCCAGCCGAAACATGCAAATTTTCTCCGCTGATAGTTTTTGTGTCTTCAGCAGTTATATTTTCTGCAATTTCTCTGATAATTCCATCAACAACCAAAATATCTTGAGTCGTCCCATTATATTTTGATGATTTATCAATAATTTTTACTGATTTTAATAAAATTTTCATGTTAAATTTAATTGTTTCGCTCAAACGTAATGTATGATTGAGATTAAATTTCAAAAAAAATGCCCTCATTAGGGCATTTTCTATAATATTATCGAGTCATAGCAACCATCGGATTAGATACTTGCTTGGTAAGTAGTGGCATCCATTAATGCTTCAACATCGGCAAGGTTTTCAACCTCAACTTTCACCATCCAACCATCACCATATGGGTCTGAATTGACTAATTCTGGTGAATTTGCTAATGCTGGATTTACTTCAAGAATTTTTCCAGCAACTGGTAGGAAAAGATCTGATACAGTTTTTACTGCTTCAACAGTTCCAAAAATTTCGTTTGCTGCTAATGTTTGTCCAGCAGTTTCAATTTCTACAAATACAATATCGCCCAATTCGCTCTGAGCAAAATCTGTAATTCCAATTACCGCAACATTCCCTTCGGTAATTCTAATCCATTCGTGTTCGCTTGTGTAGCGTAGGTCAGCAGGAAAATTCATTATTGATGAAAGTTTTAAAATTTGACTGCAAGTTACAGCAAATGTTGGAAAACTGAAAATGTAGATTAAAAACTTTTGAAATCAGAAATAGAAAAGGCAAATCATTTGATTTGCCTTTTCTATTTTATTCAGATAAACTAAACCTAACATTTAGTCCTCCTGTTGTAGTTGTTCTAGGATATGAGAAGTTCGTTACAAAAGGTCGATTAACCAAATGGTCTATGTAGAAGTTCATCAAGATTCTTTTGTTGATTTGATAAGAAATTCTTGGACCCACCTGAAAATTATAATTTCCTTGTGTTGGTTGTGGGTCGCCATCTAACCTCCTCTGGATTCCTTTAATATCTCTCAAAGTCAAGTTGAATTGTAAATTCAAATCATTTTTAAGAGTAATAATTTTTCCGTCTCTACCACGTAAAGGCAATTTGACATTATTTTTCTTAAATCCGAAGTTAAATACAAAATCATCACTTGAATATTCAGCAATTTGTGAGTTGGATAAATTCAAAGATGCTCTTCTTTCTTTATTATACTCAAATTTTCCAGAAATTTTGCTTTTAGTTACAAATTGCACACCAATAAATGGAGCAAATTTTTCATCAATTGTAATGGTACTCATCACAAAAACTGGAATAAACTGGCCAAGTGAATTGAGCATATCCGACGAAGGTAAAGGATAACCTTTTTGTGCTAAGTTGATAGCAATATTGGTCTTATTGTATTCAAGAGATGATGTGAAATTACCAACATTAAAGTTTGATGTATAGCTATGATTGATGGTAATTGAACTAAATATTCTCTTGAATGGCTCTAAATTAGCTAAGCCACTGTAATCAATACGCCAGTTTGGAAGAGGTAAATTGATTCGTCTATTATTTGGATTAAATGGGTTAAATCCAATTCTTGCACGGTCTGCTTTTCCACTGTAAGCGGCGAAGAAAGCAGGAATTAAAATATCTTGAGAGTTTTTACTATATTGTTCTACTCCAATTGATTGTTGATTTTCAATCATTTGGTTGCGATATTTAAGCATATTGTCAAATACTTGATACTGGTAATTGCTACCACTATCAGTACTCATCCTTTGGAAAGCAGTGCGGAAACCCCAGAATGACATCCCGAAATTACCATTTCTAACAGGACTTTTAGCACTATATCCACCCCCAGCATCTGCGGTATAATATTCTTGATAGGTATCTCCACGGCTCATGTTACCACTAATTTGAATTCTCAAATCTTTGTTTGGTTCAAGTGTTGTTCGGTAACTAAATTTAATTTGTCGGGTTTGCGTAAACGGTTGAGTTTGGGCAGTAGTTTTTGAAAGCCAGCCATTATTGGCCGCCTTTATTTGAAAATTCGGGTCTTGTTGACCCATTACAAAACCCAATCCAGGTGCATTATCACTACTAAATGACGTCAAACCAAAGAACCTAGGAGCAGGCATAAAACCAGGCAAAATAGACGTTTCAGTAATTGAATAATCGTAGTCAATGCCTCTTACTGTCATCAATAGACGAGTAAAGCTTTTGGCTAAATTACTTGATTGAACTTCAATATTTTCATCGTCACCAGGGTTTCTTGTAAACCTTTTCTTCGGAGGAGTAGGGCTATTGGCGAATCGTAGATATTTTGCTTTGTTATACAGTTTCACAAAGTCAACTTTTCCTCTGACCCCTCTATCTCTTCCATTTCTTATGGTATTTCCAAATGGAATATTAAATTCATCAAGAATATTTAAAGAAACAGCCTGATAATTAAATTGATTATTATACTTGGCATCAGCCGTAATCCAGTCTAATAAGAAAAACTTATCGAGAGGTAAACGATAGGTAAATCTCATTTCCTGACTAAAGTTCTTCGCACGCCCTAATCTCCTTAAATTCGTCAAAAGTGAATCAATTTTCTTTTGAGTATTCAAATCACCTTGAGGTTCGTCTATAATAGCATTCATAGATGCTGAATAATTCAAGAGAATACTTTTGGTTAAATTCCATTGTAAATCATAAAAACGATTCATTAAAAAGTATTTCTCATACATTGGAATAATTCCAGTGGTAGTTAAGTCAGAATTTCGAAGTTGAGTTTTGGCAAAACTTCTATCAAAGTCGGCTCTAAAAGCAACAACTGTTGGTAAAGGGGAAAAATTGAAGTCTTTTAGCCAATAGAACAATGGTCTTTCAAGGGATTTATTTGCTTTAAAAGGCTCCCAGTTGATTTGTTTGGGTTGGAATTGATAGCTAAGTCCTCCTTTATATTGATTCAAAGCATATTCATCAATTAAAATATTACTTCTATTGATGTTATTTTGGGCATAAGTAAACGTGAAATTTTCGATATCATATAAATGAGATTTTGCACCTTCTTTAGTTTTGATTTTTCTAACATTCGAGAAGTTAAATCCTCTTCTTGTATTATCATCAACTACTAATCTTCTGTATCTTTCTCTTTCTGCCGGATTAGAAATATTAGCCAAGGCCATCTCTAAGGTCATGTCAGGGTCGAGAGGATTGAAATGAGGAGTAATGGTTTGTTTATCAAAATTGATAAAAAAAGGTATTTTTAAACCCCATTTTTCTGGTAATAATTTATCTAATTCAATATTTGAGGCAATACCAATACCTTTGCCAGTATCTCTTGCACGTTCAGAGATTTTATCTTGTACACCTCCATAGCCGAATCCTTTATAGTTGCCATTAATAGTGACAGTTGCGATATCAGCTAGTTTGATATTGGCAGCTAGAAGGGCAGCATCTCCTGAATTTTGGTCGAATCCATAAGCACGCAATTCATTCATCCAAACTAAAAATGTATTAGGGGCTTCATCGACAGATTTTGAGTTTCTTACACCCAACATGATGGTTAATACTGTACTTAAGTCAGGATTTCCCATAACCGAAATCTTAAACTTATTATCTTCGGTAGCTTTTGAATACAAAACTGAAAGATTCTTTGCCACACGGTTTCTTTCTGCTTTCAAAGCCACTAACTCTTTCAAGTCAATATCAATGGCATTTTCATCAGGCCAAATAATGGTTTCATTAGTTGAGCCTTTAGGAGTCATTTTTAGTTGTGGAATTTCTATTTCATAGTAATTCTCAGTATTATCGGTACCAATTCTAATAAACGCTCCACCGACTTCTTTTTCATTATTGGCATCATTTTCGGCATGAATAAACATTCTCAATCTTTTATAATTGAGCATATCTACTCTTGTATTTCTAAAAACAGCTCTTGAATCTCCATCTCTAAGGTTAGTTACACCCAAAGAAAGTGATTGTTCGTTGAATCTAATATTGAATTGTTGTTGCGTCACATCTTGGTCACGAATAAACCCTGGAGGTACTACGTATGGTGTTTTTCCTTCTTTCACATTACAGTTTTGCCCATCATCCGAGCAACCATTTTCTTCAATACTAACTACACCTACTTTGAACTTAGCATCGTATGGTTCGGGTACCTCAGTTAATCCTGCATTACTCAGATTTTTATCATACACACGGTATTGATTAGATTCTAATTGTAAAGAAGCAAATCTAAGCACAACAGGTTGTTCGAAATCTGTCAAAACAGTACGCATAAATCGAATGGATTTAAAACCATTGATATCGCCATACTTACGAGTAAATTGCTTTACTGGAATTCTGAATAAATACCAAGTCGCTTCAGTTCCTGGAACATTTACTTTGTCAACAATAAAACCTTGTCCAACATCCATCTTGTTTGGACGCAAATCTATTTCGTACTCATAATAATTTTCAACATCATTAATGGTATTATCTGCATTGATATCTTCTTTGTCTGGGGTTACAGAGTTTGCAGGTGTCGCTGTATTAGAGTTTTGATTTTGGTTTTGAGGCGAATTATTTTCAACACCTAAATAATTTTTAAATCTTTGAAGAAGGTTTTTCTTTTGCTCATCATAATCAGCGTCTATGAAAAACTTGAAATCATCACCCGATGGGTCTTTAGCAATTTCATTATAAGTGTTGGAGTTTACTTTTCCTTTGATGTCATCTAAAAACCTTTTGATGTGAGGAAATTCCCTTTCTTCTGCATTGCTCAAACCGTCTAAACCCACATCTTGTTTTTCACGTGAACCTGATTGGTTATCAAAGGCATCGGTTAAAAATTGGACACTCGGAGCCTTCCCCCAACGAGTTGTTATTGGGGTTGATGCTGAGCTACCATTGGGAAGTAAGCCATTTTCAAAGTTATTTCTACTATCTGGAATAAAATCTTCAGAAATATCTCCTAAATGGAAAAGTAATTTACCACCTGTTGTATTTTTCTTATTTCCATTAGGGGAACCATCTCTTACCACATCAACAAATGGATTTAACATCCAAAATGTAAGATACTCGGTATTGGCATTTTCGAAGTCATTATCGGCAGTAATTCCACGCATAACCGAGCCAAAATTTTCTTTTGGATTGGCTAAATATCCATTATTATCTAGGTTTGCATTATAATTGTAGAGCCCTCTTTCTGATGGGAAATAGCTGATATCAAGAATGTTGAGCGGAATTGATGAATTAAATGCTGGTAATGAACGTCCAGTAAATATTTGATTTGGGGTAAAGGCTTTTTCGTATAAATTATTACTAGCTTCAGTAGTCACATATTCAGGTAAAGCCCCCGAACCAAACCCACCACTAAAATATGTAGTTTGGTCAACCGTATAAACTGACATTTTGGCTCTACGATAATTATAATCGTAACTGGTAGCACTTCCTTGAAATCTTTCTGGGGTTGAACCCGGACGCCAACGTGTAGGCTGACGTGTTAAATCATTAATATTTCGAGTTGATTCAAAATCATCAATCATGGCATTGCCACCAATTCGCTTGTCGTTAACTGCAGGAATAAGTTTTGCATATTCGGCTGTCAATTGAATGGATGACATCTCTTTCGTTTGAATCAAAGGCAACGCATCGAGCATCCTTGTAATGAAACGGGAATCTTTTCTTAAATTCAAGTCAACTCCCAAGATAGTATTATTGACAGGTTCTTGTCCAATCGCCACCCTTGTCAAAAACCCTGGAGTACTTTCTCGAAGGGTCATAGCTGTGGCCCCGATATGAATGTCTTTACTTAGATTATAATCCAACCTCGTTCCAAGCATAATTCTACGCTGAGTGTTAAACAAATCAGGCTTTTCCCATTCAATTCGAATTTGGCGAGACGAATTCAATATACTTTGGTTGATGATTCTGATTTTTCCGAGTTGTGGTTCAACTGTATAATCAACACCCTCTTGTAGCTGTACTCCTCCAGCATAAATTCTAACTGATTGGCCTGATGCTCCCAGCGGCAATGAGATTTCTGATGCATTACTTGCTTGGAGACTTCCTCTAATAAAAAACTTATTTTTAGTCGTAACTTGTTGAGCATCAGTCATTGTGGTTCGATAAAGCTCATTGAAAACATACTTGTCTTTCAAGGCTTGCTCATCTAAATCAAATTTGGCTGCAAGTGTACTACCAAATGGTTCGAGCACAGGAAAAATTAATTTCCCCATTTTTGTATCAATCGTGATGTCTTCAACAAAGTCAAAATTACCATCACCATCAGGAAGTTGTGGGTCATTATTAGGATTCAATCTGTCCAGATTCATTATCCTAATTAGAGGAATATTTTGAAGTTTACGCCCTTCTTGTAAATTTGGCGTATCCATTCCAGTACGGTCATCTTTATAAATGATTCTTAGTTGAAAACCTTGTTTTCCAATTCCCGGAGTTCCTAATGAATATATATTTTTCATCATTAAATTCCACATAGGACTATTTGTACGATTACGAATAGTTGAGGATTTAATGAGTTTTAATACGATAACTTCATCTTCCCTGCGAGAAGAATAATCTTCGGTTAGTTCTCCAACTTTATAGGTTCTTCCATTGTAGGTATATTCGTAGGCAACTGCTAAAATCTCATCGTTTCTAAGTGGCGTAACTAATGAAATATAGCCTAATTCTGAATTATACTTGAACTCTCTTTCTGTCAATCTTTTCGCTCCACGAAGTACTTCATAATCAATTCCTTTTTTTAAACCCATATTAGCAAGCGTTCCTGTACTATCATCGACTCTTCTAAAATTCGGATTTTTATTTAGCTTGTCATAAAGTGGCGTAGCATCATTTCCAATTACATTATATTTTCCGTTTGCATCAGGTAATTCACCTAAATCCGTAAAAGCAGTGAGGTTTCGCATGCTTTCGATAGAATTGGTGCGATTGGTTACATAAACTTCCAAGCGGGTTATTTTTACACCTGAAAGTACTAATGGTAAGTTTCTGAGTGATTTCTCGTAATTATCTCTAAAAAATTGTCCAATGAAGAAGTGCCTGTTTTCGTCATAATAATCAGAACGGATTTCAAATGTTCTATTCTGAGTGCCACCATTGAGCACAATTGATTCGGTTCTAGAACGTTGTTGAGCAACAACCGCCGTAATATCAAGTTTTCCTAATTTAAACCCTGCTTTGACACCCATTAGGTTCTGAACTCCAGGAATTAATTGACTCTTAACAGGCATACTTATATTACCGCCTTCAACTTTTTGAAGAATGTCTTCTGGTTGATTTTTGAAATTTAATTTTAACTGATTTTCAAAATTAAAGGCTGCTTTGGTATCTAAATTTGTTAGTACCCCTAATTTATCCCCAATTTTGCCATTAAAATTGATATTAATTTGCTCATTGAAATTGAAAAGTGTTTGCTTTCGTTGAATGAGAGGCAAAAAAGGATTATCAATAAATTGTCTGATTAGTTGAAAATCAAGTGTTACAAATCCATTTGGTTTTAAATCGGGCAAACTTCCACCAAAAATTCTGTCAACTACTGGGTTTTTCTCAAGTAATGGTCTTAAACCACGACCACTAACTGCACTTTTTCCATCTTGTAGATTTTCATAATCTCGTAAAATACTTCTTCTAACATTTGCATTTTGAATACTTGAATACTCATTGAATGTAAGTGTTTGAGGAATTTTGTAATCAAGCTTTTTTCCTATTTTTTCAGTGATCGAAATTTCCTTTGAATTAGGAGAAAGACTAAAATCAGTTATGACGTTTTTGGGGTCTCTTTGATAAAAAGGTGATTGTGGAATTTTAGCGGCATAACGGTTCAAATAACGGTCTTGCCAACGATAATTCGGTTTGCTTCCTGAACGTACAATTGCAGTATCAAGCACAGGAACAGCAAGCGAGTCGGCATTGCTTTTTTCAATAGAAGTATTAATTTTTTTACGATTTTGAGCTTGTGTAGTTTGTACACATAGAAGGCTCAAGAAATAAAAAAATAGTATGAAAGTAACACAATTTAATTTTAATAGCTGTCTGAACATACAGTATTTAGGAAAATTCAATAGGAGTATCATTGACTAAACGACTAAAACCTTGCCAATAGTCTATGATAATAGTAAAATTAGTATGTTTTTTTAGTATAAAGAATTTGAAGTACCGTTTAATAAACCTCAATTGCAAAATTTTGACTTACCATTGATTGATTGATCATCGAAGAGCCAATTTTATAAGTTGCTCAACAGTAATATCATTTCCTTCACGTTTCAGAATTGCATCAATACTTTTTTCTGCAGTTGCTCTAGGAATACCAAGCATAACTAAGGCTGCCAACGATTCACTTCGAATTTTAGCATTGGCTGGCTCAAAAATACTTGGCGTAATGTTGTTTACCAAATTGTCTTTCTTGAGTTTATCTTTCAATTCGATAATGGCTCTTTGAGCGGTTTTCAAACCTATTCCCTTAATACTTTGAATAGTTTTTACATCTTCACTTACAATGGCGTGTTTAATTTCTCCCGATGAAAGTGAAGAAAGCATTACTAATGCAGTACTTGGACCAATCCCCGAAACACTTGTTAAGTCTTCAAAAAGTACTTTTTCTTCAGCATCGTAAAATCCAAATAAGGTATGTGAATCTTCACGTACGATGAGTAAGGTATGTAATTTACAGCGTTCTCCAGTGTTATGGAGTGCCGCATAAGTTTGAAGGGATATTTTTACTTGATAACCTACTCCGCCTACATCAATAATAACGTATGAAGGGTCTTTATAAGCCAATTTGCCGTCGAGATATGCAATCATTTTATGGGTATGGGTAATAAGTAATTAAATGGATTACTTAATAACATTCAGTCTTAATCCTGAACTGATTTGTGGATTTAAGAAAAATGGTGAAGGTAAGGCTTCAACATATAAGCCAGCATCAATGAAAAATCCAATCGGTTGATTGGGTAATTTTAGTTCTAAACCAGCTAATCCTGTTGGCCCCAATGATATTTTTTTTGAGCGAATTTCCTGTGGAGGAGTTACATTTCTTGAAAAAAAGTAATGAGTTCGATTATTAATTTGTGCACCGCCTCCATAGTAAACATGAGCCCAACTGCGTCGGAGTATCTCAGAATGCCATAAATAAATGCCTTGAACCATTAAACCAGCAGTTCTATATTCTCCGCCATTATAACTTCTTTGGCGATTATAGATAAAACCATAAGTGCCCACATTTACATCAAATGCTTTGTCTCCGTTTTGAAAATATTTTCTTAAATTAAAACCGAGAGGCTCTCCTACACGAAAACCAGCAGCCCAGTTGTAATCATACTGTGCGAAAGTTTGTGAAGATGCACTTAATAGCAAAATTGTAATGATGGCAAAAAGTAGTTTTTTCATTGTATTTTAATATTCAAAATTCAAGATTTTTTCAAAAGTATGAAATACTGTTTACCAAACGAAATCAAAGGTAAAATTATTCAATAAAAAAGCGTTAGATTATACATCTAACGCCCTAAAATTTGTGCAAAAATACACCTATAAAGCATTTTACAAAACTAAATCAGTATTTACTAAGATATAGTTGAGTTCATTTATATCATCTGCATTCAATTTGAGTGTACCTTTTACAGTTACTCTATCATCAGTATTGAATCGCTTAGTTGATTTTTTAAATTTAATTTGTACTACAGACTCTGGGCCCGCTCCTCCACAGAAAAAGCAAGAACTGTATGGATTTGCAGAGAGTACATAGACATTTGCATCAACATCAACAGGAATCATATATCCAGTTAAAACTACTTCTTTATCTTTTAAATTAGTAACTTTTGTTCCAAAAGTAGGGTAGAGGATAAACATCGATTCTTCAGCACTCCATTTCTTTTTGAAGGTTACATCTCTTAATGTTTCCCAAGTAATTTTTGTTGGTTCGTCTGCAAATGTAAATGAGAATAAAGAAACGGCTAAAAGACCTAATATTACTCTTCTTGAAAATGTTTTCATTGTTTTAAAGGTTGATGAAACAAAAATATAAAGTTTTGAATTATTCGCTTGCTAAAGTTTTAGAAATATTAATTCTGTAAATTCCAATTGAAGGTAAAGCTGCGGCAAAAATTCCAACAAATAAAGCCCCAATCAGTAAATAAACCTCACCCGTTTGTAAAGTAAACTGACTCACATCAAAGTGGAATTTTTGACTTAATGCCTTAGAAATAAAGTAAATACCTGTTCTGCTTAAAACGATACCTGCAATAAAACCAAGCAAAGATAAGATAATACCCTCTAATAACAACATTAGAAATAAACGAGTTCTACTTGCCCCCATCGAAAGCATAAGAGCCATTTCGTATTTTCTTTCTTTTAATGAATTATATAAGGAAACAAAAACACTAATGCCAGAAATTAACATAATTACTGCTGCTAAAAACTGCAAACCCTCAATTCCGATACCCAATAATTCAAACAAACGATTCACTTCAATAGCAGGAACGGCTGCTTGTAGCTTTGAATTTTGATTAATATTTCTAGGCATTGTCATCATACCCATTGGAGAACGAAATTTTATAATTGCACTCGTAATTTCTCTTTTTACCGTACTATCAGCTTCGGCTTCGTGCTGTTCTCCTTCTGCATGGTCATGAATACTCCAAACACTATTTAAGCTTGTTAAAATTAAGTTATCAACGACCGAATTATTAAAATCTAATATACCTACAACCTTGTAATTTTTTTCTCCATGTTTTTCGCCTGCTGCATCTAATCCATGCGAGCTTGCGAAGGTATCTCCAATCTTTAATCCGGTATTTTGGGCAGTTTGGGCACCTAACACTACTTCTAAATTTCCTTTGAACATTTTTCCATCAATCAACTGAGTCTTAAAATGTTCAAAATACTTTTTATTAGTTCCTAAAATTCTGTACCCTTGGTAATTATCACCCATTGAAAGGGGAATCATTTCTTTAACCATTGGATTTTGTGCAATATTTTGCACATCATCTAAATAAACATTCCCAGTTGGATTATCAATTTGATAAACAGATGATAATATTAATTGTAAAGGGCTTCCTTTGGCACCTACAACTAAATCTATTCCACTAATATTTTTGGCAAATTTATCTTGTAATTGTTTCCCTAAAAGCATTAATAATGAAATCATTGCAATGCCCAAGGTCATCAACAATACGCACAAAAAACTGTTTAATTTTTTGTCAAGAATATTTTTCCAACTTATTTTTAATAACATTGTTGAATTTTGGTTTTTGATTGAAAACTAAAGTGTGATGATGTTTTTGAAGTTATCTTTAAGTCTTTGGTCGTGCGTAACAATAACCAAGGCTGCACCAATATTTTTTGATTGATTTTCAAGTAATAGAATTACTTTATCGCAGTTTTCATCATCAAGATTGGATGTGGGTTCATCAGCAAGTATCACATCTGGGTTATTCATTAAAGCTCTTGCAATACTCACTCTTTGTTGTTCTCCGCCACTCAGTAAATTGGTTTTTTTATCTAATAAATTACTAATACCTAAATTATCGGAAAGTTTTTGTGCTTGCTCAATAGATTGCTTTTGGTCGGCCAAATAATTAGCCAGCAATAAATTATCGAGTACATTAAGTGAGCTTACAAAATGAGGTTTTTGGTAGATAATACCTACATGGTTTGCACGCATTTGAGTTGCTTCTTTGGGAGTCAGTGAAGCGAGTTCATGTCCATTTATTTTTATTGAACCTTTTGTAGGTTTTAATAAAAGTGCTAATAAATGTAATAAAGTTGTTTTGCCTGTTCCTGATTTCCCAAGTATAAGTAAAGGTTCTCCCTTTTCGCAGCTAAAAGATGGAAAACTGAAAGATTTCTGACTGTCGTATGAAAAACTTAAATCTGTGCAAGTGAGCATTTTTAGTTTGTTTTGTTTCACTACTCCAAAGATATAACATAAGCCTCAATAACTACAAACAGTATCTAAACCAATTCAAAAAAAATATGATAGCGTTAGAAAGCCGTTCGTTTTGCTAAGAAAAAAAAAACTTTAAATTTGTGAACTTAAATAGGTTTACAAACCTTCTCTACTAAAAAAGTAGATTAATATTCTTTTTTAATTAAAACAATCAAAACTATGTCATTGAGATTAGGAGATATCGCACCAGATTTTACCGCAGAAACCACACAGGGTAAAATCAATTTTCATGAATGGTTAGGTAATTCTTGGGGTATGTTGTTTTCGCACCCAGCCGATTTCACGCCCGTATGTACTACTGAGCTTGGCAAAACTGCATTATTAAAAGATGATTTTGCTAAAAGAGGTGTAAAGGTTATCGCTGTTTCGGTAGATGATTTGGATTCTCACAACAAATGGGTTCCAGATATTGAAGAAGTAAACGGCGTGACGGTAAACTTCCCTATCATCGCTGATGCTGATAAGAATGTAGCTACCCTTTATGATATGATTCATCCGAATGCATCAGAAAAAGCAACTGTTCGTTCGGTATTTATTATAGGTCCAGATAAGAAGGTGAAATTGACCTTAACTTATCCAGCATCTACTGGTCGTAATTTTAATGAATTATTAAGAGTAATTGATTCTTTACAGCTTACATCGAATTTCCAAGTTGCTACCCCAGCCGACTGGAAAGATGGTGAAGATACAATTGTTGTACCAGCAGTTTCAACTGAAGACGCAATTGCAAAATTCCCTAAAGGTGTAAATGTTGTGAAGCCTTATTTACGCTATACTCCACAACCTAATAAATAATATTTTATTAGAAATGATTCTAATGTCAATTCATTGTATCTACAATGGATTGACTTTTTTTTTGAATTTAGCAGTTTTCACTCAATTGGGTTTTGATTCAAGTGCTTTTTAAGTACTTTTGCACAATAAAATTTAAATCATCTACATTGATAGGATAATACTGCTATTAAGTAAATGAGAAAGAAAAAAAAAGATAATTTGGGGAGAAGGGTCTTGAATC
Source organism: Emticicia oligotrophica DSM 17448 (assembly GCF_000263195.1). Taxonomy (GTDB): domain Bacteria; phylum Bacteroidota; class Bacteroidia; order Cytophagales; family Spirosomataceae; genus Emticicia; species Emticicia oligotrophica. Next base: position 4,319,005 of record NC_018748.1, read on the forward strand.
AAATTTTTTCAATTAGAGGAGTTTATATTTTAATCGTTATTTCTCTTATCACATTATATCCTGTATATGTGAGTGATGGACAAAAGTGGACTTATATTGAAAGCTTTGGAATAAAATTGCCGCTTCGTTATACCATTCATGGAATAGATGTTTCTCATCATAATAATGAAATAGATTGGCATAAAGTGAAGCACAGCACTGACGATAATGTAGAAATAAGTTTTTGCTTTATAAAGGCCACTGAAGGAGAAGATTTAAAAGACCAAGATTTTAGTAAAAATTGGCGAGAAGCCAAAAAAACGGGACTTATTCGTGGAGCGTATCATTTTTATGTACCAAGTGCTAATCCTGTGGAACAAGCTCAGAATTTTATTGAATCCGTAAATTTAAAAGAAGGAGATTTTGTGCCTGTACTTGACTTTGAAGTTCAAGGTTCAAGTAAGCGTGTAAGAGCCAAACTTCTTGAAAATGTAAAAACCTTCATCAATCTCATAGAAAACCATTACGGTGTAAAGCCAATAATTTACACTAATGGACATATCTACAGACAATATATTAAAGGAAATTTCGATTCGTATCCACTATGGATTGCTGACTATCAAAGCCAAAAATTAGAAGGTTACTCTGATAGTAAACTAATGTTTTGGCAGCATAGTACCGATGGCACTGTTGATGGAATCAGTGGTAATGTAGATTTTAATGTATTTGTAGCATCAAAGAGTCACTTAGAAGACATTTGTATAAAATCGACTCATTAAATATCAAGAATTAACGCTCGATGAAAGTCGAACTTTAGAGTTTTGATTTCATTAAAGAATTAAATTACTAATTTAAAGTAACAACTAAAGCATGCTTAACTCAATCAATTTTACTCAGACTCCTGCTTTTAAGAAACTCAAAGCTCACCATAAAACAATGAGCAAAAAGCATTTAAAAGAACTTTTTGCGGAAGATAAAAATCGTTTTAAGAAATTTTCTATCAAATTCAATGATATTTTGTTAGACTATTCTAAAAATAATATCAATAAACGAACAATGGCTTATTTAGCTGAATTGGCAAATGAGTGCCAATTAGGAAATGCCATTGAACAAATGTTTACAGGTGAAAAGATTAACCAGACAGAAAATCGCTCAGTATTACATATTGCTTTAAGAAACCGTTCTAATGCCCCCATTTTGGTTGATGGCAAAGATGTGATGCCAGATGTAAATGAGGTTTTAGATAAAATGAAGGAGTTTTCTGGAAAGTTAATTTCAGGCTCTTGGAAAGGATATACAAATAAATCAATTACCGATATTGTAAATATAGGAATTGGTGGTTCAGATTTGGGGCCAGTTATGGTAACAGAAGCTTTAAAGCCTTATAAGAAAAAGAATATCAATATTCATTTCGTTTCAAATGTAGATGGTACTCACATCGCAGAAACGTTGAAGAAAGTTAATCCTGAAACTACTTTATTCATGATTGCCTCAAAAACTTTCACAACTCAAGAAACAATGGCTAATGCTCATTCTGCACGTAATTGGTTTTTAGCTTCTGCCATAGACGCTGAATTTGTTAAGAAACATTTTGTTGCAATTTCTACCAACCAAAAAGAAGTTGAAAAATTTGGTATTGACCCAGCGAATATGTTTGGTTTTTGGGATTGGGTAGGAGGAAGGTACTCGCTTTGGTCTGCTATTGGTTTATCAATTGCTTGTACAATCGGTTTCGAAAATTTCGAACAATTATTATTAGGTGCCCATGAGATGGATAATCATTTCCGCACAACAAAATTTGATAAGAATATTCCTGTTATTTTAGCACTTTTGGGGGTTTGGTACAATAATTTTTATGGAGCCGAGTCACAGGCAATATTACCATACGACCAATACCTTCATCGTTTTGCCGCTTATTTCCAACAAGGTGATATGGAATCTAATGGTAAGTATATTGATAGAAGTGGCAATAAGGTAAATTATCAAACAGGACCAATTATTTGGGGTGAGCCAGGTACAAATGGCCAACATGCTTTTTACCAGCTAATTCACCAAGGTACTAAATTAATTCCAGCAGATTTTATTGCTCCTGCAGTTTCGCATAATCCACTTGGTGAACATCATAAAATGCTTTTGTCAAACTTTTTTGCTCAAACAGAGGCTTTAATGAATGGAAAAACTCGTGAAGAAGTTGATGCTGAATTAACTGGCAAATCGAAAGAAGAGATTGAAAAAATTGCTCCATTTAAAGTTTTTGAAGGAAATCGTCCAACAAACTCAATATTAGTCAAAAAAGTAACACCAAAAGTGTTGGGAAGCTTAATAGCAATGTACGAACATAAAATTTTTGTACAAGGTATTATTTGGAATGTATTTAGTTTTGACCAGTGGGGGGTTGAATTAGGTAAACAATTAGCGAATAAAATCTATCCAGAATTGACGGAAAATGAAGCAATTGAAAGCCATGATAGTTCAACTAATGCATTGATTAATCAATACAAAAAGTGGAGAAAGTAGTTTTTGATTGATTTGAAATAATTATTCTTTTTAATTTTGAAAGAAATATTAATCATTGCCCTTTAGAAAGACTCCGTTAGTGTTAACTAATAGATATCTATTACTATAAAAATTGACTTTAGTTTAAATATATTTTTTAACTAAAGTCAATTTTTTTTCATTCTAGAATACCTAACAAATTGTTGTTTTCATTTATTTTTGAAAAAATTAAAAATACGAAAATTATGAAAAAAAATATCTTTTATAATTTGGAAATTAAAAACTCAACTCATAACTTTGAATCAAAATAAAGTATGCTTCCCTAATTTGTCAGTATAATAAATACAAACTCGTACCCAAAAAGTAAAAATAGCCACAATCTAATAAGAGAAGTACATCAAAAAACTATGATCTTCTCTGATTAGTATTTGAGAATTAAAGATGGACTTACGTGCTTTCAAATATTCACGAACTCTTTTATTCCTGATGGTTTACTTGGGAAGAGTTTTTTGCTTTGCTCACAATACTCCTGATAATGCCCCAAGTATTCCATACGAGATAAAGTTTGCTAATGTAACTTTCCAACTGACTGAAGTTACTAAATACCTTGTGGAAACAGAATTTGAGAAAATCAGAAATGATAAAATTCAGCTACACCAAAATCTTGATAAGTTTAATCTATTTTTACCTGTTGTAGAACCCATTTTGAAAGAAAGCGAAGTGCCAGTTGACTTCAAGTTTTTAATGGTTTACAACAAATTTCAATCAACAGTTGAAAAAACGACTTTACTAGAGTCAAGTGTTTTTTGGTGCTTAGATAAGGCTAAAGCAAGCGATGTTGATTTACTCGTTAATGAGAGATTAGATGAAAGAAAACATTTAATTGCTTCTACAAAAGGTGCGGCATTGTGTATTAAACGAAATCAAGTGCTATACAGGAATTGGGGTGCTACACTATTCTCCCATCTTGCTGACAAAAAAGTTCTATCCATGCTGGAAGTCAATAAAAAATGGGCTGAAAATTCATTTGTAGTGCTTGATAGTCCAGCTTATTCCGCAATTTTGCAGTTTTTGGCATATAAATTAGCTATTGAAAGGGAATTTCCTGCTTATAAACCAACAGACCCAAAAATTATTTATGAATATCCTTACAGCAAAGGAAAGACTTTAAATAAAATTTCTTTGGATTTAAAAGTAGAGCCAGAGACACTTCTCGAATACAATAAATGGTTGAATACTGACAAAGTACCTGATACAGATTGTAACGTGTTGGTTGTAGTGCCTTCGAGTAGGTACACAGAAGTAAGAACATTAGCTGAATTAACTGGAAAAATTGGTTTACCCGCCAAAGACCTCGGCTTTCCCATCTTGAAGAGAGAGGAAAATAATATCAAAACCAGAAATAAAGGAGGGGTCTTCTATGTAATCAACGACATCGCAGGACTTCAAGCTGATATGTGTGATATTCCGGTAACGATGGCTTATAAAGCAGGTATTTCGATTGAAAAATTCTTAGAGTACAATGATATAAAAGAAACGGAACCACTGAGAGTTGGTCAAGTATATTATATTCAATCCAAGGCTGGTAAGGCAAGTGTTCCTTTTCATGTGGTAAGAGAAGGAGAAACATTATGGGATATTTCTCAGATGTATGGAGTTAAATTAGCAAATTTATTAGACTACAATAGATTTGAAACAATTCAAAAGTTACAAAGGGGAAGGGTAATTTGGTTGCAAACTACAAGACCAAAAAATAAACCAGTGGAGTATATTGAAATGCCTGAAGAAAATAGCGAAGTTTTAGAAAATTTAGTTGTTGAAATAAAAAATTCAGAAAAAGATATTGTTACTCCAAACCTGTCTAAAGAAGAAAACAATACAATTGAAGAATTTCAAGAAAAAACAATATTGCCAACCGAAGTTACAAAAACTCTAACTAACAAGGAAACAGAGAATACTAAGATTCCTTCAACAAAGGAATTTAAGAAAGAAAATCTGAAAAGTGTATCTTTGCCCAAGGTTTCTGAAAATAAAACAGCCAGCACTAATGAAGAACTTGATGAAAGTAGAAAGAATACATCAATTAAACCTAATTTAGCCCCTCAAAAAGCAGACTTCGAGGACGAAAAACTCTTTAAAAAACATATTGTAAAAAAAGGGGAAACTCTTTTTAAAATTGCCACAAACTATCGAGTAGAAGTTAGTGAGTTGTGGTTATGGAATAGTCTAACAAGTACCATTGTACTTCCTGGAGTAACTTTAAAAATCAAATCAAGTAAATAAAATTCAAAGGACTTAGTTTTTTTTACAGTCGCACTGAAATTTTAATTGTTTACCCTTAATCGTATCTTCTTTTATAAACCATTCTTGAGGTTTCTTTAGAAATACCACCCTCCCAGCTATCGGTACAGTTGTCTGCATAACAGGCTTACCAAATCTCTTATAAAACTCTTCCTTTTCAGATTCTGGTATAAGGTCAATATATAAATTTATTCCAGCAAAGTCATTAAATTGATAGAATTGTGTAAAAAATGACCATTGTTCCGGCGTGAATTTATTGGTAATTTTAGTAGATTGATTCCAAATTTTATTATCGGGAACAGACATTTTGCCCCAACCTGCATCTACAAATGGTTTTATCAATGTTGGATGTAGTCTTCCGAAATAATACCCAATTACTTTTTTGTGGTGAAATCTTTTCAATGCATGTACCCCGCTAGTTTTGTTGTAAATCGGGCAAAGTCCTTCATCATTACCAATACCATTTCCACCAATCACACAAAAGGGCCAATCGAGTACAGCTTCACCCGGTAATTTTTTTACATAATTCATATATGCATTAAAATTACTATCAAAATGATAGATTGGTCTTTCAAATCTTGCTTTGTAAACTGTAAAGACTTCTAAAAAGCCAATGATAGTTAGTAAACCAATCCAATATATATGTTTCTTTATTTGATTTTTTTTTAAGTCTGCACCTAACAATAGAAAACTGCAAAAAAATGGAATAATCATCGTAAATCTTGAGGGAATGCGATAAAGCATGCACCAAGGTAACCATTGTAATGTAGGTATGTTTATTGGATGATTAATGATTGAAAGTAAAAAAAATATGGCAAAAGGTAATATGAGAAGCCTTTCTTTTTTCTTTGAAAATAAGTAACCAAATAGGCCAATCAACAAACAAAATATCCCCGGACTCATAGAACCCATACCTTCAGGCATATCGTTAAATAGACCTTGAAATGGATTATTTAGGGCACTAAAGTTAGGGAAATAGGGTAGAAAGATTCTAAGTGGCAAATTCCAACCATGTCCTCCTGAAAAAGGATTATCAAAATGAAATTTTCTTATTGTTGTAAAAACCTGAATAATAATCGGTAAATAAAAGAATAATGCAATGAAAGATACAAGTATCATACTTGCATTTATGAACATATTTTTATTAAAATCTTTTACACCTTTTTTTAAAACATCAATAAAATAAGCTCGATAATCCTTTTTTATACAATAGCCAAGAATAGTAATGGCAACAAAGAAAAATGAACTTAAAGAAAATCCCAAAATGTAAGATAAATCTTGCCCAAGTGCTAAACACATAATCATTACTTTGAATATCAGTAAACGTGTGCTAATGGGTTCTTTATTGATGAATTTTTTGAAGATAATATAGTCAAGAAAAATACTAATGGTTGTCCAGTGAATTATACAATAAGCCAAGTGATGCGGATAACGATTAATTGCATGAAAATTTAAGTAAGTAACCAAAATTGACACCAAAAGGCTTTTTTTGAAATCCCAATAATATCCAACCAAAAAGAAAATGCTTAGGGCTGCAAATAAGATGCTGAGAGCATAATAATAATTTAGCCAAGGACCATTCCCAAAATTATTGTAAAAAAAAGCGTAGAAATAATTACCTTCTAAAAACCAACCTTGGAAGACGTGTGTGCCTCCATAAGGGTAGAAGTAGTCATTATTCGTTAAGTTTAGTTGTGGATAGGGCTTAAAGAATAAGTGTTCGGCAAGGTAATAACTCATATTTTCCCATTGCTCAACATCAGTTCCTGAGTTTTCAGTTAGTGGTTCAGTAAAATTCTTTATTTCTAAAAAGCAGAATGATAATTGACACAAAAAAATGACCAGCAAACCAAGGAAGATTACTTTTTTATTTGTTTCAAGTTTTTCTACTATCAAGCTATTTTTAATAACCATGCCTAAGCTTTGATTTGATTAGTCAAAATTGTGTGGTTGTATTTGGGTACTTTTTTGTATTCAAGGGCGAATCTTGCCACAAAAGCCATTGAGCACCACCTTCCATAGTCATAAGGCATTCCGAAGGTGAAGTTTTGTATCAAAGTTGCCAAGAAAAAGTAAGAAAGCATGAGTGTGAAATCACATGTCGGATTGAAAATTTCTTTCCAAATCCATTTAAGGATAATTAAATGAAGAGTTAGGAAAATTAAAAAACCCACGATTCCTAAATCATGAAACATTTCAATAAATGGAGAGTCCACGTAAAATTCTTGGTAACCATGACCAAAAAATATGGGGAATAAATTTCCATTTTCAATGTTTTTATCTAGATTTTTGAAAACATTTGTGATGTTTACAACCCTTGTCGAAGCAGAGGCATCAACAGTAGCAGTGATTTTAGCAGTTGCGTCAGAATCGGTAAAAAAGCTAGTTACAATTCTTTCCAAACGCTCAAAGATAATATCTGAGGCTACCATGATGTATCCCTTATAATGTTGGTTTGTCCATAAAGAAAATCCAAAATAAAGGAGTATAAAAAATATTAATAAACCTTGCCAGCCCATTAGCCATTTTAGGCCTTTGTAGATATTTTGAAGTTTAATGTGGGTAACAACATATAGAAAGAAGAAAATACCTGTTACTAATACCATTGCCATTGCTTGACATAAGCCAACCACAACAATTAATACTAAAACGGAGGCCATAATTGCCAATCTCCAAATTATTCTTGCCTCATTTCTTAGAAGTATTACACCTGAAATAATACCAATGTAAGCACTTTTTGCATAAATATGTGGATTCCCCATTGAAGCCATGCCACCATCATCTCCAAAACTAATGGCAGCTCGCATTCCAAACATGTAGGCTGGGTTTCTTGCAATATAATATAAGAGACTCAAGCCCCCTAAAGTACAAAAGAATAACGTAAAGTATAAAAATGTAGATTTTAGGTCGTTAATTGAAACCCCAGCGAAGATAAATAACCCCATTAAAAATACTATTTGGTTGGCCACTTCAACGGGCGTATTTGTGAACCATCCTCTATTAGGGGCATAAGTTGCTAAATACAATAAGGCCATCACGGCATATAAAATGCACATTAAATAGCCAATTGTATTGGTTTGATAAAGTTTTTTTGGGTTCAGTGGAAAAGCGATTAGCAAACTTAAAATAGTAAACCCCGCAGTGAATGCCGAGCTTCCTGGTGCTAATTTTAAACCATCTCTTAGGTAGTAAACTATCGGTAATCCACCAAAGAAAAAACTTAATCCTAAACTTTGTCTATATTTATTGAATTTTAAGAATAACCAATCAAGGTAAATAAACATACAAATATTTTTTGTACAAATATACTTAATTTAAACTTAGCTTCGAAAAGAGAACAATTTTAATCGTCTATGAATTAAATTTTACTAAATTTGTGACCATTTTTTTGATAAAATTTATCAAAATTGTACAAATCAAGATTGAATATTAGAAAATGGAAAAGATAAGCTCTTTAACACTTTCTAATAACGTTTCAAAAATCATTTTATTCATCAAATTCAATAAATGTATAATTTTTCAGTTTTAAGACTTGAATTATTTTCATTTTATAAATATTTCACGCATGAAAATGCTCATCATTCACCAGTTTTTCTGGGCTCATTATAAGGCTAAAATTTACACAGAACTTCAAAAAGTAGTTGACAAAAATCCAAATGATGAGCTTTTGGTTCTTCAAACAGCTCTTAATGAATTTACTAGGTCTAAAATTGGTAGTATTGATTATAGTATTCATCAATATAATGTTCAAATTTTGTTTGAAGACTTCTATGAAAATACAACAGTTTGGCAAAGGGTAAAGAAATCACTCTTTTGGGTAAACAAGTTTAAGCCTGATGTTATAAACTTACCCGGCTATTATGAGCCAGCCATGAATATTGTTCTTTTTTACTGTAAATTAAAGGGTATTAAAATTGTCATTTCATCTGATTCTACCGAAAGCGACAACCCAAATGTATGGTGGAGAGAATCACTCAAAAGATTTGTTGTATCTCAAGCACAAGGTTTCTTCTGTTATGGTACAAAATCTGCCGAATATATTTTAAAATTGGGTATGAAACCCGAACATATTCTAGTGGAAAATAATTCTGTAGATAATGTAAGAATTGAAAAAGTGCACACAGAAGCTCTGCAAACTCGCCAAGAGGTAAAGAAATCCTATCAACTAAAAAAGTATAATTTTGTATATGTTGGTAGACTGATTGAAATAAAAAACCTAGATAATTTATTGGCTGCCTACAAACCTTTGGCAAACTCCGACTGGGGATTGATTATTTTGGGCGATGGTAGTGAAGAGGAGAAATTAAAGAAATATGCGTCTGATAATCAATTAGAAGGTGTAAAATTTATTGCCGGACAACCTTGGTACGATGTTCCGAAAATATTGGCTTTGGCTGATGTTTTTGTACTACCAAGTTATTCTGAACCTTGGGGCCTAGTTGTAAATGAAGCAATGGCTTGTGGTTTGCCAGTAATTGTTTCTAACAAGTGTGGGTCGGCTTTCGATGTGGTTATTGAAAATCAAAATGGCTATACTTTCAATCCACATAGTGTAGAGGAATTAACAAACATATTTGAAAAATTTGTTGAAAATCCAGATAAAATTAAAATTTTTGGTGAAAAATCGAAAGAAATAATCAAGCGTTTTTCTCCTGAAAATGTTGCTCAAGAAATGTATGATGGATTCAAAAAAGTAGTATATGACAATAAGTAGAAACAATAATTTTGACTTAATTAGACTATTAGCAGCTTTTCAGGTGTTAATTTGGCATGGAGCTGTTCACTTTGATATTTCTGAGAAGGTTTACAATTATTTGCTCGTATTATATCATTTTCCGGGTGTACCCATATTTTTCACAATTAGTGGTTTTTTAATTAGTTATTCTCTCGAAAGAAATAATTTTAATTTAAAACAATACTTTAAAAATAGAAGTCTAAGAATTTTTCCTGCACTTTGGGTTTGTACGATAATAACGGCAGTTCTTTTATTTTCATTCGGAAAAGTCGGTAGCTCAAAAGATTTTATCACTTGGTTTATTGCACAAATTAGTTTTTTTCAGTTTTATGCAAGTGAATCACTAAAACAATGGGGGACAGGCCATCCTAATGGAAGTTTATGGAGTATTGCTGTTGAACTCCAATTTTATTTAGTTTTACCAATACTTTTGTACATTATCAATATTCCCCAAAAAAAGATTTACGTCAATTTATTACTTGCAATTTTATTCATAATATCAATTTTGGTTAAATATTATGTTCATATTAGTCCATTATTAACAGAAAATGTTGTTTATGAGAAATTATTTAACAACACGGTTATCAATTATCTTCATTTTTTTCTTACTGGAATCATCATTTACAAAAACTTTGATATAATTTTTCCAATATTGAAAGAGAAAGTCCTTATATGGTTACTTATTTACGCTGCTTTTGTTCTTGTGTTCAAGTTTTGGCTAAAGTATTATGATACTAATTACGAAATAAATATCTGGGGTATCACTGCTAACACTATTTTATCTTTACTGACATTATCATTTGCTTTTTCTTATACTGATTTGAGTAAAAAGCTTTTACATGAAAATGATATTTCTTATGGTATTTATATCTATCACATGCCTATTGTAAATACAATGGTAAGCTTAGGATACACAGGAAGTATCCTGAACCTTTTGGTTCTATCAATTATTACACTTGTGATAGCTTATTTTTCTTGGAAGTTAATCGAACAAAAAATACTTAAACTTAAAATGTAATCATTTTAAGTTTAACTTTATTTCTTTGTATTTACCCTGAGGAACTTGGTCGATTACAGATTCTCTATATCCATTAGGTAGTTTACCGCCCGGAATCCATAATTCATTGGCTCCCGTCTCATTGCCAGAAGGAATTCTTAAATGATGCTTTTTAGGTTTTTGAATATCAATTCTTATAATTGTTGAATTTTTCCATGAATTTTGGGGTATTCCAAGTTGATTTTCAACATAATTAAGATTTCCACTTGACTTGGAAATCAAATCATCCATTTCATTTTTACTCATTACAAATAAACCGTCAGGTCTGCCCAATTTTTCTCGACCAAATTTTTCTAAGGTTATTTCTGGAATTAAAAATGACGCTCCTCGCTTAAAACTTCTCAAATGTCTATGTCTATAACGCCATTTTAAGTAATTCGATGGAAGTGGTCTTTGACCTTTAGGAATATGAATAACTTCTGCACCTGAATGTCCTTTTTTAAATGCTCCTTTGGTGTACTCAAAAGAATTAATATCGACTAAATTATTCTGACCAGAGATATCTAGTGAGAAAAGTAGAATGAATAAATACGGGAGTATTTTTCTAGAGTTTATATGTTTCATTCGTAATTAATAGGTAATCCATGCAATTTTACGAAAAATTGAATTACCTACTAATTGGTTAGTTATTATTTTTTTGAGAAGATTCTTGACTCATTATATATTTCCCGAAAAATGAATTCTTTTTGGCAAAATATTGTAAGAAAATTTCTTGTGGAATATCAGCTTTATTGATAGTCGGACTCTCTGCAATTGATGGTACTTTATCCCATTTGAGGGTAGTCATACTACTAAAAATGCCAAGAATAACAGTAAATATCATGTAAAATCTCAAAAATTTAATTGATATTTTTGATTTTAGCATTTCTGAATAAGTGCTGATTAATAGTACAAAAATCAATATTTTGATTGTACTTATCAGACGCATGGCCAAATCATTATTGAATCCAATTCGATAAAGTGGAGAAATAATAAAATACGCCGCACAGAAGTATAAAAGTATTAGCTTGTCGTTGTGAGTGTTTTTAGAGGAAAAAAGACGATACATGTAAAACAAGTAGATGCCTACTTCTAAAAGACAATAGCCGATTAATGCTAAAATAGAAATGAGTGGTTTATTATATAAATAGCCAGAAATATCGGAGAAAGTCCAAATAAAACCTGAAAATCTATTGTCTTGGAAATGAGCTAGGAAATAAGTGGCCATGATGAAGATAATTATTCCACCCCCTAAAATGTTTGCAAGACTAAAGAAATTGGCGAATCTTCGATATAAAACCAAGAATCCTGCAATAATACCTACACTAAATGCTCCTAAAAAAGACCACATAAGCAAGAGCGAAATAAAATAAAGTATGAATTTATTGTCCTTTCTTATAAAGCTTTCATAATAAACAAAAAATACCCCAACCGTAGTAACAATGTGGTGTTGTGGTGAATAATGAATATTGATTAAGTTGAATGAAATGCCCGAAGGCCAAATAAAATATTGGATAATTGGTAGTGAAACTATATTTTGTAATAAATAATGGGCGTATAAATATGGTTTAAATAATGTAGCTCCTAAAAGAAAGAGAATAAATACTAAGATGATATTGAGATTTTTAGGAGTTAGAAAGTATAACCAACAAAATGAAATAAAAATACCAGTGGCACCCCATATATAAAGCAGAATGTTGCTTAGACCCATTCCAATAAACTTACAAATAATGGCAGTTGGTAAGTAATAGGCCATGTAATAACCTAAAATAGCAGGTTCGTTTAAGATTCCGTAGCGAGTTTCGTTCTCGTAAACAATAGGATAAGGTTTCTTGATTAATTCTTTAACAATGGTATTATGCTTAAAATAATCATAAGATTGCCCTAAACCAAAATTTCCTAAACTAAAAAATACTCCTAAAACTAATGTGAAAATAAATAAATAAAATATAGTACTTCCATCTATTTTACTAAGCCTCAATGCACTAACTTTTTCTTGACTTTTAGTTGTATTTTTCCAAAAACTATAAAAAGAAAATACTGCAGCCACAAATCCTAAAGTTGCCCAAATAAGATTTAACCAAGTTAGAATAAAAAGTATATTGGGAATAAGTAAATAAGATACTGTAAAAAGTTTTAGTTGTTTAATAGTCATGCTTTTTTTATTTGAATTAATCAACAAATCGATATTTTAGAAGTACCCAGATTGCCTCAACGCCATCTTTCCAATTGATTTTTTTACCTTCACTAATTGAACGTGGATAATAATTGATAGGAATTTCGGGTATTTTATAGCCTAATTTCGCAACTTTTGCAGTAACCTCAGGACAAAACTCAAATCCTGTACAATTCAGTTTGATTGATTTTAGAAGTGTTGCCTCAAAAACTTTGTAACAAGTTGGTTCGTCAGTTAAATTTTGACCATATAAGATATTTGTAATCCACGTAACCACTTGTCCACCCAAGAAAAAAGAGAAATAAGAGTGTTTATTTTGTTTATTTAAAAACCTCGAACCATAAACTACTTTCGTTTTTCCGTTGGCAACTTCTGGAATTAACTTGTAGTAATCATGTGGGTCATATTCTAAATCTGCATCTTGAATGATTATAATATTGCCTGTGGAATGATTAATTGCAGTTCTTATTGCTCCGCCTTTCCCTTGATTCTTTTCGTGGAAAATTACCTTAATTGTGTCACTTTTTAGCTTATTTAATAAATCTCTCGTTCCATCTGTTGAGCCATCATCAACAACAATTATTTCCTTTGGAATGTCTATCTCCTCTATTTTCTTTAGAATATTTTCAATATTGTTAATTTCGTTATAAGCTGGAATTAGAACAGAGAGGAGCATATTTTTATTGGAATAATTCAAATTTAATATTTTTTATTGGTTAACTACTTTGTTTTTTTTCTGTGCCAGAGTTTTATGTATAAAACTGAATCTGTTTCGAGTGTAAAATTCTTATTTAATTCATACCTTAATTTTTCAAGGGCTATTTTATTTTCAGGGGTATTTACTTTGGTACTATCATCAATTATTGAACTTCTGAATCCAAATAATACAAGCTTTAAGGAGGTATCTTTCAATGATTGTTCATAAATATTGGTATGTTTTTTAACGAAATCGCTTGTTTGCATTTCAGTATTTATGAACGGAACATTCGGGTATTGATGAGAATGAAAATAAAATAAGCTACCAAAATCAATAAGCAATGCTTTATCACCTTTTTTTAGGTTTCTATTTACTGTACTTGCGTATGTTTTTTCAATAGCAAAATCATCTATTTTTACTAAACGTTGAATCACTTCTCGACGAGTAATAAAGATACTTACAATTACTATTACTAATAATAGAATCAGTGAAATATATACTTTAGTAAGCTGTTTTTGATATATTTTGCTGTAATGAGTATAAACCGATGCGATTATTATTGAGAAAAAAGGAGCCGCAGGATAAAAATAGTGAGAGGCTTGACTTTTCATTAAAGATGCCAAGGAAATTAACCCAAAAAATATGCAAAGCATAAAAGTTGTATTTCCCCAATACTTCCTTTTTTCTTTTACACTTGCCGCTAAAATTATGCTAATAGCTGTCAGAATAATAAACCAGAAGGTTTTGATAATAAGCTTTTTAAGAAATAATGTATGAGCAGGGTAGGAGCCAAAAGGGTATATGTATGACCAATAAATATGTTCGTCCAATTTATTTATTTGGTTGAAATAAATAAGTGAAAGTAATAGCGGAACGGCAAACCCCATTAGGATACAAAGACCTTTTTGAAAAATTTGCCAAAATGAAGATTTTCTTAAAATAAAACATTCATAAAATAGGTATAGCCCTGCACCTGCAACGTAGAACATCGCTATACTTTTAAACAACATTGCAATTCCGAGTAATAGTCCGCCAACGAACCAATCTAGGTTTTTATTCTTTGAAAGAAATAATAATGACCAAATAGCCAATATTGCAATTGGGGCTTCAGGTTCAAGGAAATTCATTTCCATGAAAAAACAGCAAATAAGCGAGAGAAAAGATGCAATAAGTGCCTGTTGGCTATCTTTAGTAAGTTTAAGAACAACGAAATAGCTTGAAATACCAATGCCAATAAATGAGGTACAAATAAGCAGTGTAACTGTTAAATGGTTAAAATCACCGCCAAATAGGTTAATTCCTAATTGCACAAATACATACCAAAGCCAAGATTTTGATGGAATAAAATCATACAATTGATAGCCATCATTAAGAGAACGGCCAATAACTAAATATTCGAGAGCATCATATCCAAATCCAGAATTGTATGAAAATAAAGCAAAAATGGGTGTTATTGTTAATAAAACACCAATATAGATAATTGTATTTGTGAGTTTAGTTTTGATATTGTCCTCCTTTTATTAGATTAACTGAATAATTCTATTAGACTTTGCAAAAATAGCAAAAATCATCTGTAATAGTGTTATTCTTTGAAATCACTAAGCAAACTACCTAATTTAATCGTTTATTTTAATGGTCAACTATTTGAAAATTTGACTTAGTTTCTTGGGGTTCTCGTTAAACAGTGATAATTTTATGCATGAATTGGATAAAGCCACTTACTATTGTCGAATTTGTCTTTATAGGCATTTTTTTGTTGGTTTATGCCACCTACTTTATTCGTTTATATATATTAGCTAGGCGTTTAGGAACTACTGCCCGCTCAGTGATATTTAAGTTTATCACAAGAGTTATTTATTTAAGCTTATGCATAATGGGTTTGTTAGGACCCAGTTTTGGTATCAACGAAATTGAAGCACAAGCAACAGGTAAAGACATATACTTAGTTTTTGACCTTTCAAAATCAATGGATGCCGTTGATATTGAGCCTTCTAGATTAGAAAAAACTAAATTTGAATTAATTAAAAATATTGATTTGTTGAAGTCCGATAGAATAGGATTGATAGTTTTTTCTTCAGGAGCTTATACCCACAGTCCCCTTACATTCGACCGCGATGCAGTAAAGTTATTTATTCAGAAATTAAATAGCGAGCTTTTTGTTCAAAATGGTACAAATCTTAATTCTGCATTTGAATTAATTTTGAGTAAATTTAAGATAAGTAGTGTTCAAAATCCAAGAAAAAGTAAAGTAGTAGTTTTAATAACAGATGGAGAGGATTTTGGGCAACTTGATTCTAATATCTTAGCAGAATTGAAAAAAAATAAAATTAATCTTTTGACTTTGGGTGTGGGCACTGCACAAGGAGGCCAGATTAGAGAAGAACTTGATTTTAAAAAAGATAGTGGTGGAAAAATTATTATTTCTAAATTGAATGCTTCATACTTAATAAAGCTCACTAAGGATTTGAATGGCAAATATTTTCAGTTGAACAATCAACAAAATGGGGTTGTTGATTTATTGAAAGAGGTTGATAAAGTTGAGAGTAACTGGATTGATACAAGGAAAATGACAGTTGCCAATAATAAATATTATTATTTTGTCTTTTTAGCATTAATTTTAATCATTATTGATATACT
Organism: Emticicia oligotrophica DSM 17448; assembly: GCF_000263195.1. Taxonomy (GTDB): domain Bacteria; phylum Bacteroidota; class Bacteroidia; order Cytophagales; family Spirosomataceae; genus Emticicia; species Emticicia oligotrophica. The sequence continues at coordinate 4,335,062 of NC_018748.1, forward strand.
GTTCACTGTGCGAACAATTAAAATATAGCTATGAATTTATGGTTTTTTTATATAATTCTACTCTTCCTCAACATTCGTTCTTTAACAAATGTACAAGAACGAAATGCTTTGAAAATAGAGGCAGGAAAGGCTTTTTTTAAAAAAAACTATTCATTATCAGTTCAAAAGTACCAGTCACTAGCCAATATTTCATATAACCTTGAACCCGAAGCTCGCTTGAATTTGGCTCATGCCTACTTTAAAATCAATGATACACTTAGGGCTTTAGAAGAATATCGAAAGCTTGTTAGATTAAATGATGTAGAGATTTCTACGGTTGCAATGATACAAGTAGGTGTAATCGAAACTATGCGTGGTGATAGTATCTCAGCATTAGAACTTTTTAAAATTGCTCTGCAAAAAGATGATAGAAATAAAGTTGCTCGGTATAATTATGAACTTTTGAGGAAAAAGATTCCCCAAACTCCTCCAAAAAATAGTCAGAGCCCAACTTCGGATAATGAAAATAAAACAAACACTGCTGCTGAAGCTGAGAAATCAGAAGAAAAAAAAGATATTCTTGATTCAATGACCCCAGAAAAAATGAGTAAAGAAAAGGCTTTACAACTTTTAGAGTCAATGAAGAATTCTGAATTACAATTTGCACAAAAACGCAGGTATCAAGGTTCAAAGAAAGAAAAGGTAGTAAACGATTGGTGATAAAAGTAAAAGAGAATAAGCTTAAATTTCGTAAATAAATATCTTATCAATATAATGACTCAAATTTCAAATAGCGGTGTTTTACAATCCGCAGTTAAGGAAACAAACTTTAATTTTGAAGGACAAACTGGATTTTACCGTGGAAAGGTACGCGATGTTTATGATTTTAACGATAAAGTCGTGATGGTGGCGTCGGATAGAATTTCAGCATTTGATGTGGTTCTTCCTCGACCGATACCATTCAAAGGACAAGTTTTAAACCAAATTGCTGCAAAGTTTTTAAATGCCACTAAGGATATTGTACCAAATTGGTTGTTGGCTTCGCCTGACCCAAATGTTTCGATTGGTGTTCGATGCGAAACTTTTCCGGTTGAAATGGTTGTAAGAGGATATTTAGTGGGTCATGCTTGGCGAACTTACAAAAGCGGTTTAAGAACACTATGTGGGGTTGTTTTACCTGAAGGTTTGAAGGAAAATGATAAGCTTCCTAGTCCAATTATTACTCCAACAACAAAAGCACACGAAGGGCACGATGAAGATATTTCGAGAGAAGACATCATTGCACGTGGTTTAGTTGAAGAGGCAAAATATATTCAACTTGAAAAGTATGCTTTGGCTCTATTTGCGAGAGGTACTGAAATGGCTGCCGAACGTGGTTTAATTTTAGTTGATACAAAGTATGAATTCGGAGAAAAAGACGGGGTTATTTATTTAATTGATGAAGTACATACACCAGATTCTTCCCGTTATTTTTTCAAGAAAGGTTATGAAGAAAATCTAGCTCAAAATTTACCACAAAAGCAATTATCGAAAGAATTTGTACGTGAATGGTTAATTTCTAATAATTTTCAAGGAAAAGATGGGCAAGTTGTTCCAGAAATGACTGACGAAAAAGTATTGGAAATTTCAAATCGCTATATTGAACTTTACGAGAATGTTTCGGGTGAAAAGTTTGTACCTCAATCAGGTGAAAATGTCCATGAAAGAATTCAAAACAACATTAAGAAATACTTTGGTATTTAAATGTGTGATAAAACATGAGTTATCGTGAATTTCGAGATAACTTATCATTCAATTTCATTTCAGTAATAGTTTGTAATTAACAAGTTTATTATCTTTTTTTGAAAACTGTTCAGAACATTTTTTAGCATTTATTTCTAGATTCTGTTCAAAAATAAAGCCATTCCTGAAATTCAAGAATGGCTTTGCTTTGTGTAATAATATAAATTAAGCTTCAGCGTATGCTGGTGAAATCATTGAAACTGCTTTTGCTTCCAATAGTGTTTCTCCCATCAAATACTCATCTACTTTACGAGCACATTCACGACCTTCTGAAATGGCCCAAACAACTAATGATTGCCCACGACGCATATCACCCGCAGCAAAGATTTTTGGATTTGATGTTTGATAATTTGGTGCTTTAGCATTTTTTCTTTCATCAACTTCAATTTCTAATTGACTTAAAATATCTTGTTGAGGATGTAAGAAACCTGCGGCAATTAAAGCTAATTCACAAGGAATTTCACGTTCATTCATTTCTACTTTTGTTCCATTAAACATAGCAGATTCTGAAATTAAAATACCTTTTAAATTTCCATTTTCATCACCAATGAATTCCTTTACATTGATACTAAACAAACGCTCACAACCCTCTTCATGCGAAGTAGAAGTACGTTTGGTCAACGGCCACATAGGCCAAGGAGTTGCTTCTGAGCGAACTTGGTAGAAAGGTTGTTTCTTATCGTCTAATTCTGGTTCAGGCATTACCTCAACCTGTGTAATTGATTTTGCTTTATGACGATTAGAAGTACCTACACAGTCAGAACCTGTATCTCCACCACCAATCACCACTACATTTTTGCCAGTTGCTAACAATTCACCATTTTGATATGCAGAACCACGATGGTCGTTCACACGTTCAATACCTGAAACACGCTTATTTTGTTGGCTCAAGAACTCCATTGCAGGATAGATACCTTTCAACTCTTTTCCTTTTATTTCAATCATACGTGGTACGGTTGAGCCACCAGCTAAAACAATAGCATCAAAGTCTCTTACAAGGTCAGAAGCTTTTACATTTACTCCAACATTTGCATTTGTAATGAATTCAATGCCTTCTGCTTTCATCACTTCAACTCTACGACGAACTACAGATTTATCTAGTTTGAAATCAGGAATACCGTAGCGTAAAAGTCCACCAACTTCATCGGCACGTTCAAAAACTGTAACTAAATGTCCTGCTTTGTTTAGTTGTGAAGCAGCAGCCAGACCAGCAGGGCCAGAACCAACTACAGCTACTTTTTTGCCAGTGCGTTTTTTAGGTACATTTGGTTTAACCCAACCATTAGCATAAGCCTTTTCAATGATTGATTTTTCAATGTATTCAATTGCAACTGGTGGTTTATTGATACCCAATACGCAAGAAGATTCGCAAGGTGCTGGGCAAATTCTTCCTGTAAATTCTGGGAAATTATTTGTAGAGCTTAAAATCTGATAAGCATATTCCCAGTTTTCTTCATAAACGGCATCATTAAATTCTGGAATTATATTTCCTAGTGGACATCCATTATGACAAAACGGTACGCCACAATCCATACAGCGAGCGGCCTGTTTTTGAGTATTATTTTCATCTACAGGTAGTTCAACTTCATTGTAGTCTAAACGACGTTCATCAACGTTTCGCTTAGCTGCCGCTTCTCTTTGAAATTCTAAGAAACCAGTTGGTTTTCCCATTTTAATATCGTGATTTTGTGTATTTCTTTAATAATTTAGTTTATTCGTCCTCATTTCAATGAGGACGAATATTTTTTATGCAATAGCTTTTTCAGCTTCAGCTTTTTTCTTTCTTTCCAATAAAACTCGCTTGTAATCCGTTGGGAATACTTTCACAAAGTTTGGAATTTCGTTATCGAAATTAGCTAATATACGAGCAGCTACTTCACTATTGGTTTCTTTTTGGTGTTTTTCGATGAAAGATTTTAGCATAGCTGCATCTTCGGCATCAACTGTTTCTAAACCAACCATCTCTTTGTTGCATTTTGCTTCAAATGTTTTGTTTGGATTATAAACATAAGCAATACCACCACTCATACCAGCTGCGAAGTTTCTTCCAGTTTCGCCTAAAATAATGGCTAAACCACCAGTCATGTATTCTAAACCATGGTCTCCGATACCTTCAACAACTACTTTTGCTCCTGAATTTCTTACACAGAAACGTTCTCCAGCCATACCTCTGATATACGCTTCACCAGAGGTAGCACCATAGAATGCCACGTTTCCAATGATCATATTTTCCTCAGCCTTAAAAGTTGACTTTCTATCTGGATAAACAACTAATTCTGCCCCACAAAGACCTTTACCAAAATAGTCATTTGAATCGCCTTCTAATTCAAGTTTTAAACCTTTTGTTGAGAAAGCTCCGAATGATTGTCCTGCTGTACCGCGGAATTTGTAATGAATAGTTCCATAAGGAAGGCCATCACCTGCATAAACTTTTGAAATTTCATTAGAAGTCATTGCACCAATTGAGCGGTTTAAGTTATTAACCGTGTATTCAGCACTAACTTCTTGTTTACTTTCTAAAGCTGGTTTGGCATCTGCCATCATAGTCCAATCAAGTACTTGAGAAATACCATGGTCTTGCTCTTCTTGCTTGTATTGAGCTACATCCAAGGTAGTTGGCTCTTTATATAAAATTCCAGAAAGGTCAATTTTCTTATATTTCCAATGGTTAATGTCATCACGTTTTTCCAAGAATTGTGATTGACCAACCATTTCGTTAACAGTTCTGAAGCCTAATTCTGCCATGATTTCACGTAACTCCATTGCCAAGTAAGTAAACATATTTACCACATGCTCAGGTTTACCGCTAAACATTGCTCTTAACTCCTTGTTTTGTGTGGCAACACCAACAGGACAAGTATTTAAGTGACATTTACGCATCATGATACAACCCACTGAAACTAAAGCAGCGGTAGCTACACCAAACTCTTCTGCACCTAATAAGGCTGCAATTGCAAGGTCACGTCCTGTACGTAATTGACCATCCGCTTGAACTGTTATGCGTCCACGCAATTTATTTTTAACCAAAGTTTGGTGAGTTTCAGCTAAACCTAACTCCCATGGTAAGCCCGCATGACGAATAGATGAAAGCGGAGAAGCTCCAGTACCACCATCATGTCCAGCAATTAAAACCACATCGGCGTGTGCTTTCGCTACACCCGTAGCAACTGTACCTACACCTGCTTCAGAAACTAATTTAACTGAAATTCTTGCATCACGATTTGAGTTTTTCAAATCATAAATTAATTGTGCTAAATCTTCAATTGAATAAATATCATGGTGTGGAGGAGGGGAGATTAAACCCACACCAGGTGTACTATGACGAACTCGACCAATCCAATCATCTACTTTATGACCAGGAAGCTGACCACCTTCACCAGGTTTTGCCCCTTGAGCCATTTTTATTTGAAGTTCTTTCGCATTAGTTAAATAATAACTTGTAACACCAAAACGTCCTGATGCAACTTGTTTGATGCTTGAACTTAAATTATCTCCATTGGCATCTGGTTTGTAACGAATTTCGTCTTCGCCACCTTCCCCTGAGTTTGAACGACCACCAATTCGGTTCATTGCAATTGCCAAGGTCGTATGAGCTTCCCAAGAAATTGAGCCAAACGACATGGCACCAGTAGCAAAACGTTTGAAAATACTTTCAACTGGTTCTACTTCTTCTAATGGAATAGAATTTCCTTTTTTGAATTTCAACAAACCACGTAGAGTTAAAGCATCTTTCGTTTGCTCGTTGATAAGTTTTGAGTATTGCTTGAAAATTTGGTATCCTTTATCAAGGTCTTTTTCTCCAACTCTACCAGATTGTTGTAATAGGTGAATACTTTGAGGATTAAACATGTGTCTTTCCCCACGTTGTTTCCATTGATAAACACCTCCAACTTCCAAGCGTTTTACTGATTCCTGAGGTACCTCTGGGAAAGCGACTCGGTGTCTGATATTGGCTTCTTTTGCAATTTCTGCCAAGCCCATACCGCCAATTCTTGAAATTGTACCAGTAAAATATTTGTCAATTACTTGCTTATTCAAACCGATACACTCGAATATTTGTGCACCTTGATAAGATTGAAGCGTTGAGATACCCATTTTTGAGAAAATCTTCAACAACTCTTTATCAACTGCTTTAATATAATTTTTATTGAGTGTGTAATCATCAAATTCTCCTTCGATTAATCCTTTCTTATTCATTGAAGAAAGTGTTTCAAAGGCCATATAAGGGCAAATGCCAGAAGCCCCATATCCAATTAGAGTTGCAAAGTGATGAGTTTCCCAAATATCACCAGCTTCTACTAAGATTCCAGCCTTACCACGAATTCCTTTTCTAATTAAATGATGATGAATGGCTGCTGTAGCTAACAATGACGGGATAGGAGCGTGGTCACTATCAATCGCACGGTCAGACAAAATCAAGATTTCAAATCCATCTTCAATCGCATCTTCAGCATAACGACAAATACGCTCTAATCCAAATTCTAGTGCTTTTCCAATATCACCTGCTTTTGAATTAAAGTAAGTATTAATAGTTTTTGCTTGGAATCCTTTGTAATCAACAAATCGAAGTTTATCAAACTCTTCAATCGTCAATACTGGTTGGTCAAGTTGAACCATACGGCAGTGAATTGGCGATTCTTTGAGAATATTTTCGTTTGCCCCAACAAATGAAATCAATGACATAATCGAACGTTCACGAATTGAGTCAATTGGTGGGTTGGTAACTTGTGCAAATAATTGCTTGAAATAGTACGATAAGTGTTGGCTTTGGTCTGAAAGAATTGCCAAAGGAGTATCTACACCCATTGAACCAATCGCTTCAGCACCTGTTTGGGCCATTTGAGCAAGAATCATGCGAAGGTCTTCTGATGTAAAACCAAAGGTAATTTGGCGTTTCAATAAAGTATCTTCGCTGTAATGTTGGTATGGGCGAATTGATTTTGGAAGCTCAGTGGTTTTGATTTTGTTTTCATCTAACCATTCTTGGTATGGTTGTCGAGAACAAATATCAGCTTTAATTTCTTCGTCTGGAATGATACGGCCTTGTTCCATATCTACTACAAACATTTTACCCGGCTGTAAACGTCCCTTAGATACTACTTTCTCTTGGTCGATATCTAATACACCAGCTTCAGATGCCATGATAACAGTATCATCGTTTAATACCCAATAACGAGATGGACGCAGACCATTTCTATCGAGTGTAGCACCTACCATTTTTCCATCAGTAAATGAAATTGAAGCCGGACCATCCCAAGGCTCCATAATGGCCGCATGGTATTCATAGAATGCTTTTCTTTCTTGGTCCATTGCTTCATTGCCATCCCAAGCTTCAGGAACAAGCATCATCATTACATGCGGTAATGAACGGCCAGAAAGATATAGTAATTCAATTACATTATCTAATTGAGCAGAATCAGAGTTTCCTGCATCGCAGATTGGTAAAATCATATCCATTTCTTCTTTCGTAAAGAATTCAGAAATGAATGATTTTTCTCCAGCACGAATCCAGTTTACGTTCCCTTTTACAGTATTAATCTCACCATTATGTGCAATAAAGCGGAATGGTTGAGCCAATTTCCAAGAAGGGAATGTGTTTGTAGAGAAACGTGAGTGAATAACTGCAAATGCAGATGTAACAGATTTGTTTGATAAATCTGGGAAATAATATTTTAATTGCTCTGTCGTTAATTGGCCTTTATAAGAAATTGTACGGCAAGATAACGATGAGAAATAGAAATGTTCTTTAGCTCCAACAACTGCATCTTTAATTACTCGAGAGGCATATTGGCGTAGTATGTATAATTTTCTTTCAAAATCAATTTCTTCAGTAATATCCACTGGACGTTTGATGAATACTTGTTCTACTTGTGGTTCAACTGAACCTGAACCTTCACCAAGAATATCTCCTTTGGTATCAACAATACGGTATCCGAGTAACTCTAAACCAAGTTTTTCAATTTTACGATTCAAAATTGCACGACATTCTTCACGCTCGGTTTCATCCATTGGGAAGAAAATCATACCAACACCATATTCTCCTATTGGTGGAAGATGGAAATTGAGTTTACGGCATTCATCTAAGAAAAACTCATGAGGTATTTGGAGTAAAATACCTGCTCCATCACCTGTGTTAGGGTCGCATCCACATGCACCACGGTGGTCCATGCGTTCGAGCATTTTAATCGCATCGGCTACAATCCCGTGCGACTTGCGTCCTTTCAAATGAGCTCTAAAGCCAATACCACAAGCGTCGTGCTCAAAATCTGAGCGATATAAACCTTGTTGTTGCTCTGTAACTTGTTCAGTTTCAGTCATCGTACAAAAAAATAGTGATTTAAAATTGTACCTAACGGACGAAGCATGTTGTTAAACACGAAATGCTTTGTTTTCCGACAGTGATTTTGTTGTAAAATTGTAATTATCTACGACCCATATAATCTTTTGAAACGTATATGTATAGCTTGAGTATAGATAAACACATTGCAATATAATACCAAATTTATTTGGCATAACAACATTTAAACCAAATTTTCTTTCATACTCGAAAAATACTTGTTTTAGCAACAATTATTATAAGAAAAGTCCAAAGGCATTGGAGTGATTTAGTTTTTAAATGAGTATTTGTGCTTAAGTTCTGCCATTATTGCTAACAATTTGGGGCAAAATAACAATATTAGGCATGCATCCTAATATTGTACATTTTCTGGATTCTTGAATTTTAAACAATAGTAGAAATAATATAATTAAAAGAAGAAAATTTAAAAAATGCATAACAAAATTTGAATAAGTGCTTGATAATCAATAAATTAAATTTATCTTTGTGCTTCACCATCAAATTAATATATGACTTTTCAAAAAAGTAAATTATTAACAACACTTCTTACATTACTTACAATTCAATTTTCATTTGCTGCTTCTTTCGATAAATATTTTCCAAAACTAATCAAATTTGAAGGTAACGGATATGGTATCCATCAGCCTATTTGGGGAAGCAAACCATTTACAAAAAATCAAGCTTATTTAATCTACAAAACACATTATTGGGATAAATACAATGCTTCATTGTTTAAAGACCAAGGTGTTGCAGAAGTATTTATTGACCAATTAATTAATGCAGGCGTAGGTAAAGAGTGCGTTCACATCAAGGCTTTTGAAGCAATCATTGGTGTTAGACAAGACGGATATCTTTCTTTAAATGATATTAAAGCAGCGAATAAATTCAAATCTCCTGAAAAAATTATTAATCCTTACATAAATTACCGATTGTATTTTTACAAAGGGAGAAAAAATGCTAGTCGAAATAAAGGTTGGCTTAGTCGAGCAAAGAGTTTTGCCATAAGAGACAAGGCCGGAAATATGCTAGCCAATTATCTAGTACTGCCAAAAATGCTCGAAAAAGTTGAAATTCCAATCAACAATTGCGAATTCGAAGCAGAAGAAGTTGTGTTAAACAATTGATTTTAGAAACTCCTTAAATACTATCAATTATTTTTTTTCGTTAAATAGTTGATAGTATTTTTTTGTTCATTTTATGTGTCCCTACCAAGAAATAGCTCTACTTGATTAATTTATTGCCTATCAAAAATTTCTACTTTACTATTTAGCGGTACAGTTTTTGTATTAATACAATTAACTGTAAATAATTATAAAATGAATCTTAAGAAAATAATTTTAAGCTTATTTGCTATTAGCTTTTTATCAACAATTTGCGTAGTTTATGTCAATCAGGCGGCGTCTTTCAGTAAATATGCTCCTAAGTTACTCAAATTTGAAGGCAGTGGATATGGTATACATAAGCCTATTTGGGGCAATAAAATGTTTACAAAAGAAGAGGCTCTTTACATTCATAAGCATTACTACTGGAATAAATTCTTAGGGCCTCAGTTCAAAAGTCAGGAGGTTGCAGAAGTATTAATTGACCATTTGATTAATGCAGGAGAAGGTAAAGAAAATAGAAACATCATGGCTTTTGAAAAAATAATTGGTGTTCCTGAGAATGGCGTACTTACGCTAAGTGATGTTAAAGTTGCCAACTCGTTTGAATACCCTGAAGATATTGTCAATCCTTATGTAGAGTATCGATTAAGATATTATCGTTCAAGAAAAGATGCCAATGTAAATAAAGGATGGTTTAAGCGTGCTAAATCTTTTTACATGCAGAAATCTGAACGTGAGGAAGAAGCAACAATTGTTGAAGACTATATTGTTTTGCCAAAGGAGCAAATAAGTAATACTGATAATCGTTAGAGTTTCTTATTAAATGGAAGTAAATTTTCAATTAAATGAGCAGAATTTGCCCTAAATGGGCGTTATACTGGAGGAAATTTATGTTTGGATCTACTTAAAAGCCATGGTGTCTGCATTTTCGAACGATAATAACTCCTACTAAGCGTTTTATTAGTTTTAAAATTACTAACTAAAAGGATTTGGAGAAAAAAAAAGACAGCCAATTAGCCGTCTAATTTTTATCTAACCTAAACTAATAGAATGATAGTTTGGTTGATGAATATGGTTTTAAAAATAGTTTTTTTATTCGACAAATCCAACTCCAACCGTTCCATTACTACTTTCGTCAATTAAAATGAAAGAACCGTTTGCTGGATTGTCTTCATATTTATCAGCAAAAACTGGGCTTGCTGTCTTTACACTAATCCAACCAATTTCGTTGAGTTTTAAGCCTCCATCTGCCGGTGCAGTATTGCTCAATGACATATTTTTAATATCAATTACTGAATTAATTTTAGTAACTTTTGCTTTAACTCTATTGATTCCGTGTTGAAGCAAGTAAGTTTTACCAACTGTAAGCATTTGGCTATCTAACCAGCAAATTTTTGCATCAATTTCTTTTCTAGATTCTGGTTGTTCACCAACTTTAACCAGCATATTTCCTCGACTTACATCAATATTGTCTTCAAGAGTAATTACCACTGATTCTTTTGATTTTCCAACTTCCAGTTCGACACCAAATTTCTCAATAGTTTTGATTTTACTGATTTGGCCACTCGGAAGAGCTTCTACTAAATCACCTATATAAAAGCTTCCACTGGCAATTTTACCAGCATAACCTCTATAATCATGGAATTCTTCTGTTTTTGGTCGAACTACATGTTGAACAGGGAACCGAGCTTGTTTTGTGCTTAGTTCAGCATTCTGTGTTCCGTAATGTTCGAGTGTTTCTAAAAGTGGCTCGCCTTCGTACCAAGGAGTTTCAGTAGATTTTCGAACTAAATTTTCTCCATAAAGTGAAGAAATTGGAATAAATTTCAAGGTTTGTCCTTCAAAACTTACTTGTTCGGCAATAGCTAAAAGTTCAGATTTAATTGATTCAAATCTTTCTTGACTATAGCCAACCAAATCCATTTTATTTACAGCCACAATGATATTCTTAATTCGAAGCATTGAGGATATGTAAAAATGGCGTTTGGTTTGTTCCACAACACCATTTCGTGCATCAATCAAAATAATTGATACTGAGGTATTTGATGCACCAGTTACCATGTTTCGCGTGTACTCAAAGTGTCCTGGCGTATCAGCAATGATGTATTTTCTGTTGGGCGTGCTGAAGTAAATGTGAGCCACATCAATCGTGATACCTTGTTCACGCTCTGCAATTAAGCCATCTGTCAATAGTGATAAATCTAAGAAATCAAGGCCTTTTCGCTTTGAGGCCGATTCAAGTGCTTCGATTTTATCTTTTGTGATTGAATTTGTTTCATATAACAAGCGGCCGATTAGAGTACTTTTACCATCATCTACCGAGCCAGCCGTAGCTATTCTTAATATGTCCATAATTATTGAAGCCTAAAGAGAAAAATTAAATCTTTTTAAAAGATTTGACTGAAATTTTGTTTGATAAATGTAAACGTAAATACTGTGAAGAATATTAAAAATACCCAGCTTGTTTACGTTTTTCCATAGCAGCTTCCGAGCGTTTATCGTCAATTCTTGCTCCTCTTTCGGAAATCTGTGCTGATAGAATTTCTGAAATTACATCATCAATATTATCTGCCGTAGATTCAACGGCCGCAGTACATGTCATATCTCCAACAGTGCGGAATCTCACTTTTGATTGATAAGGCACTTCATCTTCTGATTTGTTAATAAATTCTGAATCTGCCCAAATCATTCCATCACGCTCAAATACTGCACGTTCATGAGTAAAATAAATAGAAGGAATTTTAAGCTTTTCTTCCTTAATATAATTCCAAACATCGAGTTCTGTCCAATTTGAAATAGGGAATACCCTTACATTTTCACCTAACTCAATTTTTCCATTAAGCATATCAAATAATTCTGGACGTTGTTTTTTTGCATTCCACTGACCAAAATCATCTCTTACCGAAAAAATTCTTTCTTTAGCACGAGCTTTTTCTTCATCTCTTCTTGCACCTCCAATACATGCATCAAATTTGAATTCTTCAATGGCATCTAATAAAGTGACTGTTTGAAGTGCATTTCTACTGGCATATTTCCCAGTTTCTTCCTTAACTTTCCCTTGCTTAATTGAATCTTCAACATAACGAACATGAAGTTCTAAGCCTAATTTTTCAACAAGCCAGTCACGGTATTCAATTGTCTCAGGAAAATTATGTCCTGTATCTACATGAAGAAGTGCAAAAGGAATTTTCCCAGGATAAAATGCTTTTTGTGCTAACCTAACAACTGTGATAGAATCTTTTCCACCTGAGAATAATATAGCTGGTTTTTCAAATTGAGAAGCTACTTCTCGCAAAATATAGATTGCTTCATCTTCCAATTCTCTTGGAAAAGAGCTATCATTTGCTTGATAAACCGTTGTTTTTTCTGAAAAAGTACTCATTTAAAGAATAGTGATTAACGATTTACGAATAAATAGGGTAATTGGCCTAAAAATTCGCTTAATTTATATTAGTTGGTGCGTAAATGTAACGCAAAAATATAGAATGATAAAATATGAAAGAATCATCCAGCGTGTAGGCCGCACTCTTTTTTTGATTCTTCCCACCACCATCGGCCTGCTCTTGGGTGTTCATGTGGTTCAATAGCTCTTGTACAAGGTAAACAACCAATACTTACAAAACCTTTTTTATGCAATGGGTTATCAGGGACTTTGTTTTCTGCAATGTATTTCAATACTTCTTCATACGTCCAATGTATTAAAGGATTAAATTTCCAAACCTTGTTACCTTCGTCCCATTCCCATATTTTCATATCGTTTCTATTCTCAGATTGTTCTGCACGAAGGCCTGTAATCCAAACTTCAGCTCCTGCTAAGGCTCTTTTTAAAGGTTCGATTTTTCTGATAAAACAACATTCTTTGCGGTTTTCGACAGATTCATAAAAGCTATTAGCTCCTTTGTTAGATACAAGTGCTTGAATTTTCTCAGTATTTGGGTAAAATACTTCAATATTTTTTTTGTATCTCGAACGAGTTCGGTCTATTAGTTCATAAGTTTCTTGAAATAAACGACCAGTGTCAAGGGTGAAAATGTTAATGCCAATTTCATTTCTGAAAATGGCATCAGTAATTACTTGGTCTTCCTGTCCAAAAGAAGTTGAGAAGACAACTTTACCAGGATATTGATTGGCTACAAAGCTGAGTCCTTCGGGTAATGAATATTTTTCTAATATTTCAATCATTTTGTAATTTCTTCAAGTGTTTATCACAGCCAAGCTTTGGCTAAATTCCAAATATTCAATAAAACAACCAATACTCCTACTGAAATCATGATTGTTTTTGGTTTGAATAATCTAACTAAAAATGCACCAAGCGGAGCTGCAAAGATACCACCAATGATAAGTCCGGCAATAGCTTGCCATGCTTGAATATCAATAAAAAGCATAAATACACCTGTGCTAAAGAAAGAGACAAAAAACTCTGCTGTATTGACTGTTCCTATTGCTTCTTTCGGGGCATTTCCTTTACTAATTAAATTTGAAGTAACCAATGGCCCCCAACCACCACCACCAACGGAATCAAGAAATCCACCTATTAGTCCTAAAAGTCCTAAGTTTTTGTTTTGGGGTTCTGGTGGTCTTTGTTTAAATGCCTTTGAAATAATGATACTACCCAGAATAATCATATAAATAGAAATGTAGGGCTTTATCATTTTTCCATCAAATACATCAGAAATAAGGTATGCACCCAACATAGCTCCTAGCACACCAGTAATAACAATTCTGAAAAATAATTTTTTATCAATATTACCAAAATAGATATGTGAAAGCCCCGAAACTCCAGTTGTAAATACTTCAGCAGTATGCACACTTGCAGTGGCGTATGCGGGTGGAACACCCAGACCCAAAAGCATTGATGTACAAGATGCACCGTAGGCCATTCCAAGGGCACCATCTACTAACTGAGCTAAAAATCCAGCTCCGATGTAATAAACAAGAACGGTATCAAAATTAAAATTAAAGCTATTTATTCCCGAAGTAATTCTGTAAACCAAAATTCCAATTAGTGAAACTTTCATAAATACCATTGCATAGGCAATGAATTTCATTTGTATGTTTTCACTTAATGCTAAAGCAATTCTTTTCATAGGTTAATTTATTAGGCAATTTCTAATTTTAATGTTTCTCTTACAGAAATTGCTTGTTTTAAGAAATCTTCTGCTGTTTCAATGAAATCTATGGCAAAATCTTTTGTTGGTTCATTTTTATTGATTTGTAAAATCTGTTCTTTTACATTGCCACCAAATTCATTTTCAAAATGTTTATCAAATTCCGAAATAATACCGTGTTGAGTACTACAATTGATATTCTTGTCAAGTAATAAGGCTTTTGCAGTATTTACTTGCGATTGATAAGCATAATAAATGGCATCGGCTAAACGATTTTCATTGAAAGCTTCTTTTGCCCATTCTATTTTTTCTTCTGATTCATAGAATAAAGTAGCCACTAAATCAATGATTACACTAGCACATTCTCCGACCCCAATTTCAGTTTGGAAAATCTCATCTCGACCCCAATCAACGAAGTCGGTGTCAATGAGATTAGTTAAATCTGCCAATGGTTTTAAAAGATTATAGAAATATTTCTCACCTTGACGCTCATAATAGTCATTGAAGTATTCTCCTTCTAGACCATTGGTTTCATAATCGTTTAAAACTGTACGGAGTAATTGAGGCCCTCTTTTGCTTGGAACTTTAATTACTTTGTCAGCAATTCTTCCTTGACCGTTGCCGATAGTTCCGCCTCCTAATAATACTTGTAACGCAGGTAAAACCTTTCCTCCAGCTTTTAACGAGCTTCCATGAAACCCAATATTGGCCATGCTATGTTGCCCACACGCATTCATACACCCTGAAATCTTGATTTGCATTTTGTTTTCCTCAATCAATTCAGGGAAATCTTCTTTCATCACTTTTTCTAATTCAAGCGAAATACTTGTACTATCAGAAATAGCTAAGTTGCAGGTATCAGTACCAGGACAGGCTGTTATATTGACTATACTATTGGCACCAGGTGCAGCTAGGTTGTGCTCGCTTAAAATTTCGAAGACTTTCACTAAGTTTTCTGCTTTTACAAACCTAAGTAATAAGCCTTGGTTTACGGTTACTCTTACATCATCAGCAATATAATTAGCTAATTTGGCAGAAAGGCTACGTGAAACTGTGCTAGAGATATTTCCAAGTGGAACTCTTACAAAAACACCATAATAACCCGACTGCTTTTGTGCAAAAGCATTGGTTTTGAACCAATTATTAAACTCAACTGAATCTTTTGTTGCAATTTCTGAAGAAACTGAAATACTGTCGTTTTTATCAAATTCCTCAGTTTTGATTGGGTAAGTTTTTACTTTCAATGAAAGTTTTTCTTCTTCAACTAATTGCATGAAGGCTTCAAAACCAATTTTTGCAATTAAGAATTTTAAACGTGCTTTATGACGAGAGTTTCTTTCTCCGTGGCGGTCAAAAACACGCAGTACTGCCTCAATAAAAGGAATAATAGCTTCTTCTTCTAAAAATTCATAAGCTGTATGTGCTAATTGTGGTTGTGCTCCTAAACCTCCACCAAGCATTATTTTGAACCCTCTTTTGCCATCTTTAATTTTAGAAATAAATCCTAAATCGTGCATGTAGCTAAGAGCGGTATCAGCATCTGTATTTGAGAATGACATTTTAAATTTACGGCCCATTTCTTGACAAACGGGGTTACGTAAAAAGTATTCAAATGTGCTATGCACGTAGGGGGTAATATCAAAAGGTTCATTTGGGTCAATTCCTGCTGTTGGTGAACCAGTAATATTTCTTACCGTATTTCCACAAGCTTCACGAAGGGTGATATTATCTTGTTCGAGTTTTGCCCATAATTCTGGTGTTTTTTCAAGACTCACAAAGTGAATTTGTACATCTTGACGAGTTGTAAAATGAAGGTTTCCTGTCGAGTATTCATCTGAAATATCTGCAATTCTATTCCATTGTTTCAGGGTCATTTTACCGTAAGGTAATTTGATTCTGACCATTTGTACTCCTTGTTGGCGTTGCCCATATACTCCGCGTGCTAATCTCAGACTACGAAACTTTTCCTCATGAATTTTTCCTTCACGGAATAATCTGATTTTACGCTCTAAATCAATGATGTCTTTTTCGACTAATGGGTTTTCTAACTCAGTTCGGAAGCTTTGCATATATCAATTCAATTTTACTTGGGCAAATATATATTAAATCTATAATAATTATAGACTATATGGGTAATTATTTTTGAAACTTATTAAATAAGTACAATAAATACTTTAAAAAGAAAAATTATACCTTATAAGTGGTGTTTTCTTCGGCCAATAATGTATTTGCGAAAACTGATTTTGCTTCCTCAAGGTGGGTCTCGAGGGTTTTGTAACGTGAAGAATAATGCCCAATAATCAACTGTTTAGCATTTGACATTTGAGCGATTTTTGCGGCTTGTTTGGCGGTTGAATGATTTGTTTGTTCGGCTCTTTTCGCCTCAGATTCAGTAAATGTAGCTTCGTGATAGATTGTATCAATACCTTGTATTTGGTTGACTTTCAATTCGTTAAATGCAGTATCTGAACAATAAGCGAATGATTTGCTTTGTCCACCGGGAACTGTAAAATCTTTATTTTTATACGTAACCCCAGTAAGTTCGTCAAAAATATCTAATCCATCTTTTAGCATTTTCATGTATGGGATAGGAAAATTTGAAGGTAATTTATCTGCAACTATTTTGCGTTTAGATGCTTTTGAACGAAATAAAAATCCACAGCAAGGAATGCGGTGTTGAAGTGGAATTGTTTCTACGGTAACTAGATTAGTATCTAAAATTTGATTTATTGATTCAGTATTAGTTTCAACAAAAATTATTTTAAAATGCAGTCGAGTATCTGAATATTTGAATTGGGTAGTTAAAATTTCGTCAAGCCCACGAGGAGCAAATATGGTTAATTCTTCTTTACGTTGATTGAGATTCCAACTTGAAAGTAAGCCAATTAATCCAAAGTAATGGTCGCCATGAAGGTGGCTGATAAAAATATGTCTTATCCTTGAACTTTTAATTTTATTTTCAAGTAACCGATACTGAGTTCCCTCGCCGCAATCAATCAAAAATGATTCGTTTTCAATAGAGAGAAGAAATGCAGAGGGATGACGATTTACAACAGGAGTCGCTGAGCCAGTACCTAATACTAAAAATTCAAAATTCATAAATAGTTTGTGCAAAAAACCACTGAATAACACATATCCAGTGGTTCAATAAATAGCATTAAAATTTACCTTCTGTAAATCCGTTTTCTTCACCCAAATCAAACTCATCATCTTCTTCTTCACGAAAATCATTTTCTAAATCATTCATGAAAACTGCATCAATTCCTTCATCAACCGTTGGAAGAAGTACGATTTCTGGTATTTTTTCACCATCAATTAAGTCAAGGATATCATCATCTTTTGTACAAACAATAAATAGACCATGCTCACTGCGGCAAACTTTGGTTGCTTTTCTAAGAAGCGAAAGACCTGATTCATCAATTTCCAAAACCTTTGAAAAATCAAGAATCATATTCATAAAACCTTCACGGTAAAGTACAACAATTTGTTTTTCTACCTCAGCAGTGATTGATTTATCGAATTTATTTTCTTCTATTTGAATAAGTGCGTAATGTTCGGTTTTTTCAACTGAATAAGTCATATTGTTGTTAGCTTTTTTTGCAAATTTACAGCAAAAATTTATTTATTGCTTAGACTTAATTACTTTGAGTAGAAATTTATTTACTTAACCTAGTATTTTATCAATGAGTGTATCAACTTGATTATTGATTAAACGAATTTTCCGAGCAATTGTTTTACCTAAAGTTGGCTTGTTTGGGTCATTAATTCCAAAAGCTGGTTGAAACTTCAATAATTTTTTATAAGAATAATTGTTAAGTTCTGTATCATATTCCTTTGAAAACTCCATTTTTTTGTAATTCAAAGAAATTAAATTTTGCTCCTTTTTTAAAATTTCAAGATTTCGTTCAGGTAGATTCCAATACCCAACATTTACTCCCTCATTTTTTAGAATAAACACTTCTTCAAACATTGCAGGCACATGTTCCAACCAAAGTTGGTCGGCGTTCATGCCTTTACATAAATTGATAAATCCTTTTTTACGAGTATTATTGCCCCACCAAGATAAGAATCGAAAAGTTTCTTCAGTATTTTTCAATCCGATAAAACCTGAATGATAAATACCTGAGTTTAGGATTTGTTTCTCATCTGGATGCTTGTTGGCAAATAATAATTGCGGTGTAATCAAAATATTAGATGTTTGCAGAATATCTTCAATAAATTGTAATGATTGGAAAACCAAGGATGTACAATCTATATATAATAAAGTTTCAGATTTTTTTAGGAAATATTCCGCAAAAAATGGTTTGCAATTGGCCAACAACTCCTCATGCGTATAGCGATGAGACATTTCGTTGAAACCTTCAATGCCTAATTCCTGAACTGGAATAATCTCAAATATGGTTTTGAATGTTTCATTAATTTGTGAAATTTCATCAACCAATCCAATAGAAAAAGTAGCATTTGGATTAGTTTTCTTCAAAGAATCACCCAAAATACAAGCATTTGCTAATTGATTAATATGGCAAATTGTAAAAATATTCATTACTTAAATTAGTTCTTTTGATTTGATAACCTCTAAAACTTCTGAAATTTCAATTTCAGAGCTTGGTCCATTTGTATTTCTAATAATCGTTGCGGTTTTACCTGATTTATAGCCTCCTGAGTAGGGAATATGGTTGACAAAATTAGCAAGTTTTCCAAGCATAATTATGCCGTAAGTGCCAACCGCATTGGCCAAGTGGGCTGGCCCACTATCAATGCCAATGTATAATCTTGCTCTTTTGATTACCTCGGCAGTTTCTAAAAGACTTAATTTTCCACAAAGATTGATATAGTTTTTTGAATGAATTGCCAATTCGCTTGATAATCCTATTTCAACAATAGCTATATCGTATTGTTCAATTAGTTGATTAATGAGTTGTTGCCATTTTGACGCATCCCAATTTCTACTATTTTGTGCAGACTGACAATGAATTACAATAAATTTAGTGGGTAAATTCAACGAATCAATTTTTTGAACTTCCGAATTTGAAAAGTACAAAATTGGTGTTTCATCAATTAATTCAATGCCTGCAATTTTTTGTTGGACTTCCAGCAAATTTCCATGAAAATAATAATTTTCAATGGTTATTCCTTTTTTATCAGCCACTTCATTATCAACAAAAACATTACAGATTTCGCAGTGACTATTATTTCTAAATTGGAGATTATAAACAGTATCAAAAATATTTGCTCCCAATATTTTTTTTCGATGATTGGCACAAATATCTTCAAAAATAATATCAATATTGGGGTTGTTTTGAACGAGTTCTTTAAAAGCTGGACGAACAAACCAAATGATTGTTGAATTTGGATGCTTTTTTCTGACTTGACGAGAAAGTGGTTCTCCTGCAACGATATCTCCAAATTGTTGAGTTAACGCAATTGCTACAAATGGTTTTCTATGGTAAAGTTTTTGAACCTTGAACCAAAGAAAATCTATTATAAAATGAATGTTTACCTTTAGTATATGAGAATATTTTTGGTAACGATGTTTCCAAAGTGCAATGAATTTTTTCATTTTTTGATTAATCAAACATTAATGCTAGCTTTTCTAAAGGAATTTTTAGATATTTTCTCACTCGCACCAAACGTTGTACTTTCTTTGGCTTCACATAATCGCATTTGAAGTTTTTCCAATAAAGCTCGTTATTCTTAAGCAATCGCTCTCTATATAAATCGAATAAAGGAATAATATCTGGTCTTTCAGTAAAGTTGATTCTATTTTGATATTTCGAAACCTCTTCTGGTTTGGCTATCAGATACCCACTGTAATGAAAAAACTGTAGAGGAATCGTTTGATTAATGTACCAATTTCCATCTTTTGAAGTACAGTGCCTTTCATGAAGATTCCAATAAGCAACATTATAGCCTAAGTGTTTATCAATCAGTACATTATTAAAGTATGCAGGAAAAAACTCCGCCCAATGTTGGTCAACAAAAAGCCCTTCACATAAATTAATCACACATTCTTTAGCTAATTTATCGCACCACCAATCAATCATTTTTTGTGCTTCAGATGAACGGTTGATGGCAACAAATCCAAAATTAAAAACCCCCGTATTCACAACATCTTCTTCATTTTGCCATTTGTCATCGTTGTATGGGGTAGTAATATGCGGTGTTACAATGATGTTGTATTTTTGAAGATTTTGTTCTAAATGAGTAAGTTTATCGAATACAATAATATCGGGGTCAAAATAAATAATATTACTTATTTCAGGTCGATTTTTTAAGAAATAATCAAAATAATAAGGTTTTACAGCGGTATTTAATTCAGTAATATCATAGCGTTCGCACATACCCGCAAAATCTGGAATGTTAATTTTATCCACTTCCAATAATTGATAGGCCGGTAATTTTGAAACTTCTATATCTTTAGTGTCGAGTTTATCTACCAACCCAATGATATACTCAAATTCTGGGTTTAAAGCATGAAGTGAATCACCAAGTGTATGTGCTTGGGCTAAATAATTTACCGAACAAAGTGTAAAAACAAGCGTCATATTATTTAAGCAAAATAAATTGCTATATATTTTCAATTATATAGAAGCCAAAAGTTGTTCTATTTTTAAAACTGAGTTTTCAAAACTGTATAAATTCAAAACTTTTTCCTTAGCTTTTTCTCCAAGGTGCTTTGCATAAATCTGATTATTATTGAGTTTAATTATGCTCGATGCCATAGCGATTGTATTCAAATATGGTACAATTATACCAGCATCTTCCTCAATAAATTCACTACAACCACCTGTTTTTTCAAATCCAATCATTGTTTTTTGAGCCAAAGCAGCTTCGAGCATCACTAATGGAAAAGGGTCTTCTCTTGAAACAATAGTAAAAATATCCAAACAATTAATTAATTCGATGGCATCGGGTGTTTGCTCAATAAGTGTAATTTTATCTCCAATTCCCATTTTAGCTATATCATACGAAACTTGTTCATAATATTCGCCTTCTTTTTTTACGCCAATCCAAATGAAATGATACTTTTCGTTAGAAGTATTTAAAATTTGATTAATAACTTGAATGAAAATATCTATACCTTTCCTCCATTCGGCATTTCCACAGCCACCAATTAAATGACAATTTTCGGGTAAATTGTATTTAATTTTGATTGATTCTTTGTTAGCTTCTGAAAGACGATGTAAAATCTTTTCATTATCAACAAAAGAATGAATAATTGAGGTTTTATTTTCATCAACTCCATGTACGGTAATTAAATTCTCGGCAACAGCTCTCGAACAAGCAATTATTTTAGTTGAATTTTTGAACAGAAATTCGCGATCAGATTTATTTGAATATAATTGAATTGAAAATTCTAATTCATGAATATGCGTAATCAGTGGTGCTGATAAATACTTTTTAATTAGTGGTAGTGCATGGGAAGTTGCAATGGTATTGGCATAAATATAATCAAATGAGCTTTGTTGAAGTTTTTCAAGCAGCAGTTCTATTTGATTTTGTTCATTTCCTTTGACAAATTTCCTAAAAGTTCTTTTTAATCCATTCGAAATATGTGCATCATCATTCCAATAGTGAATAGGACATATTTTTGAAAATTCATTCTCTAAAACACCTCCATCAAGTAGCAATAATTGCATATTGATACCTTTGGATTTCAAATATTTCATGATATTCAACAAAAATAGCTGAGCACCCGCACGGTTAGCATCATGACTTACGAAGAGAATATTCATCAATTTAAGAATTTAAGACTTTCTTTTCAATGAGCATAATTAGAATATGAATAACCTTGATGTGGATTTCTTGAATACGGTCGGCATATCCAAAATGTGGAACTCTGATTTCTACATCAGCTTTATCCGCTAATTTGCCGCCATCTTTTCCAGAGAAAATAACAACATTCATCCCTTTTTCACGGGCAGCTTCAACAGCATTGATAATATTTTTAGAATTTCCACTGGTGCTGATTCCTAATAATACATCACCTTCATTTCCTAAACCCTCAATAAATCTTGAAAAAATATAGTCAAAACCATAATCATTCCCAACGCAAGAAATATGACTTGGGTCGGAAATAGCGATAGCAGCCAATGATTTTCTATTATCACGATATCTTCCGGAAAGCTCTTCAGCAAAATGCATGGCATCACAATGAGAACCACCATTTCCACAAGAGATGATTTTTTTGCCATTTTTGATAGCATTTGCCATCAAATCTGCTACTTTTTCGATGTTTTTAATGTTCTCTTCAGAATTAATGAAGTTATTAAGAACTTTACTTGCTTCTTCTAATTCTGCTAAAATTGCCTGGTAGTTATTCATTATAAATCAAATAAGTTATCCCATTTAGAAATCTGATTTTGAATGTCAAAATCTAAGGCTCGATTTCTAAGGGTGTTATTATCAATGTTTAATTTTTTCTCTTGAATTTGTGCCATTGCGTCTCCTAAATCTTTTGGGTTAAAACTATCGACACATAAGCCCATTCCATTTTGAATAAATTCAGCAATTCCACCCGAATTATAACCAACAATTGGTTTTTCGAGGTAAGCTGCTTCAATCATTACAAGAGGGAAGGGGTCTTCTTTGGCGGTTAAAACAAAACCATCTGAAATATTGAGATAATCATAATATTCAGCCGATTTTTCTCCAATTTCGATGAAATTAAGTTTTTCAATCTTAGTTCGCTGACGAATATAATGCAACACACCTGTTTGTTTTACACTTCCTAACCACACAATATAAGTATTTTGAGGTAAATACTGAAATAAATCGCAAATGGTATCATAACCTTTTCTTAGATTCATCGAGCCAGACATTACCCAAACAAATGCATCGGAAGGAATACCAATTTTATCACGGATTGATAAAGCAGACTGCTTGATTGAAATGGTTTGCGTATCAATAAACGAATGAAGTAGGAGGGTATTTGAATAACCCATTTCACTGATTCTTCTTTCGACTATTGATGAACAGCAAATAATTCGAGCGGCATTATCAAGCTGAAATTTGAAATCATCGAATCTAATTTCATCGTAAATGCTTACCAATTCATGCACATGTAAATCATAGGGTACACCCACCTTTTGAGCTAAACGTGCAAATTGAGGCATTGTTATTGTGTTTAAATACCATCTATCAGCTTTGATTTTCTTTTGAATATCCAAAACTTTCTTTTCCTCAGGCGTAATCTTAAATATTTTATGGTAGATGCCTTCGTAAATTTGGTAAATAAAGCTTCGCCTATTATTATTTATAAATGTTTGGTCAGCAGTTGATTGTGTAGCAAATAATTCTCCGTTCAGACGAGTATAAATGGCTGATTTTATTTTACCAGAAAGATGCTTCAATAAATACCAAAGAAGCATTTCTGAGCCAGTGCGGCCACCAGTAGGTGTAATAAATAAAACTAATTTTTTACTCATTTACTGAATCAATTGGGTCTAAATTATTTAGATAATTTATAGAAAGTGGGCTTTTTTAAGATGATATTCCAGAAATAGTTTGAAAATATACCTATCATTTTGGCAAATTTCTTCTGATTTTCAAGTTCGGAAAATGGATTTTTTAAATGGATACAATTTGAAACTATTTTCATTAGGTAAAAAGTCGGAACCCATAGCCAATAATGCAGCATCAGTAAAAAATATTGAAACGCACCAAATTGTTTTCTAATCCAGACTAAATTTGAAAGCTGGATTTGATGGTCAAATCTATTAAAATAGGTGTAATTTTCGGCCTCTTTGTATCTTTCTGGTTTGCTTCCCCATTCTTCATGAATGATATTGCAATCATTAAAAACCAATAATTTACCTAATTTACTTAATCTATAGCCCCATTCAACATCTTCACCGTACAAGAAAAATTCTTCATCCAATCCACCAGTTTTTTCAAAACCTTCTTTCCTGACCATCAAAAATGCCGCGGCAATGTAATCTACTTGTTCGGGGTCTTGATATTGCTTTTGTTTGAAAAATCGGTCTAACTGATTTCTAAATTTTGGCGGGACAATCCAAAAGTCTTTTCTAAAAGTAAATGTATGATAAAATGTCCTTGGAGTTAGATCGGGATAAACTTGATTAGCTCCACCAGCAATTGCATCCGGTCTTTTTTCTAAATTTTCTACGCAAATATCAATGACTGGTTGGTAAAGTTTTGTGTCTGAATTTAATAGCAATAAGTATTTACCTTTAGCTATTCTCATTCCAGCGTTATTGGCTCTTGCGAATCCTGCATTATAACCAGTTGATAACCAAGTGATTTTAGGAAAATATGACTTGACGTAACCTTCATCATCGCCTTTTGAGGCATTATCTACAATAATTATTTCGTAGCTTACTTTTGAAGTAAATTGTTTGATTGTTTTGATACATTCAACAATTAATTCAGGTGTACGATAATTGACAATTATGATAGAGACTGTTACCAAATGACCCAAGATTTAAGTTTTGATTAAAGATTACTATTGATGATTTGTGTAATTCGCTCAACATCAGTTAATGCTAAATCATAATAAAGAGGTAAAGATAAGGCTCTTAATGCAATATTTTCCGAAACTGGACAAGGATTATAAAAGTCCAAATAAGGGAGTTGATTAAGTGAAGGATAAAAATATCTTCTTGGTATAATTTCTTGTTCCTTCAAAGCCGCAGTCACTTGAAGCAATTTTTCTTCCGATTCTAAAATTACTGGGTAATAAGCATAGTTATACGTAAATCCTTCAATATTGTTTGATGGGCGACTCAATTTACTCCAGTTCAATAATGAGTCATATTTCTCCGAAATGATTCTTCTATTATTGATGATATCGGCTACCTTTGGTAAGTTACAAAGACCCATTGCGGCATGAAACTCTGAGTTTTTACCATTGATTCCCATCATGTAATAATCATCATTCTTATGCCCAAAACTTCTATAAAAGGCTAATTTTTTAAGTAAATCCTCATTATTGCAAATAATTGAGCCACCTTCGATGGTGTGAAAAACTTTAGTAGCATGGAAACTACAAGTAGTAATATCTCCAAATGAAAGAACTGATTTGCCTTTGTAGGTAGCACCAAAACCATGTGCACCGTCGTAGATTACTTTAAGGTTATATTTTTGGGCAATTTTTTCAATTTTTTCAACATCACAAGGTCTGCCATAAACGTGCGTAGCCAAAATACCACTTGTTTTCTCAGTAATAGCAGCTTCGATTAAATTGGCATTTATGTTATATGTATTTGGTTCAATATCAACGAATTTTGGTTGAAGATTTTCCCAAAGAATAGAGGTGGTGGTAGCACAGTAAGAAAATGGTGTTGTGATAATTTCACCAGAAAGTTCAAGTGCTTTCAAAGCAATTTGTATCGCAATGGTTCCATTGCCGACAAACAACAAATTTTCAACGTTTAAATAATCTTTTAGCTTATTTTCTAATTCCCTAACTAAAGGGCCATTATTCGTAAGCCAAGTATTTTCCCAAATACCTTTGATAATCTCTTGGTATTCTTCTATTGGGGGTAAAAACGATTTTGTTACGTTTATTATCACTTTAATGAGCCCAAAAAGAGCATGAAATTAAATTGAACTAAATTTTTTAATTTAACTATACAAGTCCATCCATTTTCCAAGTATGAACAGGTATATTGATTGGTCTAACGGCCCCAGGCCATTTGCCATACCAATTAGTGCCTTCTCTCCAATCTGCAACATCAAAGCTAATTGCATCTTCCATAAAAAAGATTGGGTCTGAAGTATCTTTTACAATCATGGCTGAAATGTAATAAGAGCCATCATTTAAAAAGTTTGCAGGAATTTCTAGCGTTCCTTTAATTAAACCTTTTGAGAAAGTTTTTGCTTGACTTCCAACATTGAAAACACATTCGCCTGTCATACTATATAAAAACATACTAAGGTTTAAATGAGCAGAATCGAGCATATTCCAAAACTCAATATTTATTTTCAACGGAGTACGAACATCAATATTTTTACTTCCAGAGATATATTCTGGCACTACTTCAATATTTTTTATTCTTACTTGGTCGTTTCCCGGAGCATTTTCTGGAGAATCCCAATTTTGTTGAAGTTGAAACTTAGAAATACTTGTCATATAATCATGTAAAACTTCGCCAACTTCCCCGTATTTAACTAAGCTACCTTTTTGTAAAAAGGCTGCTTTATTGCATAATCCCTGAATGGCTGTTGAATTATGGCTAACAAAAAGAATGGTTCTGCCACTGCTCGAAACATCTTTCATTTTTCCCAAGCACTTCTTTTGAAATTCAGAATCACCTACCGCTAAAACTTCATCAACAATAAGAATTTCTGGTTCGAGATGAGCCGCAATAGCAAAGCCCAAACGTACATACATACCTGAAGAATAACGTTTTACAGGGGTATCAAGAAACTTTTCGATTCCAGCAAAATTGACAATTTCATCAAATTGAGCACGAATTTCATGTTGCTTCATGCCCAAAATTGCACCATTCAAGAAAATATTTTCTCTACCAGTTAATTCTGGGTGAAATCCCGTTCCTACTTCCAATAAACTAGCCATTCTACCATTAACCTTCACTAAACCATGTGTTGGTTCGGTAATTCTACTAAGAATTTTAAGTAGAGTTGATTTTCCAGCACCATTTGAGCCAACAATTCCAATTCTATCGCCTTGTTCAATATCAAAGCTTACATTTTTTAATGCCCAAAAGACTTCCTTACTTTCTTCTTCCTCTTTCGAAGTAAATAACTCAGTGAAGAAACCCGAAACACTTTCTTTGAGGTTTTGGTATTTCTTCTTTTTGTGACTAAGAATGTACTTTTTGGAAATATTTTCAATCGAAATTGCTTTCATCTATATTTTACTGAAAACTCTTGTTCGGCTTTCTGGAAAATGTGATACAAAATTAATAGCTGGTATTGAATTCAATTAGAATGAATCATTTGTGAATTTGAACGAAATCAAAATCTACCTACAAATGGTCAACAAAAGAATTTTCATTTTTACGGAAAAACCAAATGGAAAATAGTACGGATACAACTACAAAAAACAGCATAGGTATGAAACTTTGCCAGTTAAAATTTGAAAAGTCGTCTAATAAGCACCATCTAAGTCCATCAATAGCTCCCGCAACAGGATTTAGGTTATAAATAGGATACCACCATTCTCTACTCACTCGTTCACTTGTGTAAGCTACTGGTGAAATAAAATAACCGAATTGAACTACAAAAGGTATTATCTGAGCAATGTCCCGGTATTTTACATTCAACACTGATGCCAGAAGCCCAGTACCAAAAGCCGCTAAATAAGCTACTAATAAAAAAAATGGAGCGAAGATGATATGCCAGCTTGGAATAAATTGATAATAAATGCAAAATATAAAAAACATTGCAAATGCAATCATGGCATCAAGTAAGCCTACCAATAAAGAACTAAATGGAATAATTATTCTCGGGAAATAAACCTTAGATACTAGATTACCATTGCCCACAATGCTATTACTTATCTGAGATAATGATTGCGAAAAAAACAACCATATTATTACTCCCGGAATCACAACCAACATGTATGGAATAGAAGAATCATTTTCAAGTTTAGCAATTTTCCCAAAAGCTAATACCATTACTAGAGCAGTCATGAGTGGCCTTATTACTCCCCATGCTACACCAAGGGCAGTTTGTTTGTAGCGTACCATCACATCTCTTTTACCGAGAATCCAAAACAATTCTCTTTGACGCCAAACTTCTCTCCAATAGTGTAAGGCAGATTTTCCTGCTTTTATTACGACTTCGTTGTTTTCCATTAATTTTTAACTAAAAAGGAGGGCAAAAGTAATATTTTTGAGTTTATGAAACAATTTTGTTTGTTAACTCATCAATTCCAAGTACGTCCTTCTCATTATGATATATAAAAGGCAAAGAAAAAAACCAACAAATGCCCCTTTAAGTGTATTACCACCAACTGTGTAAGTACGCTGCAAGAGTGGAAGTCTAACAGGTTGTAATACCGTAAATAAAGGTGTTTGGTTAATTAATTGCATTTTTAATTGTTCTACCGCTGCTAATTGTTGGAAATACTGCGTTGATACGTAGTTGTTACTACGATTCAACTGCATAGTACGCATAGGTGCGTTAGGGTCAACTGCATTTTGGTTTTGAAATTGTGCCTGAGCCAATTGTCTATCCGTTGAACTTAATTTACCTTCCAACTCTCTTAGTCTAATCATTTGGATATCGTAGATATCACGAGTTTTTCTGGTGCGAACCTCTACATAAAATTCTTTTAAAGTTTCAAGCAAAGTCTCTAGCCAAACTTTAGTCAAGAATTCACTATTAGTAGTAGCCGAAAGAACCATAATCGAACCGTTTTTATCAAGTGGTTGTAGAGTCGTTTGAGCTTCTAATTTCTCATAAATGGTTGATAAGATGATATTTTCATCTTTCGTAAAATCATTTGGTGATTTTGGATTAAAGCGGTATTTGATAGCTTTATAGTTGGGTTCATGTAATAAATCTCCTCCCCATTCTTTCTTTGCAATATCACTGCTATCCTTATAGAAGTTGATGAAGAGAGTCTTTTTTCCACCAATCATTACTTCTTTCATCAAGGCCTTTTCATAAAGTGTTTTTGAAGTAATCAATAGACCAAAGTTGCCTCCACTAAATAAATCATTAGATGTAGTTCCTGCACCACCAAAACCGAAAGCACCTGCAAGACCACCTAATCCACCGAATGCAGCTTGTCCACTTCCTGATTCTAAGTTAAATTGAATTTCACCTGTGTATTCGGTATCTTTCAGTTCCTTTACATCTAATAATAAACTAAAGAAAGTACCAAGGGCGATGCTAATCAATAATAAACGCCATTCATTGCCAATTAGGATGAATAAATTGATTATTTTTTTTACAAAATCTTTAGTACTAATTTGTTCTTCTTGTATGGTTTGATATTCTGCCATTTTTCGATTTTCTGTTTTAAATTCCCACCAATCCTTTATTTAGTCAATTGGAAAATTGCTAAAACACTTACTAATGTTGTAATAGTACCAGCAATTGTTGCAAATAAACCTTGTACTTGGGCAATTTGTTGCTGTGCTGTAACCGTTTTTTGAGGGATAATTATTTCAGAGCCTGGTTCAACTTTTGGGTAAAGATTTACAAAAAGTACTCTTCTAGTTCTATCAACTGACCCATTTGCATATAAAATGTATGATTTACTTCTTAATGATTTTTTAGTAAATCCACCCGCATTTGAAATATAATTAATGAAATTTTTGCTATCTAAATATTTAACAGTTGTTGGGTAAAGTACTTCACCTTGTACGCGAACTGTTTCAAGTCTTTTGGGAATTCTAATTATATCACCATCTTGTAAAATCATATCCTCATCTGAGCCCGGATTTTGCATAATTTTCGTCAAATTAATGCCAATTGAAGATACAGTGGTTGCATTAACATCTTCAACTTGTACGGCTTGATTACCTTTAACACTATTAGTAATTTCAGTAATGGCTTTTCTACGTTGAGCGAGTTCAATTTCGCTCAGTTGTATTTGTCTTACCAATGTTGCTCCTTCAAGATATGCTTGTGGACTTAGGCCACCTGCACGTTCAATTAAATCAGAAATTTTCTCAGTTTTACTTTTGATACCATAAGTTGCTGGATAAATTACTTCTCCTTGAATTTCTACAAATGTTTGTTTGATATAATTTGGAGAACGACGAATAAAAATTTCATCAAAAGGATACAATACAAATTTGTTTCCAGTTTGGTCAACTTTTAAATCCGAGCTAATACTAAATGTATAGGTATCGGAAATTTGTGCATTAGCAGAGGTTGGGTCAACATTTCTCTTTCTACGAACAACTTCCACTCTTGCCAATGAAGCGGCTTCAGAAAGACCACCAGCTTTTACAATGACGTCCTCAATAGTCATGTTTCTAAGGAATGGCATTTCGATTCCATCTTCTGCAATTGGATTATTTAATGCACCTTGAATACGTACGTAGGCTGGCTCAGTTAAATCAAAAATAGATGGAATAGTAATAATATCTTCTCGTTTGAGAGCTATATCAGATGCTTTTCCTTTAATGATATCATCATAGTTTACTGAAATATTTTCAATAATCATATCATCTCTTGTGCGAATTACAGTAATTCTTCCGGTCAGTGCTTCACCTTTTAACCCTTCAGCTGATTTTATTAGCTGGGTAAGCGTTGGGCTTGATTCTAAAGAATATTCACCCGGACGGAAGATAGCACCATTTACCGCCACCATGTTTTCAAATCTCTCCAAAACTCTTTCAATCACAACTGAATCGCCACTTTGCATACTGAAAGTGTTAAATTCTGACTCCATGACATCCAAAATCTTCCTCTCACGTGGCGTGTTTCTGTAAACTTTTAATCTATGACGATAGGCATAAGGTGCAAAGCCCCCTGCATATTCAATCAAGTTAGTAAGTTTCTCTTCTGGTAAAAGTTCAAATAAACCCTCTCTTTTCGTATTTCCTTTTACTGCAATTCTGGTTGAGTAAGGTAATACTTGAATAATATCTTGGTCTTGTAAAATGATATTTGATTTAGAGAAACCACTCATCAATAACTCGTAAATATCAAATGTTGAGATTATGCGGTTATTTCTAATCACATTAATTTTGCGGTAAGTACCTACTTCATTCGGTCCACCACAAGCATATAAAGCATTTTGAACAGTTGATAATGAAGAAAGTGTGTAAGTGCCTGGTGCTATAACTTCACCCGTAACTGTAACTTTGATACTTCTTATATTTCCAAGGGAAACATTCAAGAAAGTATTTGCAGGATATCCTGAATATGGGTTGAGACCAATAAATATTTTTGATAATCTACTTCTAATTCTTTCTTTGGCTTGTTCAATAGTTGAGCCTGCTACGTAGATTAAGCCCACTTTTTCAATTGTAATATATCCATCTGCGGTGATGATAGGTTTATACATTACTTGAGAATAGCCATAAACATCAATTAATAATTGGTCATTTGGACCTAACACATAATTGCTTGGAGTTGCGATATTAATAGCTGGGGTAGGGTCAAATTTAACAGTATTAAATAGATTATAGCCAAAGATTCTTCTTCTCAAGGTTGCTTTGGCAGCATCTTGTTCAGCTTCTTGCTCTCTAATTAATCTTAACGAATCTTCTTTATTTACAGCTCTTTGATCGGCTTGATTTAATTGAACATTTCTTACTGCATTTGGGTCATTTGTTTGTAACACTCTATTTTTAGCAGGTAAGGGCATATTTGCCGTTTGTTGTGCAGGAACACCATTATTTGTTTGGTTGGCAGCCGGAATATTCGCTGGTAGTGTTGTGGGAATGGCTGTTGGGCCAGTAGGGGTAGCAACAGGATTTTGTGCAAAAGATTTGCTAAATATCAGTATAAAAAGCGTAAATTTGAAAAAAAAATGCTGAAAACTGTTCTTGCTTAATTTCATATCAATAACGTTATTTGTCAAATGACTACCTCTTTTGTTATTTCTTTTAACGAAAAAGTTATGCAAAGTAACACAAGATTTTTTATTTTGTTGTTGTTTCATGTTAAGTATGTGTTAAAAAGAACTTTGATTTACAAAGTAAGTGATATTTCACCAAACTACAAAATATTCTAAGAAAAAATGGCTGAGATTAAAGAAGCAACTTATAATGAAGACAGTATTCGTTCGCTAGACTGGAAAGAACATATACGTTTACGCCCCGGTATGTATATCGGTAAATTGGGCGATGGTTCGGCGGCTGATGATGGAGTTTATGTTTTGCTTAAAGAAGTAATTGATAATTGCATTGATGAATATGCAATGGGTTATGGAAAATCAATTGAGATTAAACTTGATGAAGGCAAAGTTGAAGTACGTGATTATGGTCGAGGTATTCCGCTCGGAAAAGTTGTTGATGTAGTTTCGAAAATAAATACTGGAGCTAAATACGATAGTAAAGCTTTTCAAAAAGCAGTTGGATTGAATGGGGTAGGAACGAAAGCAGTAAACGCTTTATCTCACTATTTTAAAGTTCAAGCTTATCGAGATGGTAAAACCAAATGGGCAGAGTTTAATAAAGGAGAATTAACCGCCGAATCTGAAATTATTGATTCTGATTTGAAAAATGGAACTCATGTAATCTTTGAACCTGATAGTACGGTTTTTAAAAATTACCATTATATTCCTCAATTTGTTGAGGCAATGATTTGGAACTATTGTTATTTGAATGCTGGATTAACTATAAGTTTCAATAAACAGAAGTATATTTCCCAAAATGGGCTTCTTGACTTACTCAGAAGAAAAACGGATGAAGAATCGTTACGTTACCCAATTATTCATTTGAAAGGTGAAGATATTGAAGTAGCTATTTCTCATGGTAATCAATATGGAGAAGAGTATTACTCCTTCGTTAATGGTCAAAATACAACCCAAGGTGGTACTCACTTATCAGCTTTTAAGGAAGCGATTGTTCGTACAATTCGTGAACATTATAATAAGGATTATTCACCAGAAGATGTTCGACAATCAATCATAGCAGCTATTTCAGTTCGTGTACAAGAACCAGTTTTTGAATCTCAGACAAAAACTAAACTTGGCTCGGCAACTATTTCTCCTGAACCCAATTCGCCTACATTGAGAACCTTCGTAAGTGATTTCCTCAAAGAAAAGTTGGATAATTATTTACACATGAATTTGGCTGTTAAAGAGGCTTTAAAAAAGCGTATCGAACAGTCGGAGAGGGAAAGAAAAGAGTTAGCAGGGGTTAGGAAATTAGCAAATGAGCGGGCAAAAAAAGCAAACTTGCATAACAAAAAATTGAGAGATTGTCGTTTTCATTTAGATGATGAGAAAAATGAAAAAAGATTTGATACGATGATGTTCA
This sequence comes from Emticicia oligotrophica DSM 17448, assembly GCF_000263195.1. Classification (GTDB taxonomy): domain Bacteria; phylum Bacteroidota; class Bacteroidia; order Cytophagales; family Spirosomataceae; genus Emticicia; species Emticicia oligotrophica. The sequence goes on from NC_018748.1 coordinate 4,368,249, forward strand.
TCACTGAAGGAGATTCTGCAAGCGGTTCAATAACAAAAGCCCGTAATCCAGAATTGCAAGCAGTTTTTAGTTTGCGAGGAAAGCCATTAAATAGTTTTGGTCTAACTAAAAAGATTGTTTACGAAAATGAAGAATTTAATCTACTTCAACACGCTTTAAATATCGAAAACGGTTTAGATGATTTACGCTATCAAAAAATTATTATAGCCACCGATGCTGATGTTGATGGAATGCATATTAGGCTTTTACTTTTGACTTTCTTCCTTCAATTTTTCCCTGATTTAGTTCGAGAAGGGCATCTTTATATTCTTGAAACTCCATTATTTAGAGTAAGAAATAAAAAGGAAACAATTTATTGTTATTCAGATGAAGAACGACAGAAGGCAATCAGTAAGTTATCGCCTAAACCTGAAATTACACGCTTCAAAGGGCTTGGAGAAATTTCACCTGATGAATTTGAAGGGTTTATTGGTGAAAATATTCGCCTAGAACCTGTTATTCTCGAAAAAGAATCTTCAATTCCAAAGATTTTGAGTTATTACATGGGTAAAAATACGCCAGAACGCCAGAAATTTATCATCGAAAATCTAAGAATAGAAAAGGATGAAATAGATGAAACATTGGCAGAAATATTAGAAATATAATTTGGAATTTCATAAATTTAATCGGCCTATCAACCCAAAGTTGATAGGCCGATTGGTTTATGAACTTATGAAAATGCTCATTTAATTAGTTTTTATTGGTTTATAATATTGGATTATCTAACTTTAATAAATCCTATATCAAACATATTAACCTTTTATTACTATTTGTCCTCCATTTTTTTTAATCTATTCTTTATGAAAAGTAAGAGTTCGCCAAAGTAGTGTAGGAGGTCTAAATTTTTTACAATTAAGTACAAAATTTAGTGGTTTTATGGTTTATTAATTAGAAAAGAAATTTGCCACTTACTTAATCTAGCACTTTATGTTGTTTTATTTTAAGGAAATTGCGTGTTTTTAATTAAATTGCGGGTGAATTAATTTACAACCAACCTCTGAAATAAAAGTGACTCTCGAAGACGTAAGAAAAGATATTGATAAAATTGACGACCAATTATTGGTGCTTCTCAACCAAAGAATGAATCTCGTACATAAAGTAGGAGAGATTAAACGTTCAACAAAGGCCATTATTTATCGACCCGAGCGTGAGAAGCAAATTTTAGACAGAATGAATGCTCAAAACGATGGCCCCTTGAATAAAGAGGCAATTGAAGCTATTTATTTAGAAATTTTTGCTGCTGCTAGAAATATAGAATTGCCCGAAAGAGTTGCTTATCTTGGTCCAGAAGGTAGTTTTACACATCAAGCTGCCGAAAGTAGATTTGGGGCCATGAGTGAGTACATGACCTTGCCTACAATCAAGTCTGTTTTTGAAGCGGTTGATACAGGTCGTGCCAAATTCGGAGTAATTCCAATTGAGAATAATCAAGAAGGTATTGTATATGAGACAGTAGATTTACTCAATGAAATGAATGTAAATATTGCTGCTGAATTGAAAATTCCAGTTCATTTTGCATTAGCTACTGAAGCTGAAAATCCTTCGAAAATCAAGCGTATTTATTCAAAAGATATTGCTTTTCGTCAGTGTAGAGGCTTTTTAAATAAGTATTTTGAACAGACTCATCCTGAAGAAATTCAAGTTGAATCTACTTCAAAAGCTGCAAAATTAGCAGCCGAAGACCCTGAGAGTGCCGCTATTTGCTCTGAAATAGCAGCAAAGCTTTTTGCATTGCCTGTATTATTTAATAATATTGAAGATAATAGCCAGAATAGAACTCGTTTCTTTATTTTGGCCAAAAACTTTGTCAATGCTAAGAGTGAAAATGATAAAACGACAATTATAGCAAGATTACCTGATACTGATAAACCAGGTGTTTTGGCCAACTTTCTTCAAGACTTCAAAAAGTCAGGAATCAACTTAACAAAAATTGAAAGCCGCCCATACAAAGGAGATGAAGATTTTAATTTTTGGTTTTTTATTGAATTAGAAGGTTTTTATCAAGATGAAAATGTAGAAAAAGTCTTCAAAAAATACAAAAATGCAATTAAATGGTTGGGTAGTTATGTAAGAAACACCTAATAATTAATAAAAATGGGAAGATGAAATTTCATCTTCCCATTTTTATTATAGATTTTATCAGTAAAAACTATTGTGAGTATTTATTTATCATTCTCTAATTACTCATTTCTTTCGAAAAATTGCCGCAAGAGCAATAATAACCCAAACTATATTTACTGCTACAGAGGGGTAAGCATTATGAGCGTAAGTATTGATAATAAAGCATATTCCGCCGATTAAATTGGCTAGTATGTAGCGTATATCTTTCGCATCGAGTTTGCCTTGAATGTTAAAAAAATAAGAGCCTACAATAAGTACCGAGCCTATCCATCCGATTATTTCAATTATTAAAGACATTCAGTTATGTTGTTGTTGGTAATATTTATGATTAATTCAAGAGCCTAAAATAACTTTAGATTTTTCTCTGTCGGCCAGAATTTGGGATTTTAATTCATCTAAACCATTGAATTTTTGTTCAGGTCTGATATAGTCAATTATTTCTACAGTTACCGTTTCACCATAGATATCATCATCAAAATCGAAAATATTTACTTCTTGAGTTCGTCCAATTCCTTCAACAGTTGGTCGATTTCCAATGTTCATCATACCTTCATGCCATTGATTTCTAAAAAAAGTTCGTACGGCATAAACACCATTTGAAGGTATTAATTTATAATATTCAGAAACCTGCACATTGGCTGTTGGAAATCCAATTGTTCGTCCTAATTGTCTTCCTTTAACAACTATTCCAGTAAAACTATAATTTCGACCTAATAGGTCATTGGCAGATTTTACTTCGCCGTTTAGCAAAGATTGACGAATTTTTGTGGAACTAATTGTAAGGTTATCAATTTCTTGACGAGGGATTTCTTCAATTTCAATATGAAAAAAATCTGAATTTGCTTTTAGATAGTCGAATCCACCTTCACGATTTCTTCCAAATCTATGGTCATATCCAATAACAAGTTTTTGAGTACCAATTCTTTTTAGAAGAATCTCTTTTACATATTCTTCCGAACTCAATTCTGAAAATTCACGAGTAAATGGAATCATTAGTAGATGCTCAACTCCTTGATTTTCGAGTAGTTCTATTTTTTCATCTATTGTTGTAAGCAGTTTTAAATCTTGGCTATCCTTTGAAACAACGATTCTTGGATGAGGCCAAAAAGTAATCACTACCGATTCTCCTTTTGTCTTTTCGGCGGTTTCTCTTAGAATTTGTAAAATTTTCTGATGTCCACGGTGCACACCATCAAAAGTACCACTGGTTACAATGGCTTTTTTTAATGGTTCAAAATCTGCTAAATTATAATATACTTTCACTGTTGTTTGTTCAAATTTTCGATTTTACTGAGTTTTTCGGGCAAACTTTCTAAGAACTGCTCAATTGTAAGTGAATTTTCAATCTTAAACTCGCCAATACGAGTTCTTCTAAGTGAACTCATGTAAGCCCCTGATTGAAGTAGTTTTCCGAAATCTCTTACTAAACTTCTAATATATGTACCTTTCGAACACACAATTCTAAAAGAAATTTCAGGAAAATTGGTAGAATCTACTTCAAACTCCTTGATTTCTACTTGTCGGGGTTTAATAATGACTTCCTGCCCTTTTCGTGCTGATTCATAGGCTCTTTTACCATCAATTTTAATTGCCGAATGAGCAGGCGGAATTTGTTCAATATTACCAGAAAGTTGTTTTACAACCTCGTTTATAGTTTTGCTATTAATGTGTTCTATTGGGTATTCTGCATCAAACTCAGTTTCTAAGTCAATAGATGGCGTTGTTTTTCCCAATACTAAAGTTCCTGTATATTCTTTCTCTTGTGCCTGAAAAGTATCAATTTGCTTGGTCATTTTTCCGGTACACAAAATGAGTAAGCCAGTTGCTAATGGATCGAGAGTTCCTGCATGACCAACCTTTTTATATTTACCAGCCCACCTTACCTTATTCACAACATCGAATGATGTCCATTTCAAAGGTTTATCAATCAAAATTACTTCATTTCTTTCGTCTGTCATATTACATGTAAATCATAACCAGCGGCTAAAAGGCCTAAAATAATTAATCCTACAATGATTCTATAATAACCAAATACTTTAAAACCATACTTTTGTAAGTAGCTGATAAAGAATCTAATAGCAATCATTGCTACAATAAATGCTACAATATTTCCAACCAATAAAAGTTGTATTTCATTTTCTGAAAATGAAAGTGTACCTGTTTTAAATCCCTTTAATAATTTGTAAGCGGATGCCGCAAACATTGTTGGTACAGCCAAAAAGAACGAAAATTCGGCAGAATCTTTTCTTGAAAGGCCTTGAAACATTCCCCCAATGATTGTTGCGGCTGAGCGAGAAACTCCAGGAATCATCGCGATACATTGAAATAAACCAATCTGTACTGCTTCAATGTAGGTAATATTTTCTTTGCTTGCTCTTTTTTCAAAAAATTTATCAATGAAAAGTAGAATGACTCCACCTAATACTAACATGATAGCTACAACCGCAACACTTTCGAGTAGTTGGTCAATGAAATCATTGAGAATAAATCCAATAATTGCTGCAGGAATAAATGCTGCCAATAATTTTTTATAAAATTCAAATGATTGAAAAAAACGTTTCCAATACAACACTACCACGGAGAGAATGGCACCAAACTGAATATTAACCTCGAATGCTTTTGTAAAATCAAGCTCACTTATACCCATCAATGATGAGCCAATAATCATGTGTCCAGTTGAGCTTATTGGAAGATACTCCGTAATACCTTCGATGATAGCAAGAATTATTGCTTCGATAAAATTCATGGTTGATTAAAGTTTAGAGGGTAAAAAAATGCGAAAACTGATAGTATGAAGTTTAACCATTGGTTTCGATTGACCATCTAGATAAACTTTTGACTACCAGTTCTTTAGATAAGATTATTTATTTTTATTTATTTCTTTTTGAAAATTGTTAAAAATTGGAATAAGAACCCAACAAATGCTATGGCTGGTCCAAGCGTTATTCCGAGGAAACCGAATCCAAATTCTTCTTTATCGAGAGTCATAATAAAAAAACCAATAATCAATAAAGCAATTCCAATTAGCATAAATGTATAATTCCCTTTTCCAAATGGAAGTGCGTTTTGTTCGTTATTCTCAGAATTGTTTGTAGTATTTTTCATTTTCTTATTTTGTTTCTTTACTAATATGTTAATATAAATCTTCTAAATCAGTACGCAAATAACGATACATAGATTGGAATGTACTTAATAAGCCAATTAAAATGCCCAATAAAATTACAAACCCACAAAGGATAGCTAGTTTGTAAAAGCTTTGTAGTACAACTAAATTTTCGATTTCTCTGATAGCAATTTGCTCGACTAAAATTAATAACCCACAGGCCAATATCCCAGAAATTAAACCTTGGATTAAGCCACGGCCTAAGAAGGGTTTTTGTATGAACCAATCGGTTGCACCAACTAACTGCATACTTCTGATGATAAATCTTTGGGAATATAGGGCTAATCTAATGGTGTTATTGATAAGTAGAACAATAGCAATTAGTAGTACTGATACAATGGAAGCGATAATTAGGTAAGCCTTATTGGCATTTTTATTAATGCTATCTACAAAATCTTTGGCATAATCTGCTTCAAAAATGCCCGGTATTTGTTCGAGGTCAGCTTTAATTTTTGCTAATTCGTTTTCGTTAAAGTATTCCTCTTTAATTTTTAAACTATAAGCATCTCGATATGGATTTTCGCCTAATATAGATTTGTAATCTTCTTTTGTTTCTTTTAAAACTTTTTCGGCTGCACTTTCCTTTGAAATAAACGTTATTTGAGGAGTTTGTTCAGAGTATGCCAAGTATGGTTTTTTTGAAATAAAGTATTTTACTGAATCTTTTTGTGTTTGTGTTAAAGACTTATCAAGGTAAACTTGTACTTCAATATTTTGCTTAATATACAATACCAACTGCTTTGAAGTTAGAGCAATCCAGCCACTGAATGCAATTAAAAATAATGCGGCTGTTAGGCTAATTATAATAAGCATACTTGGATAACTCCCTAATTTTCGATTATTTTTTTGCATAGTTAATCAGACTCGTTTTTATACTTGTCTGCAAAGATAAGCGATGTTGTATAAAATATGCAGAATTTAATGATTTTTAACAGCCCTTTCACAAAACTTATACGGCTTCACTTTTCCAGCGAGCTATTCGTTCAGGCATATTCTGTTCAATGATATTTTTTACAACTTCTGTAATTTCTTCAACTGTTGCATCTGGTGAGAAGTGAATTGGCTCTTTAAATTTAACCTTTAGTTCGGTATTTCTTTTCTTATAACTAAGCCCTGATTTATTAAATGCTCTTCTAAAGCCATCAATTACTACCGGTACAACAATTGGATTGTTATCTTTAATAATGTGTGCCGTACCTTTTCTGATAGGAGCGTATGGGCTGGTAGTACCTTGTGGAAAACTTACAACCCACCCAAATTTTAAACCTTTTGCAACATTTTCTCCAGCTGAGGTATCTAAAGTTCGTTTTACATTTTCTCCTTTAGCTCTCCAAGAGCGTTCAACTAAAATTGCTCCTGCTAAACTGAAAATCTTTGGAAGGAAACCATCTTTCATGGTTTCGCTAGCGGCTACATAAAAAGTTCTGGCTCTTGGGGCAAATAAGGCGATTGGAAGTACTCTGTTTCTAAAACCCCATTTAACTGAGCAGAAAATATGATAAAATGTTATTACATCTGCGAAATATGTTTGGTGGTTTGAGATGAAATAAACGTTTTGATTGGGGAGTTTTTCTAAGTATTCAGCACCCTCCACTTTTAATTGATTGGCAACGGCAATACGCCAATAAGTTGGTATTCCTGCAACAAGTATAATGATTCGCTTTAATATTAGCCAATTACCAAAGGGGTCACGCTCAAAAATGCCAAAAATATCAATGTACGACACATACCGAAAAAAAGGATTTGGGTCGTTGTTGGGAATTGGTAAAAAATTTTTCAGTACACTAATCATCCTCTAGTAATTTACTTTTATTGGTTTAGGTAGTTCGTTTGCAGATGTTAAGTTATACAAAAAATCTTACTTTTTCATTATTATCAACAAAAAAGATGTAATATTCTTTGAAAATATATAAAAAAAGCGTCAATTTCAATTGAAACTAACGCTTTTTGAATTATATAGATTGTAGGAAATAATTAGTTTCTTTTGCTAATTTCATCTCTGATTTTAGCCGCTTTTTCATATTCTTCTTGAGCTAATGCATCTTCAAGCATTTTATTTAACTCATCTAATGTGAAATCTTTTAAGCCACTTTTTACTTGTTTTTGAGGACGTGTTTTTGAAGGTTCTACCAACTCTTCCGCTTCTTGTTCATCTGCATCAGATGCTTCCGTTGTGGTGATTCCTGCTTCTGAAAGTATTTGATTAGTTGTATAAATTGGAACCTGGAATCTTAGACCAATGGCAATTGCATCCGATGGACGTGCATCAACTGTTTTTTGTCTTATACCGTCAGTACAAACAATTTTCGCAAAGAAGATACCTTCTCTAAGGTCTGAAATTAAGATTTCTTCTACTGTAAAATCGAATGCTCGGGCAAAAGATTTGAATAAGTCGTGTGTCATTGGTCGATTTGGAGTAATATGCTCCATTTCAATTGCGATTGCTTGAGCTTCAAACATTCCAATGATAATTGGTAATCGGCGATTTCCATTTTCTTCCGATAATACCAAAGCAAACGAGCCAGTTTGAGATTGACTCGGCGATAGTCCTAATATTTCGAGTTTTATTTTTTCCACGGTGCAAATATAAATAAAACTTAGCTTTTTAGTAGTTTAAAATTTTGTTTTTAAGTATATGAAATAATAAACTAAAATCTGTTCAATTAGTTTCAATTAAAATTACTATTCCTTTTGAATCAAATTAAACACGTTTAGTTTTTCAACACAATAAATTATAGAAATTTTAAAAGAGTGGGAGAGAACAAAAATTTACAAAAAAGAATACTCTAATGCTATGCCAGAAGCTGGGAATGCTCTTAAACCAAAGCCTGAAATGCTTTCTTTCACGAAGCAAATGCTGATGCAAATTATAGATTGGTTTCGGCGGCAACTGGAGAAATAAGTCCTTTGGTTTTGGAGAATGAAAAAAAACAACTCAAAAATCTAAAGAGAACAAAACGAAGTTAGTTATGGCTGGATATGACTTTGTCATTAAAAAGTAAAGAAATAAATGAAACTGTAAAATTATTTGGTAGATTCAAAATGACTAATAGAATGGCTCTTGCAAATGCTTTGAACACCAAACCCATCACAGTGGAACTGTCTATATTGGATTAGAAGTAGCTAAATATCCACAAGAAAAACAAAAAAGAGCGGTCTTTTAACCGCTCTTTTATTAAGATTATTTTGAAGCTAATACTGCTTTAGTCAATTTTGGTAAAACTTCAAAAACATCACCAACAATTCCATAGTCGGCGGCCTTGAAGAATGGAGCTTCTGGGTCTTTATTGATTACTACAATAACTTTTGATGAATTAACCCCAGCTAAATGTTGAATTGCTCCCGAAATGCCACAAGCAATATATAAGTTTGGAGAAACTTTCACACCTGTTTGTCCAACATGTTCGTGGTGAGGTCTCCAATCAAGGTCAGAAACTGGTTTCGAACAAGCGGTTGCGGCACCCAAAGCATCTGCCAAATCTAATAAAGGCTGCCATTGGTCTGGACCTTTCATTCCTCGTCCTCCTGAAACAACTAAGTCGGCTTCTGGTAAAGAAATAGTTCCTGTAGCCTTAATTGTTTCTGTAACTTTGGCTGTAAAAAGGTTATCAGACAATGCTGGTGATATGCTTTCAACCGTTGCACTATTGCTGCTTTCGGTCGGAGCGACAACATTTTTCTTGATAGCCAAAATCTTCACATCCCCATTTACATTTACATCAGCAAATGCTTTTCCTGTAAAAATACTAACTCTCACTTTAAAGCCATTGCTCAGGTCTGGTAATTCAGTAACATTTCCTACAACAGCCGCTTTTAAAGCACCAGCAGCTCGTGCAGTTACGGCATCAGCAAAAGATGATTTAGCCGCTATTACAATTTTTGTTCCCGTACTTTTCACAGTTTCGGCCAAAACACTTGCGTAGGCCATGCTATTTGGGTTAGATAATTTTGCATCATTGGCGTGTAAAACTTTGCTTGCTCCGTAATTTCCTGCTTTGGCTAGTTCAGCAGCATCAGCAGTACCGATTGCAAGTGCAGTAGCTGTTGTTCCCATCATTTCAGCTACTTTTGAACCGTAATAAACGGCTTCAAGTGATGATTTTTTGATTGCTCCATCGGCAATCTCAGTGAATATGAGTATCATTATAGTTCTAAGTTTTGAGTTCTGAGTTCTGAGTGAAAGTTTGAGTCAAAAACTCAGAACTTTAAACTCAGAACTCAGAACTAATTTATAATACTTTAGCTTCCGTTCTTAGTAAGTCGATTAATTTTTCAGCTTCTTCCGCAGGAATCATTTTACATGCACCTTTTGGAGCTGGTAAACTATATTTTTCAGTATTTGTCAGTGCTGCACCAGCCGCTGGAATTACTTTTAGTGGTTTTGTACGGGCTGTCATGATACCTCTCATGTTTGGAATTTTCCATTCTGCAATTGGTTCTTGACATCCTAAAACTAATGGTAATGAAGCAGTCAGTTTTTCTTTGCCACCCTCAATTTCACGTGTTATACTCGCTTCTGAACCATTGATATCTAATTGCATTACTGGTGAGAACGAGGCAATTCCAAGCATTTCACCAACAATACCATGTACAACACCCGAGTTGTAATCGCTACTTTCACGACCCATCAATACCAAATCATAAGCACCTTCTTTCGCAACTGCTGCAATTTGTTCTGCAACAAAATAAGAATCAGTTGGTTCAACATCAACTCTTATTGCATCATCAGCACCAATAGCCAAAGCTTTTCTAATTTGTGGTTCGGCATCTGCTCCACCAACATTTAACACAGTAATACTTCCACCTTGTTGTTCTTTTAGTTCAACTGCACGGGCTAAAGCATAATCATCGTAAGGCCCGATGATGTAAGTTACACCAGCTTTGTTTAGCTTTGTGTCGTTTTCTGTAAATGAAATTTTTGAGGTTGTGTCGGGTACGCTCGAAATACAAACTAATATTTTCATAATTTTAGGCTCCCAACCCCTAAAGGGAGATTTTATTTATTGTATGCTTTTAGGGGTGCTGAAAAGCATATTTATATAATTATCTGAAAATCAATGCACTTGAAAACATTTTATTATTTATAAAAATAAGTAAATAATAGTATGCGTGCATAACATTATGCAAATCTAAATTAAAGTAATATTCAATGCAAGAAGAACGCTTAAAAATTTTATTAAAGTATTTAGAAGAGGAGCCGAACGAGCCTTTTAACATTTATGCCATTGCAATGGAATATATCAATCGGGACATTCAAAAGGCTAAGTATTACCTTGAGATTTTATTAAACGAGCATCCAGATTATATCCCAACCTATTATCATGCAGCGGCGGTATATGTTGAATTGGAAGATTATATAAAAGCCGAACAAACTTATTTGTTAGGCATAGAAAAAGCTCATCAACAGCAATCAAAGAAAGCCTATGATGAGCTCAAAAGGGCATACAGAATGTTTCTTGATGAAATGGATTGACGTTATTGTGTTTATTCAGTATTGTTCAAGAATTTATTAGTAATACAACTCGTTTGCTTCTTCGGTTTTGTTTTTACCAAATAAGGCACGAAATGTATTAGTCATATAAAGCATATCTAATACTTTACTTTTTGCCTGACGCATGATATATGTATGGTTGTTGTTTCTGATTTGTTCATCAAAATGATTGAGTACTAAAGCCATACAATCTTGATTATCAGTAAAGTCATCAATGATATACATTAAGAAACGATTTTCAAGTTGTGAGTCTGAAAAGTAGAATGCTACGTGTAGGTCTTGCCCAACTAGGAAGGTAGCAGTTTTATTTGTATCAAAGGATTTGAACATTTCACCATGGTCAACTAAGCAATCAATAATTGCTACATCATCACTAACAATGCGTAAGGTTGGCTGGATATTCATAACTATATTTTTTTTAAATTTTCCGAATAATATTTTGTTCTTGTATCAAACATAACGAAAAAATCTAAAAAAAATTCAATATAGTTTAAGTATTTCTTGGAATAGTATAATTTTTAAAATTTAAAAAGTAGAAAATTTGGTTTAAAAATTGAGTATAAGTACTTATAAAAGATTTGATTATTCAAAAACAGCTTTAGATTTTACTTGATTTCAGGAAAAAAATATTGTTTTTGTAAAAACAGCCTATTTTGACACGCAAATTTTTTTTCAAAAAAAATATTATGAGCTACAAAACTTCTAAAATTATCACTTCATCAGATAAAAAAAAACGTTCTGCTTCTGTACTTATGATTTACACTGGTGGTACTTTGGGAATGGTTTATGATACAAAATCAAAGTCATTAGTCCCTTTCGATTTTGACCAAATTTTGGTAAATGTACCAGAACTCCAACGTCTAGAATTTGAATTAACGATTCTTACATTACCAAAGCCCATTGATTCGTCTAATATCAAGCCTTCTACTTGGATAGAATTAGCTAAAATTATAAAAGATAAGTTCGAAGAATTTGATGCATTTGTTATTCTACACGGAACAGATACAATGGCCTACACTGCTTCAGCATTAAGTTTTTTGTTAGAAAACCTTTCAAAACCAGTTATTCTCACGGGTGCACAATTACCAATTGGAATTGCTCGCACTGATGCACGTGAAAATTTAATTACAGCCTTAGAAATTGCTTCGGCACAAATAAATGGTCGTCCAGTAATACCAGAAGTTGCAATTTATTTCAACTCATATTTATTGCGTGGAAACCGAGCAAAGAAGAAAGAGAGTAGTCAGTTTAATGCTTTTCGTTCCGAAAATTATCCTTCGTTAGCTGAGGCTGGTGTTACAATTGATTTCAATTTTCCATTTATTATGCCATTTAGACCAGATTTACCACTGGTTGTTCATGAAAAATTGGAAGAACATGTGATGATTCTTAAGTTATTTCCAGGAATAAATAGGGCAATGGTTCATAATTTATTAACAACCGAAGGTTTAAGGGGAGTAGTTTTAGAAACATATGGTGCAGGAAATGCCCCATCAGATGAGTGGTTTTTAGAGGAACTTTACGAAGCAACTAAAAGAGGAATTGTAATTGTAAATGTTTCTCAATGTGATGGGGGCAGAGTTCTACAAGGACACTACCAAACCAGTTCAAAATTGAAATCTATCGGCATTATTAGTGGGTCTGATATTACAACCGAGGCTGCCATTACAAAGCTAATGTTTTTATTGAGTCAAGAATCTGAACCAGAGCGTGTAAAATATAGAATGGAGAATGCAATTTGTGGAGAAATGAGCTGATGGTTCTGATAAAATTAATAAAAGGTCTTTCAATAATTTCTGAAAGACCTTTTTAGAAAACTATTTTTTCACTCGAATCAGGCCTTCTTGTACAACTGAGGCTACTAATTTTCCTTCTTCCGTAAAGAAATTACCTCTTGTGAACCCTCTTGAATTTGAAGCACTTGGGCTATCAAGAGCATACAAAAGCCATTCATCAATTCTGAAATCTTCATGGAACCACATAGCGTGGTCAAGGCTAGCTAAAAATAAATCATTTAAAGAAACGCTGTCTAAATGGGGGAGGGTGGCAGTTCCTAGTAAGTTGTAGTCTGCTGCATACGCTAAAATAATTTGATGTAATCTCAAATCATTTGGTAATTCTCCATTTGCTTTAATCCAAACGTGTCGGAATGGTTGTTGTTTTTGTGGTTTTAAAGGATTTATTTTTTCAACAGGTCTAAATTCTAATGGTCGAGGATGAGCAAAGTTTTTGTAGAAATCAGGTGCTTTTTCCTTGAAAGCTTCCAATAGAACCAAGTCAGAAACAAGTGCATCGGGCGATGGAACATTAGGCATTGAAATTTGGTGGTTGAAACCTTCCTGATTACTTTGAAAAGAACTAATACTACTAAATATAGCCTTTCCATTTTGAATCGCACTAACTCTACGGGTAGTAAAACTGCCACCATCGCGGATTCTATCTACTTCATAGAGGATTGGCATAGAAATATCACCCGTTAAGATAAAATACCCGTGCATTGAGTGTAAAATTCTATCTTCAGGAACAGTCTGATAGGCCGCATATAATGCCTGAGCAAGTACTTGTCCACCAAAAACTCTTTTCCAAGGTGCTTGATAGTTTTCACCTCTAAAAATATTTTGTTCTATTTTCTCAAGACTCAATAATTGTACTAATTCTTCTGCTGTTTTCATGCAAAATATTTTAAATGGCTTAATCCATTCTATTTTTAATATTTATGTAATAAATTATATTGCTCTTCAATGGCAGTTCGAAACTCTTTTTTAAGGTTATCAATTAGTTGTCGTGTGCTCAAAACATCATTGATTGAAGTAACCCCTTGTCCAGCCGACCATATTGTTTTCCATGCTTTGGCTTCTGCTTGAGCTGCATCTAATTCTTTACCAAAATCTATCTTTCCAGCTTTTGACCAAAGTTCTGGTGTAAGTCCTGCCGCTTCAAGGCTTGGTTTCAAGAAATTGGCATTGACACCCGAAACAGCGGCCGTATATACAATGTCATTCGTATTACTTTCGACAATCATTTCTTGATATGCACTATCTGCTTTACTTTCTTTAGTATTGATAAATCTAGTACCCATATAGGCCAAATCTGCTCCAATTTGTAGGGCAGATGCTACATCTCGACCAGTACTAATGCAGCCTGAAAGTAAAATGGTTTTGTTGAAAAACTGTTTTACTTCATTAACAAATGCCATTGGGTGTAACGTTCCTGCGTGTCCACCTGCACCTGCACACACTAAGATAAGACCATCAACGCCAGCTTCCGCCGCTTTTTCCGCATGTCTTTTGCTAATCACATCATGAAAAACCACTCCACCATAGCTATGTACAGCATCAACGATATCTGAAACAGCTCCAAGCGAAGTTATCACAACAGGAACTTTGTGCTTAACTATCATTTCAACATCAGCATAGAGGCGTGGGTTTGTTTTATGAACTATTAAATTTACGCCATAAGGTGCTGCTGGCTTTCCATTGGTTTGAACGAAGCCAGATAATCTATTTTCTATCTCAATTAGCCATTGTTCGAATCCCTCCGTTGAGCGTTGGTTTAGTGCAGGAAACGTGCCAACAACCCCATTTTTGCAACATTCTACTACTAAGTCAGGTCCAGAAATGAGAAACATTGGGGCAGCTACTGCTGGTAATGATAATGTTTCTGAGAAATTTTGTGGTAACATTTTATTTGGTTTTTTGTTGAATTTGTTTTGAGTGAATACTTATACGAAGGTTTTGGTGCCTGTATAGTTGTCTCTAAACTCTTTTGGAGTAATCGAGTATTTTTTTTTGAAAACTCTGTTAAAGTATGAAAGATTGTTGTATCCACACTTAAAAGAAATTTCAGAAATTGTCAATGAAGTATCTATTAATAATCTTGTTGCGTGCCCAAGTCTAATATCATTTAGACTATCAATAAAGGTTTTTCCTGTTCTTTTTTTGATAAATCGGCTGAAACTCACCTCCGCCATATTTACTTCCTGAGCAATGTCTTCTAAAGAGATATCCTTGTGATAATTGACTCGCATGAATTCGAATGCTTTTTCGATTCTTCTGCTCTTAAAACTGACTTTTTCACTACTAAAAGCACCACTTGTAAGTAATCGAGATTCATTAGAAATGGAAAGTTCATGGAGAATGGCTATCAATTCTATTACAGATTCAAAGCCACTTTTTTGCGTTAGAGCAATTAATCTTGGTTTTATTTTTTCGATGGTTTCTTTCGAAAAAACAACTCCTCTTGTAGAACGTTCGAGTAAGTCTTTAATTTGATTTAATTGATTTCTTTGGAGTAAATTGTTATCAAATAAATCACGGTGAAACTGAATGGTTATTTCATGAATATCATCTTTATCAGATTGGTAGGCCAACCAAGCATGGGGCAAATTCGGACCAACTAAAGTAAGTTCTAAATAGTCAATCGCTTCATTGCTATCACCCACAACTCTTCTAGCTCCTTTGGCATTTTCAATGAAATTTATTTCGTATTCGTCATGGAAGTGAATGGGAAAATCAAAGTCTTTTTTTTGTCGATTAAAAACCATGAAGCAATCATGAGGTGTAAGCGGAGTGATTTCATGGTGAAAGGTGCTCATAATAAATAGGTATAGGTTAAAATAATTATAGGTATTTAGATTTTGTAAAAATAATATTTTTGTTTTTAAATGAATGTTTTTTCTTGAAAATGTTATAAAAATTTAATTTTAGGAAAATATGTTTTTAAATATTGATTAAGAAAAATGAGTTTTTCGATTAAAATAGTATCACATAAAAAACAAAAAGGGTGCTGAATTATTCAGCACCCTTTTTAGAATTTACTATTATTAGTTATTAATCTTTAAGATAGCCATAAATGCATCTTGAGGAACCTCTACTGTTCCAATCTGACGCATTCGTTTTTTACCTTTTTTCTGTTTTTCCAAAAGTTTTCTTTTACGTGAAATATCACCACCATAACATTTTGCTGTTACGTCTTTTCTCAAGGCTTTTACAGTTTCTCTCGAAATTACTTTTGCCCCAATGGCTGCTTGAATAGCAATGTCAAATTGCTGACGCGGTAAAAGTTCGCGTAATTTCTCACAAAGTTTTTTGCCCCATTCATAGGCTTTATCTCGGTGAACAATTGCCGAAAGGGCATCTACAGGCTCTCCATTTAAAAGAATATCAAGCTTAACCAAATGCGATTCACGATATCCGATTAAGTGGTAATCAAGTGAAGCATAGCCACGTGATATTGATTTGAGTTTATCGAAGAAATCAAAAACTACTTCTGAAAGAGGTAAATCAAATGTTAATTCTACTCGTGTAGATGTTAGATACACTTGATTTTTCAATAAACCACGTTTATCCATGCAAAGTCCAATGATTGGACCAACATAGTCTGCTGCCGTAATGATTTGAGCACTAATAAAAGGTTCTTCTATCCAAGAGATACCATTAGGGTCTGGCATTTCTGATGGAGCAGATACCTCAATAATTTCATTTTTTTTATCTACAACATGGAATTTTACAGATGGAACAGTAGTCAACACGGTCATATCAAACTCACGTTCCAATCGTTCTTGAATGATTTCCATGTGAAGCATTCCTAAGAAACCGCAACGGAATCCAAAACCTAAAGCGGCCGATGTTTCGGGCTCCCAAATCAATGAAGCATCATTGAGCTGTAGTTTTTCCATTGCATCTCTAAGGTCTTCAAATTCAGAAGTATCAACAGGATAAATCCCTGCAAAAACCATCGGTTTTACTTCCTGGAAACCTTGTACAATTTCTTTTGTTGGGTTTTCGGCATTCGTTATGGTGTCACCAACTTTTACTTCTTTGGCAACTTTGATTCCCGAAATAATATAACCTACATCGCCACAATCAACATAATCGCGAGGTTCTTTGCTTAAACGTAAAATACCAACCTCATCGGCATAATATTCTTTACCGGTTGCTAAGAACTTTACTTTATCACCTTTGTTTATTCTTCCATTTTTTACACGGAAAATAACTTCAATACCACGGAATGAATTGAAAGTTGAATCAAAGATTAATGCTTGGAGTTCTGCATTGGGGTCACCAACTGGTGGTTTGATTCTATGGATAATTGCCGCTAGAATTTCATTAATACCTATACCTTCTTTAGCACTTGCAGGAATAATCGAATCTCTATCACAACCAATCAAATCAACAATTTGGTCTTTCACTTCTTCTGGCATTGCTCCCGGTAAATCAATCTTATTTAAAATTGGAATGATTTCTAGGTTATGCTCTAAAGCTAAAAACAAATTACTAATAGTTTGTGCTTCGATACCTTGAGCTGCATCAACTACTAAAAGAGCACCTTCGCAAGCAGCAATCGAACGAGAAACCTCATAGCTAAAGTCAACGTGTCCTGGAGTATCAATTAGGTTAAGTACGTATTCCTGACCTTCAAACTGGTAATTCATTTGAATGGCGTGACTTTTAATTGTGATACCGCGTTCACGCTCTAAGTCCATATCATCAAGCACTTGGGCTTGCATATCACGGGCCGAAACAGTTCCAGTAAATTGTAATAGACGGTCGGCAAGAGTACTTTTGCCGTGGTCGATGTGTGCAATAATGCAGAAATTACGAATATTTTTCATTAAGTACCTTTCTCAGAAAGTAAAGTTCTTTAAACTGTATATTTTTGTTTGAATATTTAGATGCCTTACGAATTCTTCATGTTTTAGCAAAATACCGCTTGTTCGCTCTTGAAAAACGGCAATACTTTTCTAAAACACAAAGTAAATCCTAAATGTTTTTGCAAAAATAGAAAGAAAAAGGCAGAATTTTAAAGATATTTTTGGTCAACCAAATAATTTGTCACATAATCTTTTACAGCATCTTCTAAACTTGTGAATGGTTTTTTGTATCCAATCATTCGAAGTTTGCTCATATTTGCTTGTGTATAATATTGGTATTTATCACGAATATCAATCGGAGTATCTATAAAATCAATGTTTGGAGTTAAATTTAATGCCGAGAAAGTTGCTTTAGCTAAGTCGAGGAATGTTCTTGCCTGACCAGTTCCTAAATTATAAATACCAGAATTTCGGCGTGAATGCATCAAAAAAATACAAACATCAATTAAATCTTTCACGTAAATGAAATCTCTCATTTGTTCACCATCTTTGTAGTCTGGTCTATGAGATTTGAAAAGTTTAATATTGCCGTTTTTGTTGATTTGATTAAAGGAATGGAAAATTACTGAAGCCATTCTGCCTTTGTGATACTCATTTGGACCGAAAACGTTAAAGAACTTTAGTCCCGCCCAGAAGAATGGTGTATTTTTTTGTTGTAAGGCCCATTTATCAAAATCATTTTTTGAATCTCCGTAAGGATTAAGTGGTTTTAGTTGCGGAATTACTAATTCATTATCATCGTACCCTAATTCTCCCGCTCCGTAAGTTGCTGCTGAAGAAGCATAAATTAATGGAATTTGAAATTCATGGCATTTTTGCCAAATACGCTTTGAATAATTGAGGTTTAGGCGGTCGAATATTTCTGTGTCAAATTCAGTGGTGTCTGTTCTAGCACCAATATGAAAACAAAATTCAACTTCAGATTGATTTTGTTCTAGCCATTCAAAGAAGTTATCTCTGTGTACAAACTCTTGAATTGCCTTCCCTTCCAGATTCTTCATCTTTTCTGGATTAGAGAAGTCATCAACAGCAATTATAAACTTAAAGTTATCTTGATTCAAACGTTGAATTAAGCAACTTCCGATAAAACCAGCGGCACCTGTTACAATTATCATAAATGTATTTCTTTTCTATTTTGAAAATAGTTTGCAAAATTAAATCATACACATTTAGAAAACTATACACTAAACTTTGATTAAATTGTACTTTTTTAAGAAAATGCAGCTTTTTATATAATTAAGGTTTTTTGTTGGTAATTTTGTAAAAAAATAAAGTATAATAATGATTTTTATTACAAGAAGAGAGACCTTCAACGCTGCTCATCAACTATATAATCCAAAATGGTCAGAAGAAAAAAATAGAGAAGTATTTGGCCTGTGCTCAAATATTCATGGCCATAATTGGGAGTTATTTGTAACCGTCAAAGGTGAAATAAATGAAGAAACAGGTTTTGTAATGGACTTAAAAGTTTTGAGCAAAATCATGAAACAAGAAATTGTTAATAAAGTTGACCATACGTTTTTGAATACAGATGTGCCGTTTCTGAAAGGCAAATTGCCAAGTACCGAAGTATTTGCGGTGGAAATTTGGAAAATATTAGCTCCAATAATCCCTAATTTTTGTAAAGGTCAATTACACAGTATTAAATTAGTAGAAACAGCTAATCATTTTGTTGAATATTACGGAAACTGATGTACAATGAATAATTGATAATTGTTGTAAACTTTCACGGTACATTTTACATTATTCATTTTGCATTTATTTTCAGATGAAATATTTCATTATTGCTGGCGAACGCTCAGGTGATTTGCATGGGTCAAATCTTATAAAAGCTATAAAAAATGCAGATTCTAACGCCGAAATAATGGCATGGGGTGGCGATTATATGCAAGAAGCTGGGGCTAAAATAAGCAAGCATTATCGAGAATTAGCTTTTATGGGTTTTTTAGAAGTTCTGAAAAATCTTGGTAAAATTTTAGGGTTTATAGGTATTTGTAAGAAAGAGATTGAAGCATTTCAACCAGATGCTCTAATATTGATTGACTACGCTGGATTCAACTTGAGAATTGCGAAGTGGGCAAAAAAGAATAATTATAAGGTTTTTTACTATATTTCACCAAAAGTCTGGGCATGGAATCAGGGTAGAGCGTGGAGTTTAAAGAAAAACATTGACCGTTTATTTGTAATTTTTCCATTTGAAGTTTCTTTCTTTAAAAAGTATGATTTTGAAGTTGAGTTTGTAGGAAACCCACTCTTTGATGCAATTGCTAATTTTCAGCCTGCTAGTAATTTTCTTGAAGAAAATAAATTAACCAATAGAAAAGTTATTGCATTATTGCCGGGAAGTAGAAAACAAGAAGTTGAAAATATGCTCAACTTGATGGTGGCAACACAACCACATTTTCCTGATTTTCAGTTTGTTATTGCTGGGGTTGGGAATTTACCTAGGTCTTTCTATGAACCGTTTTTAAATGAAAAAATTACTTTAGTTATCGACCAAACCTACGATTTACTTTCACATAGTACAGCAGCTTTAGTGACGTCGGGCACTGCAACTCTCGAAACTGCTTTATTTGAAGTTCCTCAAGTGGTTTGTTATAAAACCAGTAATATTTCTTATCAAATTGTAAAAATGCTCATAAAAGTGCCTTTTATTTCGTTAGTAAATTTAGTTGCTGAAAAAGAGGTCGTCAAAGAATTGATTCAGAAAGACCTAACTTTTGGAAATCTTTGCGATGAATTGACTAAAATTATCCGAAATTCTGAATTTAAGGAAAGACAAATAAGGGGGTATAAAGAGGTAAAATTGAGTTTGGGGGAAGTGGGTGCTTCTGAAAAAACAGGCAGAAGGATTGTAGAAATTTTGAACATCAAACAAAATCAATAATAAACAATGAATTTTAAAATTTTAACATTAGCTATTACTTTAGTTGTGGGCACTCTTTTTTCGTGCAAAAAAAGTGAAACGGCGGCTCCAAAAACAAAAACAGAATTATTGGCTGGTACAACTTCAAAATCTTGGAAAAACACAAAAGCTGTTGCAGCTAATGGTGGTCTGAGTATTGATTTGGTTTCAACCCAACCTACGTGCGTAGTTGATAATATCTTAACTTTCTATTCAAATAAAAGTTATGAAATTCGTGAAGGGGCTACCAAGTGTAACGCAGCAGACCCTGACTTGGTTTTAAAAGCAAATTGGAGCTTAAGTTCAGATGAAACTAAATTTACGGTAGATAAAATTATTTTTCAAGGTCGTCAGTTTGATAACATAACATTTGATGTAGTTCAATTAACAGAAGATATTTTTGTTGGTAAAACTATGCTTACAATCAGCAATGTAAGTTATGAATTCTCAGCCACTTTTGAGCCTGTAAAATAAGGTTAAGAACAATTTTCTCAGAATTTTTTAAAATCTTATTTATATTAAGTCTAAATTTGCGAACATTTACTACAAGATTTTTGTTAAAAAAAAGAGAGTAAATCAAGCAAAATAAAAGCATGAGCAAAGATTTAGAATTACTAGAAGAACTAACTACATCCGAATATAAATACGGATTTTATACAGACATTGAAGTTGATGAAATTCCTGCTGGTTTAAACGAAGACGTAATCAAAATGATTTCGGCTAAGAAAAACGAGCCAGAATGGATGCTCGAATATAGATTAAGTGCATATAGAGTTTGGCAAACAATGACCGAACCAACATGGCCCAATGTAACTTATAAGCCTGTTGATATGCAAAGTATCAAATATTATTCAGCCCCGAAGCAAAAGAAAGAGGTTAAAAGCCTCGATGAAATTGACCCTGAATTACGCCGTACTTTTGAGCGTTTGGGTATTTCATTGAAAGAACAAGAGCGTTTATCGGGAGTTGCTGTAGATGCTGTAATCGACTCAATTTCAGTTGCTACCACTTTTAAAAGCAAATTAGCTGAATTAGGTATTATTTTTTGTTCTATTTCTGAAGCTATCCATGAGCATCCTGAATTAGTAAAGAAATATTTAGGTTCGGTTGTTCCCGTAAAGGATAACTATTACTCAGCTCTTAATTCGGCTGTTTTCTCAGATGGTTCGTTTTGTTATATTCCTAAGGGTGTTCGCTGCCCAATGGAATTATCTACCTATTTCCGAATTAATGCAGCAGGAACGGGTCAGTTTGAACGTACGTTAATTGTGGCTGATGAAGGTTCTTATGTAAGTTATTTAGAAGGTTGTACAGCACCAATGCGTGATGAAAATCAGTTACACGCAGCAGTTGTTGAAATTTTTGCCCATGAAAAAGCAGAAGTAAAATATTCAACTGTACAAAATTGGTACCCGGGTGATAAAGATGGTAAAGGAGGTATTTATAACTTCGTTACTAAGAGAGGATTATGTTTTGGTGAAGGTTCAAAGATTTCTTGGACTCAAGTGGAAACAGGTTCAGCGATTACTTGGAAATATCCTTCGGTAGTATTACGTGGAGATAATTCAATCGGAGAATTCTATTCTGTTGCAGTTACAAATAATATGCAACAAGCAGATACGGGTACTAAGATGATTCACCTTGGAAAAAATACCAAGAGTAGAATTGTTTCTAAAGGTATTTCAGGAGGTAAAAGCCAAAACTCATATCGTGGTTTAGTTGAAGTTTCAAAACGTGCGGAAAACGCCCGAAACTTTTCACAATGTGATTCATTATTACTCGGAGATAAGTGTGGAGCTCACACTTTCCCATACATTGAAGTAAAAAATTCAAGTGCTTCAGTTGAACACGAAGCCACTACTTCTAAGATTGGAGAAGACCAACTATTCTATTGTAATCAACGTGGTATTCCAACTGAACAAGCTGTTGCCTTGATTGTCAATGGATATGTGAAAGAAGTTTTAAATCAATTACCAATGGAATTTGCAGTAGAGGCTCAAAAATTACTTGAAATTTCATTAGAAGGTAGTGTAGGTTGATTTTTTGCAAGAATTAATATAAAAGAAAAAGACTGTCTAATGGCAGTCTTTTTCTATATAAGATAATTATGAATACATTTTGAGAAATTAAACCAGTGGGATTGGTCGATTAAACCTTTCTTCTAATGAAATGAATGTTTCAGTTCGGTTTATTCCGCCTACTTTCTGAATTTTATCGTGTAATACTTCTCGTAAATGCTGCGTATCTCTGCAAACAATTTTGACGAAAATACTATATTGCCCCGTTGTATAATTTATGCTCACAACTTCTGGAATATTCTCAAGTTGGTCGGCTACGGTATCATATAATTCACTCTTATCTAAATAAATTCCCAAAAAAGCACTAATATCCCAGCCTAGTTTAATCGGGTCAACAATTAATTGAGAGCCTTTTACAATCCCCATTTGCTCCATTTTATTCATTCGAACGTGTACAGTTCCACCTGAAACGAATATTTTTTCGCCAATGGCCGTGTAAGGCATTTTGGCATCTTGCATCAATAAAGATAAAATCTTTAAATCAGTTTTATCAATTTCGAAATTTTTGTCCATTTTTGAAATTATAAATTATGAAATTTTTAATAAATATATATAATTATTGAATTAAATAAAAATTTTAAATATTTTTTATGAAATATTTGCAATGAATATGAATTATGTATTACCTTTGTAACATCAAAGTAAAACAAGGCAGCATCAAACAAAGCTTAATTGAATCTTTTGATAGATACTGTAAGGTGATGAAATTGGCAGCCATGCCCTCCTGTCTCGAGGGTGGTGATTACGGGATAAACGCAGCATAATGCCGGACTTTCTTAGTCGACTGGGATTGACCACCAAATTTGTACTGTGGCTAACTGCACCGTGGGCGGTTCGACTCCCCCTCTTACAGCCAAAATTCCGAAAGTGTGAAAGAATATTTTACTAAATAAATTTCTTTCATACTTTTTTTTTAAGTATTTTTGCTTAGTAAAAATATTATTTGGTTTTTAGTTTGTTGATGAAGTGTAATTGCGACACGCAATCCCAAGTTGAGGTTTGCGTGTTTTTTTGTTTTATGTAAATCCATATTTTACTATGTATAGTAAATCCCCAAAAATTGCTAACTCATAGTAAATAAAATTCTTATTTTTAATTTACCTTGCAATGCAATACAACCAATCAAATAGATGAATCAAAGCACTACACTCATTACAAATGATGCAATAGTATTAGGACTTTTAATGACTACTTTGGCGTTAATTTTTTATTCTACCACATTAAAAGCTTTTGAAAAATTTTACAAAATAGTACCATCAATTCTATTGTGTTTTTTTATACCAGGCTTGTTGAGTTCATTTAATATTATTTCTGCATCGGAGTCACAATTAGATGAAACAGCTTCAAAATTTTTCTTACCTACGTGTTTGGTTTTCTTTACATTATGTATAGATATCAAGGCCATTAAACAATTAGGGGGAAAAGCTTTATTTGTTTTTTTTGCTGGTGCTATTGGCGTTATGATTGGCGGGCCAATTGGTATTTGGGTAGGAAAATTAATTGACCCTAGTTTTTTGGGAAAAGATGGCGAAGAAATTTGGAGAGGTTTAGCAACAATTGCTGGTAGTTGGACTGGAGGAAATGCCAATCAATTAGCGTTGAAAGAAATATTCCAACCATCTCCAACAGTTTTTGCTCAGACGAGTGTTATTGATGTATTATTTGCGGAGTTGTGGCTCGGAGTTTTATTGTATTTTGTTGGTAAGGCGGCTATTATTGATGCTAAAATGAAAGCAGATAATTCAGTAATTATTGAAATACAAAAAAGAGTTGAATTTGAAGATTCAAAACAAGTAAATCCAAATTTAAGAGAACTTACGATTTTATTTGCCTTAGGTTTTGGTATCACAGGATTAGCTCATCTTATAGCAGATAGGGTAGCTCCATTTATTGAAACTAATTATCCTAATTTAAAGGCTTATAGTTTAGCCTCGAAATCATTTTGGATTGTTAGTATTGCTTCAATTTCTGGCTTTTTATTATCTAATACAAAAGTTAGAAACCTTGAACATTATGGAGCATCAAAAATTGGCACTTTGTTTCTCTATTTTCTCATTACTACGATTGGAATGCAATTGCATATTTTTGAAGCATTTAAGAACCCAATGTTATTCTTAGTTGGCTTAATTTGGATTTTGATTCATGCTATTTTTACCATCTGTGCAGCACGTTTAGTTCGTGCTCCCTTTTTCTTTACAGCAGTAGCCTCACAAGCTAACGTAGGGGGTGTTGCTTCAGCATCTGTTGTAGCTGCTGCATTTAATCCGTCGTTGGCTCCTATTGGAGTGTTGTTAGCAATCTTAGGAAATGCAGTTGGCACGTATTGTGGGTATTTGACAGGAATAATAATGAAATGGATTTCTATGTAAAATTCATTTGTCATTTTTTTGTCACCTTAAGTTTCGTTTTACATACTATTCTTTCTTTCAGGCACCAAAATTGCTAATATTTTGAAATAGCTAATTTGAGTGATTATGAAAAAGGTAATTATTATACTGCTCTTCAGCAGGTTAATATCCAGTGCCCAAGACAGTATAATAAAGAAATTTAATTATAGATTTGAGGTAGGAAGTTATTTTTCAATAAATAATAAACTTCCTTTCTGGCAAGCATCCAATCAATTTGGTAGTATTCCTACCGATATGCCTGCATTTTTATGCAGACAAAGTATAAAAACGCAAAAAGATACACTTAATAAGTTTTTTAAATTTGATTATGGTTTTGAAGCTGTTACAATTCTTGGTAGAAGTCCCCGATTGTTATTACCAGAAGGTTTTGTGTGTACAAGAATTGGAAATTTTGAGTTTTATGCAGGCAGGAGAAAGGAAATTTTTGGAATAGTTGATACACTTTTATCTTCAGGTTCTGCTTCATGGTCTGGCAATTCTCTTCCGCTCCCGAAGGTACAAATTGGAATTCCCAATTATACAAAATTATTTTTTAAATGGTTGAGTGTAAAGGGAACATTTGCTCATGGTTGGTTTGGGAATCAAACCTTCACTAAAGGCCATTATTTACATCAAAAATCATTATTTCTTAGAATAGGAAATCCTACTTCAAGGGTATTCTTATATGGAGGTTTAGTTCATAATGTGGAGTGGGGCGGGACACCCAAGAATATACTTCCTGTGGGAGATAATAGATTACTGAACGGTAAATTTCCTGCTGATTGGTTTGTTTATGGAAACGTAGTTTTACCATTAAAATCAATTTGGCGGAGTTCTTCTAAATACCAAACCTATAATGCGTTTGAAACCACTAATCATTTTGGCAATCAATTAGGCACCATTGATGCAGCTGCCGAATTCAAAGTGAAAAGAAGTAAAGTAATACTTTATAGACAGTTTTTATTTGAAGATGGCCAACTTTTTGGACTAACCAATACTGATGATGGCTTATATGGAATAAGTTTTACACCAAAACCTGAATCTTCATTCAAAAGAGTCGTTTTTGAATATTTATTTACCAAAAATCAAGGGCGTTATGTTGCTGGTATTGGTCGATTGTTAAATATGCCCGATAGACACCCCAATGAAGAAAGTTTTTTGTTCAATCATCAACAATATTTTGATGGATGGTCGTATAATCGAAGAACTATTGGAACTCCTTTCTTAACTCCAGAAGAAAATATTAGAAATGAAAATAAATTAGGAAACGATAATGTTTTCGTCAATAATAATAGAATTTGGGCATTCTACGGAGCATTTTTGAATCAAATTGGAGCTATAAGTTTATCTAATCGTTTATCGTACAGTAGAAATTTTGGAAATACCAGTTTATTAGGTAGGGTAATAAAGCCAGTAAATCAGATTTCTTATTCAATAAATACAATTATTCCTCTTAGAAGATTAAAAGCAGATTTGAATGTCAATATTGCTATTGACCATGGGGATTTGATAAAAGACAATTATGGTACGTTTATTTCAATCATAAAAAAATGGTAAACCAATTTAAAGTTTCATTTTACCAGTTTGATTTGTGTAGAATCTATTAATTTACTACCGTTTAATAAAAATAAATTAATTAAATTAAACCCATGCAACATTTTTCAATCAAATGTTCGTCTTTACAAGAAATTTATGCAACTGTTATTTAAGATTCTCTTTTTTAAATATATGACTGAACTAAAAACTAAGATACTTTTAAAAGACTCGCAAGGAAAAATTCTTGAGATAAAAGAATTATCAAGTGAGTCATCGAATGAATTTGATGTAGATAAACTCAATGATGGGGTTTATTTTGTGGAATTATCATTACCACATGGAAAGACGATAACACATCAGTTTAGTGTAAATCATAATTAAATAAAAAAGGTATGGTTTAAACCATACCTTATATTTTCAATAAATTTCTCTTTTGGCTGAGAGTAATGTATTATACATCAAAGCTGCAACTGTCATTAATCCAACGCCTCCTGGCACTGGTGTAATATAGCTACATTTTGGAGCAACTTCATCAAATTTTACATCACCCTTAAGTGCAAAGCCACTTTTTTTAGATGTATCTACCACTCGGGTTAATCCAACATCAATTACAACCGCACCTTCTTTGACCATATCAGCAGTGATAAATTCGGGTTTGCCAAGTGCAGCAATGAGAATATCTGCTTGTTTTGTAATTTCTGATAAATTTTGGGTTCTACTGTGAACCAATGAAACTGTACAATTGCCAGGATAAGTATTTCTTTGCATTAGAATACTCATCGGTAAACCTACAATTTGGCTTCTTCCAACAACCACACAGTGTTTTCCAGCAGTTTCAATATTATATCTTTTTATTAATTCTAAAACGCCAAATGGTGTTGCTGAGATATATGAAGGTAAACCTTTGGACATTCTTCCGATATTGATTGGGTGAAAACCATCAACATCTTTTCGAGGCTCAATCGCTTCTATTACTTTGTCAACGTTTACATGTTGTGGTAATGGAAGCTGTACGATAAATCCATCAATATCATCATCTTGGTTTAATTGTTGAATGATTTCTAGAATTTCATCTTCAGTAGTACTTGAATCACGGCGAATAAGTGTAGATTTGAAACCAATTTCTTCGCAAGATTTGATTTTACTTGCAACATAAGTTTCACTTGCACCGTTATCACCAACCAAAATTGCTGCTAAATGGGGTGTTTTGCCACCTGTGGCTTTCAGTTTTTCAACTTCTTCTTTCAGTTCTAATTTAACTTGAGCAGAAATGAGTTTACCATCAATGATTGTCATTGGAACTAATTTTAAATGAGTTGCAAAGGTACGAAGATATTTATGAAATATAAATTTGGTTTTTGTGATTCATTAAAGGAATATTATTTCAACGATTGATTTCTTTAATAACTTTTTCCATATCAAATTCGTCTTCACCACTTACATTTACAACACCTTTTAATTCTTTATGGGGTTTTCCAAATCTTAGAAAAGATTGCCAAACATGGTCAATAAACCAAGTTGGCTCGTAGCCCCATCGGATATCCATTGCCCTTCGAATGAGGAATGTACGTTTAGAGATTTTTACATGAAACTTTTTATCATATAATTGATTGATGCCATCATCATAAAAAGCAAAAAGTCCTTCGGCTATAACTACATCAAATCTACTTCTAAAGAGTTCAATAACTTCTTTATACAACTCAAAATCAATGGATTCTGGGGATTCCCAATTGGTTTTATTTCTTATTTTGGGAATTTGGGTTTCTGGAAATACAAAATCATCTTGGTGAAAGATGATTGCTTTTTTACCTGTTTTTCTAAAATAAGTTACTAACAAATTAGCTAGGGTACTCTTTCCAGAGCGACTTACGCCACCAATTCCAATAATCATTTTATTTTATGAAATTTGCTAAAATTGATTAATTTTTAATTGACTACAAAGAAAGAGAAATTTGCTTATATTTAAGTCAAAATCTTTTAAACCCTAACATAATGAACAAAGATAAACTATCTTATTATTCAAGTTATATTGCCATTATTTGCGGTATTTTCTTAATAATTATGAAGTATTATGCAAACGATAACTCTAATTTACACCTTGTTATGGCCTTGTTATTTATCTCAATTGGACTTATTGGACTTTTCCAGTATAGAAATAAAATCTAATTTTCGATTCATTACTTAAAATCTTCATACAAATGCGTGTATTTTATATATTGTTAGTTGTTTTATTTTTTGAAAAATCTTTCGCTCAAAATAGTCTATATCTGAAACCTGACAGGGTTTTTGATGGCGAGAAAGTATGGGAAAAGTATGGAGTAATAATTAAAGGTAATAAAATTGAAGCTTTCGACTCTTTTTCTAATTTGGATAAAAGTGTTTTAAAAGATGTAAAAGTGATAGAACTTAAAAACTGTACATTATTACCAGGTTTAATAGAAGGTCATACACATTTGTTTTTACACCCTTACAATGAAGTTACTTGGGATGACCAAGTTTTAAAAGAAGCTCGTTCTTATCGAACTGCGAGGGCTGTTGTTCATGCTGAAAAAACTTTAAAAGCTGGTTTTACAACTGCCAGAGATTTAGGCACAGAAGGTGCAGAATTTGATGATGTTGGTTTAAAAAAGGCTATTGAAGATGGCTTAATTTTGGGGCCTAAATTGTTGATTGCAACAAAAGCCTTAATCGCAACTGGAAGTTATGGGCCAAGAAATTTTTCACCAGATATTAAAATACCACAAGGAGCAGAAGAAGCTGATGGTAATGATGATATAATTAAGAAAACTAGAAATCAAATTGGAAAAGGGGCAGATTTAATAAAAATTTATGCAGATTACCGTTGGGGATTGAGAGGTGAAGCCGCTCCAACTTTCACAATTCAAGAAATAAAGCTTATTGTAGAAACCGCTCAGAGTGCAGGAAGACCAACTGTTGCTCATGCTGCAACGCCTGAAGGTATGAGAAGAGCTATTTTAGGTGGAGTAGAAACCATCGAGCATGGTGATAATGGAACTCCAGAAATTTGGAAAATGATGGTTGAGAAAGGTGTTTATTTTTGCCCAACTTTGGCTGCGGGCGATGCTATTTTGCAATATAGGGGTTGGAAAAAAGGGATAGAAGAAGAACCCGAACGAATTAAAAAGAAAAGGGTTTCTTTCAAACAAGCGATAGAAGCAGGGGTGAAAATTTGCTTCGGAGGCGATGTTGGCGTATTTGCTCACGGAGATAATGCTCGTGAATTAGAAATGTTGGTGGAATACGGAATGACTAGCACAGAGGCTTTGAAATCTGCTACAAGTATCAATGCAGATGCATTTCATATTGAAAAGGAAGTAGGAAGAGTAAAGAAAGGTCTAATGGCTGATATATTAATTGTAGAAGGCAATCCTATTCAAAATATATCAGACATTAGAAAAGTAAAGCATGTTTATAAAAATGGTGCTTTGGTTAATTAATTACAATAACCTTAAAACAGTGATTCCTGAGTGTTTTTTTATTCTATTGAGGTAATCAGCTAAAGGTTCGGTTGTAATCATAACTTTTTTTAGGTCGTATGAAGCATGTAAAAGGTGAATACGACCATTTTGTTTGATGGCAAAACCCTCATGATTAAAGTCAAGACCCGGCACTGTTGATGTAATACCAATGATATCACCATCTTGAATTTCTGATTCAACTTTGGCTACTTTTTCCTTAGGAATATAGAAAAAATCGTATGTATTGATTGTTTTTTGAGATTTTTCAACTTCAGCAAAGGCTTTATTATCAAGCAATTTAGAATACAAATTTCGGTGAGAGGTCATGAAGTTGATTGTTTTATTTATTTCTTCGCCCCCGATTAATGGTGTCATATCTTGAGTAATGTTGTAATCTTCAGTTTGAATCATCCATTCCTTGAAATAATGAATCCTTGAACCATAACCATTAATTTCTCCCTTTCTATATCGTAGATTTTTTAGGTAATTATTGAATTTATCATAACTTTGATTTTCGTCGAATTTTGTCAATGCCATCGCTGTTACACTTTCTACAAAAGTCCAACAATCAAAATCTCGAAGATTGCAAACTAATTGTTCAACTGGCTGAGCGTCAAGTGTTCCTGCTTTATATGGCTGGCCAATGAAGCTTTTGGCTATTGCAAGGGCAGTTTGTGCTTTAGTAGCAGATTTTTTTATTTTCATTTTTTGCATGAAAATCATTTCGTCGGGACTTTGGGCGATAATATTGAAAGTCGTAAATGCAAAAATTATTAAGAGCCTAAGATTCATTTTAAAAGTATTTTTTGTGGTTATATTTAATACATGTGTGTTTTGTTTAATTCGACATTAGGGCTTCTATTTCATCTATTTCAAGCGGAATTCCCTCCATCAAATCAATATTGCCATTTTCTGTTATCAAAATATCATTTTCGAGGCGAATCCCAATTTTTTCTTCAGGAATATAAATCCCTGGCTCGCAAGTAAAAATCATTCCAACTTTAAATGGTTCATATCTGTTTCCAACATCATGAACGTCGAGTCCTAGGTGATGAGAGATACCGTGTGGAAAGTATTTTTTGTATAAAGGAGCATCTTCATATTGATTAGCAACTTCATTTTCGGTGAGGAGGCCTAATCCAATAAGTTCTCTTTCCATAACTTTTGCTACTTTATTCCTGAGATTTTCCATGGTATTCCCAGCAATAATCATAGACTTGGCTGCTTTCATGACATTTAAAACAGCTTGATAAACTTCTTTTTGTCTAGAAGTAAACTTTCCATTTACAGGCAGACAACGTGTAATATCAGCATTATAATTTGCATATTCGGCTCCAAAATCCATCAATACTAATTCATTATCCTCACAAATCTGATTATTTGAAACATAATGAAGAACACACGCATTTTCTCCAGAAGCAATAATTGGTTGAAATGCATGACCACGAGAACGGTTCATTAAAAACTCATGGGTTAATTCAGCCTCTAATTCAAATTCAGCAATTTTGGGTTTCAAATATTTTGCCATTCGAACGAATCCTTTGTGAGTAATTTGAATGGCTTTTTTGATTAATTCAATTTCGATAGGTTGTTTGATAACCCTTAATTGATGCATTAATGGAGCAAAACGCTCGATTCGATGCAAAGGGAATTTCTCCTTAAATTCTTTGATGAATCTTCTTTCACGCGTTTCGAATTCCCAATTTCCACCATCGTGTTCATTCAAATTTAAGTAAACGTGCTCGGCTAAGAAAATTAGTTTACGTAATAGAGTTTCGAAATTGCTTGTCCACAAAACTTTTTCTATGCCCGAAACCTCATTTGCTTGTCTTTTTGATAATTTTTCTCCTTCCCATATCTTTAAATATTCACTTGTTTCACGTATTAACAAAACCTCTCTAAATTTTTCATCTGGAAAATCAGGGAACAATATCAATAAGGTTTCTTCTTGGTCAATACCTGTCAAATAAAAAATATCGTTGTTTTGGCGAAATCCAAATGTCCCATCTGCATTTGTTGGTAGCACATCGTTTGATTGAAGTATTACCATTGAATTCGGTTTTAACAAGTCTTTCAGCCTTTGACGATTTGAAATAAAGAGTTGCGAATCAATTTTTTCGTAACGCATTTCCTTTTTTTATATAGAATTTTTAGAATATTTGCGAAATTAAAAATTAATAAATACTAATGGCCAGAATCAGACAAATTTTATCTCTCATAATTATTTTCTTAGCGTTTGAAGCACAGCTTTTAGCACAGGATAACAAGTATTGGATTGTACTGAAAGATAAAAATTTAAAGTCTGAACCTGCCATTTCTACAAAAACCAAAGAAAATCGAAGAAAATTAGGCCTTAAAGAATCACAATGGTCTGATTTACCCATCAATAATGATTATCTGAGCAAGCTACAAGATAATGATATTAAAGTACTTCAAAAGTCAAAATGGTTGAATGCCGTTTCTGCCGTAATTCCAACTCATCAACTTGATTGGGTGGTTCGACTAGGTTTTGTTAAAGAAATTATCCCAATTAGTAAGTTCGATTTGCTGACTATAGATAAACCCAAACCCACTAGTGTAAATGAAGAAGATATCCGTGTTGATTTTGCCATGAAACAAGTTGGAATCGAACACTTTTTAAATGCAGGGCTCAGTGGTGAAGGTGTATTAATTGGCGTTATAGATGCTGGTTTTTTTGGAGCAAATGATAGTCAAATGCTAAAGCATTTATTCGAGAGAAATCAGATTTTAGGAGTGAAAGATTACGTCAATCCCAAGAAAAAAGATTATTTTGGAGAACGAGAAACCGTTTCGGATTTTCATGGAACTGAAGTTTTAAATGCCATAACAGGACGTAGTTTCAAAGAAAAAATACAAGTTGGATTGGCAACAAACGCAAACTTTTACCTTGCCAGAACTGACAGCGGAAATCGAGAATTTAGAAGGGAAGAAGATAATTGGTTGGCAGCAATGGAGTGGATGGATAGTTTGGGAGTTAGATTAATTAATACGTCGCTTGGGTATGCAAAAGGATTTACGAATCCTAAAGAAAGTTATACTCCCGAACAAATGGATGGTAAGACAAGTGTGATTGCGAAAGCTGCGAAAATGGCTGTAGATGAAAAAGGAATAATATTGGTAGTTTCGGCTGGAAATGAGGGCGATGATAATTCTTGGAAGATTATCTCTACACCCGCTGATGTTGATGGGGTCATTGCCGTGGGTGCTACTAATGAAATCAGTATGAAAATGGGCTATAGCAGTATAGGTCCAGAATTTTTATCTTACTTGAAACCTAATGTTTCGTGTTTTTCCTTGTTTGGTACGTCTTTAGCTGCTCCTGTTATCACTGGTTTTGTTGCTTGTTTATTACAAGAGCAACCTGATTTAGATAATAGAGAATTACGAGAAATTTTACAAAAATCTGCAAGTTTGTATCCTTTTGGGAATAATTTTATTGGGTATGGCGTTCCCAATGCGAAAAAGGCTTTAAATTTATTAGCCAAGAAAAGTTTTAATGATAAATCGCCTAGAATTGTAGAAGTTAACGAAAACGAAAAACAAGTCGAAATTCCTGTGTCTGCAGGGGAAATGGTTGTATTATTTCATAAAAAAGACGAAGCACATGTATTAAATCAAGAATCTTTGAAAGCTAAATATAATTTAGTTTCATTGAAAAGAAATACATCTATCAAACAAACAACAGTACTTACTGCTGAAGAGGTGATAGAAATAATTTGGAAGACTTCAACTAATTAATTCTTTTTAGGTCTAGTTAAGAACTTTGTTGTATAAAACTTGCCCTTTTGGAATCTGAAATAGATATTTCCCACCCTTACCACACTCATATCTTTCATTTTTGTGATATTGTCTATGTCATCTTCAAGGGTATGGATAGTGCCATTGGTCTTTTTAGCAATATCAATATAATCTTCTTGAAATGCCAAATTCTTACGGTAGGTTTCTCCACAAAGAATAATGTGAACTTTTTTCTTCACTTTCGAAAGCAGTTTCATATCTTTTACTTCACTGCTATTATCGGCAATCATGACTATTTCATCAACATCTGGAAAATTCTTTTGAGCATACAATAGTGCTTCAATATTGTTTTCAGGTTTATCCTTATTATTTTCAGTATTATTGATGGCTGCAAACATCGTATCCCATAATACTAACTCATCTTTACTTCTCACAGTAAACATTTTTCCCGGTAAACGACCACGAGTTTGACGGCCAAGGCTATCACAATCGGTGAAGAAAACTATACCTTTGATTGAAGTATTTTCGGCGTTTTCATTCATCCAATCAAAAACTTGGGTGGTGTATGGAAACATGCTTGATGTAATATCACAAACGATGACAATATTTTTCCATTTATCAATATTTCTATCGAGTGCATCATAGGAAGTTTGCTCATAAGTTTTACCTAATTCACGAACTCTTGAGATTTTATCACTCATCGAAACGGCACTCGCAGACATGAACCTAATTTCTCTTTCAGCTAAGTCATTGGCATAATTATTCTGAAAAAGGAGCCTTTTGTTTGTTATTTTGCTGAGTTTTATCTCTGTTTCAGCTGTTTCATCGAATTCTTTTGTTTCGTTGTAAAGTTCTGGAAAAACAGGACTTCCTTTCAGTTCGGCAATGCTTTCATCTTTAGTTTCTTCAATATTTGACTTAGTATTTTGACTCTTCTTCTCCGTAGATTTACTTATGGTCTTTGTATCTTCACTAGGAATTATTTCCAGTGATATGGGTTTACTATTCATATAAAACTCAACAATAGGTGTTTCGCTTACAAGAACATAAACCAAAGAGAAAATGAGTAGTCCAAAAGTAGGGTAGAGGAATCGTAACGTTTTTCTAATAAAGAGCTTACGGCTCATCTTTTTCCAATCATCTGGAGATTTCTCAGGAACATACTCTTCAAGTTTATCCTTAATAAATCGATGAAAATTTTGTTCGTCTTGCATTGTCAAAGCATTTTTCTTAGTTTTTCACGTAATAATCCATTTGCTAATGATAAATTAGCTCGCGAGGTGCTTTCGGCCATTTTGAGCATTTCACCAATTTCTTTGTGTGAATAGCCCTCGACCGCATACAAATTAAAAACTAAGCGATAGTTAGTCGGTAAACTTTGTACCGCATTCATAATATCTTCCGACGTTAGTTTGGCATATATTGATGTATCTCCAAAATTTGTCTCTATAATATTTTCGGGTAATGATGTAGTCTGATTTTTTATGTTTCTTCTAAAATGGTCTATGGCAACATTAATCATTATGCGGCGAATCCAAGGTTTAAGGCGTTCGATACTTTCTACTTTGTCTAAACTTTTGAAAACCTTCAGAAAACCGTCGTTCATTATTTCTAGTGCATCATCTCGATTATCACAATAACTCATGCAAACAGACAAAGCAAAGCCATGAAAATGCTCATAGAATTTCTTCATAGCACTTTCTTTGCCATTTAGGCAGCCTTCTACGATTTCCATTAAACTATTTGAGTTCAATAGCGTCTTTCGTGTTAATGGGTTGAAGTAAATTTCAGTTATGTACGTTATCACGGAAAATTTACGTTTAGATGTGCTTTTAACTAAGACGTAAATTTCAAGTGATAACGCTGTAAATTTGTTTTATTAGTTTGAATTTAGAAAATATCAGAATTTATATCTAATATTTACACCACCAAAATAATATGCTTTACTAGGGCCAGGGTTCACATCGGTAGCAACACCTGTTGGGTAGCCACTACCGGGGTCTGAATCATTGATATTGTTTCCTAAAAACAAGAATGTATAATTTACTTGATTCGTTAAGTTGTTACTGGCAATATATACGTCAAAGTCGAATTTAGGTTTGCTGTATTTGTATCCCACTTTGCTATTTAATAATGAAAAGCTTTTAACCAAATTTGTGTTAGCAAAGTCGGTGTAAACTTCTCCCATATAATTATAGGTATTATTCATGTATAAACCAGCTTTTGTCACAATATCCAACCCAATGGTATATTTGGTTTTAGGCACACCCACCACTTGTTTTCCTGAATAATCAACCAAACCACCACCAAATCTTGTGGTAAAATCTTGGTATTTAAAGTTATAGCTAGAAAGATTCATAAAAGGTTCGATTTTCTTTATAAATCCATTTCCTTGACTAGGGACAACCAAATAGCCTAAACTTAATTCTAACCCTTTATTTAATTGATTACCAGTATTGGCAAAATACGTGTAAGTTCCACCACTAGGCAATACACCTGATAATTGCGTGAGCTTGTTAGAAATTTCAATACTAAATAAAGAAACTTGATAATCTAACCTGCTTCCTGCTAGTAAACCTTGTATTCCTAAATCCCACATTCTTGCTTTTTCAGGCAAAAGCTCATCATTGGCTTTGTTGATTGTACCGATAAAAGCTGTTGTGGCGGTTGGGGCATTATAACCTTCACTATAACTTAAGTTGACAATTTGCTTGCCAATATTTTTTTGTAAAGCAATATGTGGATTATAAGATGTTGTAAAGTTTTTTGTAAACGATAAATCTTTGTTATAACCTGTAACCAAGCCGAGTGGAGCAAGTAGGTCAATTCTTTCGTAGGAAATTTTATTGGCACTTAAACCTAAAATCAAGGCTAAATCATATTTGCTAAATGTTGTACGATTATGTGCAAAGAATGAGTTTTGATTGGTTTTATATTTGAAATAAGAACCTTTCGAAATATCTTGTACTTTTAATGGGTTAGCATCATCCGTTCCTAAAAAACGATAATTTGAAATTAAAGAACGTGATTCTTGCAATTCAGTACCAAGATTCAAATCATTGGTGATGTCTTGGCCTAAGTTACTTTTAATGCTAAAGACTGACCTTAAACCAAAATTTGGATTCATACTGTTTTCGTCTGCTCCAGCAGCTACTCTTTTAAAATCCTGATTAGAATAAAATACGGAGGTATTATTACTAAACTTAGGCGTAAATGCATATTGATGGGTTAAAGCAAACCTTGTGGCAGTGATATTATTTCTAGCATTTTTCTTGGCATAAGCTTGATTGCCATTGTCGATACCTCCATAGTAATCAGCATAAGAAATTTGGCCTGTTACCCCTTCATGAGAATAATTATGGCTCATGTATGCTATAATGGTCTGTTTCTTTGAAAGTTTGAATTCACCCATAAAGGTTAATAGGTTTTTTAAGCTATTCCCCCTTGGACGATAGCCATTTGATTGTAAATGACCATAGTTTAGAAACATAGCCGAACTATCGTTTACTACATCAATTCTTGTATTTGATTGAAACAATCCAAATGAACCTACAGCAGTTTTTTCGGTCAAAGTAACGCCTTTATCTTCTAATGGTCTTAAATAAAAGCGTGCCACGCCACCAACACCACCGCCATACATGGTTGCGGCTGGCCCTTTCACAACTTCTATATTATTGACAGTTGCAAAATCAACATCATCTAAGATTGTTACACCGTCAGCCGTTGTTAATGGAATACCATTGTAATAAGCTTTTACACCCCAGTTATTAAATTTTTGGTCATTTCCGTAGCCACGAATCACAATTCTTTGTCCACCCAATTGTGTACGTTTATCAACTTGTACACCTGCCATCGTACCAAGGCTTTGCTCAATAAATGCTGGGTTATTTCGATTGAGTTCTTCTTCATTTAGAGCTTCAACACTTTGTGCGTGTCGCTTAAATTCACCTCTTTCTTTCGCTGTTTTGCGTTTTTCCTTCACAATAACTTCTTCGAGAGCTTTAGGTGTTTCTTGGGCAAATAAATTTAAAGATATGTTTATAATAATAAGAATGATAGACAGTTTTCTCATGAAATTTAGTTTTTAGTTTATTCAATAGAATTTTGTACTCTGGTAGTTTAACCAGAATAGTTTTTGCCAATACAAAATATGTATTGTAGAAAGAATGAACTTTATTGAATCGAAAATTTCGGGGGAGAGAATAGTTTTGCCGCAAATAAATAGCTGTAAGTGCAGTTGAGTGTGGGAAATTTTGAAAGTATTATTTCTACAAATATTATTCTATTAGGAAATTCAAAGTAGGATAGAATAGCAGGTAGCAAAAGAAAAGAAATTATCAGTTTTGAGGTTGAACGCAAAGGATTTCTTTCATGATTATCATCAATGAGTTTTTTGATTTGAGCAATGATTTGCTCTTCATTTTCATCAGAAATGCAATAATAATATTTTGTTTTATTTATGGTTTTTATTTCAACAATATCATAAAGCTTTCCATTATACCAAAACTCTTTTTCGTCTTCTTCCCATTCAATTTTTGCAAGATTCTGTAAATTACCTTCAATTAAGGTTATTTTTTCTAGTTGTTTATCTTGATTTATATAGCTTCTTATCTCTCTTTTGGCTAATTCTCTTTGCATACTCAATAGGGCACCCAAACCGCCTATCTTGAGTATTACAAATAAAAGAAGAATCCAAACGAAAAGTTTTTTCATGAAGTGTTATGGTTGATGATAGTTTTTTTGAATTAGATGCGAAAACTATTTAGCTTTCTTATCTTTCTTTTTTGGGAAAACATAATCAAACCCATTTTGAATTTTAAGATTATAGTCAAAAAACTCAAGTGCTCTTTGAAGATTATTTCTATTAACAGCTACAAAGTATGGTTTTCGGTCCTCACCTTTGCGTACTAATCGAGCATCAAGCTTGAATATAGTTCCTTCCGGATAATTTGAAACTAATTTTGAAGGACAACTAACTTTCAAATCACACGGGATATTCTGGCCATTGATAGTGCTCAACCGCATTCGTTTTTTGCTTGTATCAAAGTAAGATTCGGCAAAAACATCTAAAAAGAAAATTTTATTCAATTCTGGAACTTCGTCCACTAACGACAATTGCATCAGTTTTAGTCTTTTGTTGGTCATGGCTCTGAATAGTTTAATCCATGAATATCGCAAATCTATGTAAAATTTTAGAAAATATTCAAGCTCACTTATGTTTTTTTGAGCAAAAACCGTACCTTTGCACTTTCTTTTCGAGACATAATCAAGACATGGCAGAAGTTAAGATTTTTTCGGGAACGTCATCTAAGTATTTGGCTAACCGAGTAGCAGATTATTATGGCAAAGATTTGGGTGGGGTAAGCATCAACCGATTTGCCGATAGTGAAATTTCAGTGAGTTATGATGAGTCGGTTCGTGGTTGCGATGTATTCATAGTTCAGTCAACATTTCCACCAAGCGATAACATCATGGAGCTCTTAATGCTCATTGATGCCGCTCGCCGAGCTTCTGCTCACTACGTTTGTGCCGTGATTCCTTATTTTGGTTACGCACGCCAAGACCGAAAAGATAAACCAAGAGTTGGCATTACAGCAAAATTAATTGCTAATATGCTTACCGCTGCAGGAGCAGACCGAGTGATGACGATGGATTTGCACGCAGGCCAAATTCAAGGTTTTTTTGATATTCCTGTTGACCATCTTGAAGGTACTTCTGTATTTGTACCGTATTTGAAGAGTCAGAATTTAGAAAATATCAAATTTGCATCGCCTGACGTAGGAGGTGTAGCTCGATGCCGTAAGTTTGCTTCTTATTTTGATGCAGATATCGTAATCTGTGATAAGCACCGCAAGAAAGCCAATGAAATTGCTTCAATGCAATTGATTGGTGATGTAGAAGGTGCCAATGTTGTTTTGGTTGATGACTTAATTGATACGGGTGGAACCATGTGTAAAGCTGCTCAATTAATTATGGACAGAGGAGCGAATTCGGTTCGTGCATTTTGTACGCACCCAGTTCTTTCAGGTAAAGCTAATGAAAATATTTCAAATTCAGTTTTGACAGAATTAGTGGTAACTGACTCCATTCCATTGCGTTACCATAATGATAAAATTAAGGTTCTTTCGGTTGCCGAACTATTTGGCAAAGCAATTGGACGAATCCGTGATAATGGTTCTATTAGCACATTATTTATAAATTCTCAGCAAAATTTAGGATTTTAATCAATCCAATACTGCTTAGTCTGCAAAGATAAACTTCCAATAAGCAGTTATTCACAATTAAAATAGGCCATTTGATTGGAAGCAAATGTAAAGAACAAAATGAAAAAAGCAGAGATTGTAGGGTATAACAGAGCGAATCTCGGTCGCAGTGCGTCGCAAGAATTACGTAATGAAGGAATGGTACCATGTGTTATTTACGGTGGTGCAGAACAAGTTTCTTTCTATGCTCCAATTTACTTATTCCGTCCATTGTTATTTACTCCAGATGTATATGAAGTAACTATCAACATCGAAGGAAAAGTTTATACAGCAATTTTACAAGATACGCAATTTCACCCAACTAATGACCAAATCACACACGCTGATTTCTTAGAAATCACTCCTGATAAGGTTATTAAGGTGGCTGTGCCTATCAAATTACACGGTCCTTCAGAAGGACAAAAGAAAGGGGGTAAATTGGTTCAAAAAATGCGTAAATTACGTGTTCAAGGCCCAGCTCAACATATTCCTGATTACATCAATATTGATATCAAAGATTTAGATTTAGGTAAATCTGTGAAAGTTGGTGCTATCACACCAATCGAAGGCGTTAAGATTCTTGAAGCTGCGAGCAATCCAGTAGCATTTATCTCTATCCCTCGTGCATTGCGTGGTCAGTAATCAATGTTTTCTGCTAATAGATATAGCGAGCTGTTTATCGGCTCGCTATTTTTTTTGTCACACCAAATAATTACTTCAACACAAACTTAAGTCCATTTATCCCAATTAATTGTTTAAAGTAGTTTAAATTTTTAATTTAGTAGATAATTAAAAACCTAATAAAACTACCCTATGCAATTAGTTATCTCCAATCTAAACAAAACTTACAGCAACGGAGTAAACGCTCTAAAAAATGTAAATCTTACCATTAACCAAGGAATGTTTGGTTTGCTTGGCCCAAATGGGGCAGGAAAATCTTCCTTGATGCGAACAATAGCTACACTACAAGAACCTGATAGTGGCTCGATTTTTCTAGGTGATATTAATGTTCTCACACAAAAAGATGAAGTTAGAAAGACTTTAGGCTATTTACCACAAGAGTTTGGGGTTTATCCGAAAGTCGATGCCTTGACTTTACTGAATCATATTGCCGTGTTGAAGGGTATTACTAATGCTAAAGAAAGAAAAGAAGTGGTGGAGGCTCTTTTGCAAAAAACCAATCTTTGGGAAGCAAGAAAGAAAAACTTAGGTGGATATTCTGGAGGTATGAAGCAAAGATTTGGAATTGCTCAAGCTTTGCTTGCCAATCCGCAACTAATCATTGTTGATGAGCCTACCGCTGGTTTAGACCCAGCAGAAAGGAACAGATTTCTCAATTTATTATCTGAATTAGGCGAAAATACAGTTGTGATTCTTTCTACGCACATTGTTGAAGATGTGAAAGAGTTATGCTCAGATATGGCTATTTTCAATAAAGGTGAAGTATTATTTAAAGGTAGTCCTGATGAAGCCTTAGGAGATCTGACAGGCAAAATTTGGGAAAAACGTATAGCAAAAAATGAGTTAATAGATTTTAAAAATAACTTTTCTGTCATTTCAGAAAAATTAATTGGAGGAAATCCAATCATTCACGTATTATCAGAAACTAACCCTGATGGAACTTTTACTCCAATCGAGGGTGATTTAGAAGATGTTTATTTTTCAAAAATTTTCGCTAACCATTAATCTGATAATCACTTATGTTAAAAGAAGTTTTAAGGTTCGAGTTTTCATACAGAAAAAATCGACCAGCTACATATATTTATTTTGCAATTCTTTTTATCCTTTGTTTTGCAGCAGTAACTTCAAAATATGTAACTATTGGAGGCGTTGCGGGAGGCCAGATTAAAGAAAATTCTCCTTTTAATTTGGCTTTCATGACCATCATCATGACCTTTTTCTTCACTTTTATTTGCTCTGCAATTATGGGTGTGGCTGTTCTTCGTGATTTCGAGCACAAAACAGAGTCGTTGATGTTCAGCACGACAATGTCGAAATTTGATTATTTATTTGGACGATTCATAGGTTCATATATTGTTTTAGCTCTTATCTATTGTTCAATTTGGATGGCCTTTATGTTTGGCTTTTCAATCGGTAAGTTTTTACCATGGAATCCATCTTGGAAAGAAAAAACAATGCTTGCCTTTGACGCTTGGGCATATTTCCAACCATTTATAGTTTGGGGGCTTTCCAATTTATTCATCCAAGGAGCTATTTTCTTTGCGGCAGGTGCTTTGAGTCGGTCAACTATTGTTATTTATACGCAGGGAATTATTTTATTTGTGTTGTATCAGGTATCAGATACTTTATTGCAAGATATTGATAATAAGACATTATCGGCCATGCTTGACCCATTTGGGGTTCGTGCCTTTAGTATTTTTACAGAATATTGGACACCAGCTCAGAAAAACAGTCAAATTGTGCCTTTGGAAGGAATCTTAATTTGGAATCGGCTTGCTTGGATAGGATTTGCCATCATTGTTCTAATTATTACTTATTTTTCGTTTAGTTTCAATGTTGTTAGAAGTAGCTTATTCAAGAAAAAAAATAAGTCAGAAGAAAAATCGAAAATTTCCCCAGAATTAGTTACGATTCCATCGGTGCATCAATTTTTAGGATTTAGAACCAATATTATACAACTCTGGAAACAAGCCATTTTTTACTTCAAAATGGTGATTAGAGAAGTGCCATTTATTGCTATTGTTTTTGTTGGTTTAGTTGATTTATGCGTTAGTTCATTTTATTTTCAAAAAATGTATGGCACAAGTTCTTATCCAATTACAGCAAATGTTTTGGGTTTATTGAACGGCTTTGATATGTATTTTTTGATTATTTCGGTATTTTATTCAGGTGAATTGATTTGGAAAGAGCGGGTAACAAACATGCACCTCATTATTGATGCAACACCAGTTTTGGATTGGGTAAATTTAATGGCTAAATTTATTGGAATGTTATTAGTTTATATCGGTTTACTATTGATTCTTATTTTATCAGGAATTTTGGTTCAAGCTGCCCACGGATATTATAATTTTGAAATATTACTTTACTTTAAAACGCTATTTACCAGTACTTTAGCCTTTTTAATTCTATATACTTTACTCTCATTTTTTGTACAAGTTATGGCCAACAATAAATTTATTGGATTTGCCATGATGTTTGTATTTTTCTTAACAACCTTCTTTTTAGGGGCTGCGGGCATTCAGCATCCATTGTTGATGTTTGGAAGTGGTAGTTTACGCGATTATTCAGACATGAATAAATACGGCCATTTTTTCCAAACCTTCTCTTGGCTTAAATTATATTGGTTAATGTTTGTAATTGCACTGTTTATTGTATCGGTGGTGCTCTCGGTTAGAGGTTCGGAGGCAATTCTAAAAACTCGATTGAAAGTTGGAAAACTTAGGCTTACAAGACCCGTTCTAACACTTGGAATTTTTGTATTACTAGCATTTATCGGAACAGGGTGTTATGTTTTCTATAATACTAATCAGATTAATAAATATGAATCAAGAGAAGCGGCCGAAGAAAAACAAGTACAATATGAAAAAACGCTAAAAAAATTCGAAAAACTCGCTCAACCTAAAATAGTTGATGTAAATCTAAAAGTTGAAATTTATCCAAGTTCAAGAGATTTTATTGCGGAAGGTTATTTTTGGTTAAAGAACAAAACTGATAAAGTTATTTCAGATGTGCATATTCAAAATGACGTAAGACACAAAATGAAACTTGAAACGCTTAGTTTTGAAGGTGGTGCTAAAGCCAATAAACAATACGATAAATTCGGTTATGTAATTTATACCTTAAATAAACCCTTAGCACCGAAAGACTCTGTCAAAATGTCATTTAAAACTAAGTTTGAGACAAACGGCTTTGTGGCAGGGCAATCAAATACGGATGTTGTTTATAATGGGACTTTCTTCAATAATCTTTATTTCCCAACAATTGGTTATAATGATAATTATGAAATTGATGATGATGATACAAGAAGAAAACATAAATTGCCCGAAAAAGAACGTATGATGGAACAAAATGATTCGATTGGACTATCTCAAAGTTTATTTGGTGATGATGCCGATTACATTCGTTTTGAAATGGTTATTGGTACAGAAAAAGACCAAATTGCTATTGCTCCTGGCTATCTTCAAAAATCTTGGGAAGTAAGTAATCGCAAGTACTTCCATTATAAAATGGATGTACCTATGTGTAATTTTTATTCTATTGTTTCAGCACGATATGAAGTAAAGAAAGATAAATGGAGGAATGTCAACCTTGAAATTTACTATAATAAAGGGCATGAATATAACCTTGAAAAAATGATGACTTCAATGAAGGCTTCATTTGATTATTTCTCTAAAAACTTCACACCATATCAATATCGTCAGATGAGAATTATGGAGTTCCCTCGATATGCAGAATTTGCACAGTCATTTGCCAATACAGTTCCATTCTCAGAGGGAATTGGCTTTATTCAGAAGGTTTCAGACCCGGAGGAAGATTTAGATATGCCTTTCTACGTAACAGCCCACGAATTGGGACATCAATGGTGGGGGCACCAAGCAGCGGAGGCAAATGTCAAAGGCAATGCAATGCTTTCAGAAACACAAGCTCAGTATTCTGCTTTAATGGTTATGAAACATGCTATAAAGCCAGAATTAATGCAGAAGTTTTTGAAATATGAGTTAAATAGCTATCTAAGAGGGCGTTCAAGCGAAAGAAAAAAAGAACAACCCCTAAATATGGTTGAAAGACAAGGGTACATTCATTATCGAAAAGGTTCTGTGGTGATGTATGCCCTTCAAGATTATATTGGCGAAGAAAAGGTAAATTTAGCTTTAAGAAATTTCTTGGCAGAATGGCAATATCCGGGGCCAGATTCTAAGA
The DNA here is from genome assembly GCF_000263195.1 of Emticicia oligotrophica DSM 17448. Taxonomy (GTDB): domain Bacteria; phylum Bacteroidota; class Bacteroidia; order Cytophagales; family Spirosomataceae; genus Emticicia; species Emticicia oligotrophica. The sequence goes on from NC_018748.1 coordinate 4,412,982, forward strand.
ATAAGCGTTATCCTACAAGTAATGATTTGCTAAAATATTTCAAAGAGCAAACACCTGATTCGTTGAAATATATTATTCACGATATGTTTGAGACGATTACACTTTTTGAAAATAAAACGGAAAGTGTAACCTACAAGGAATTGAAAAATAAAACATATGAGGTAACACTCAATACAAAAAGTGAAAAATTCAGAGCTGATAGTTCGGGCAATGAAAAAGCTATTCCGATAAATGACTGGATTGATATTGGCGTTTATGGAAAAGACGAAAAAGGTGAAGATAAATTATTATTCTTAGAGAAGAGAAAAATCACGAAAAAGGATAATATTTTTAAAATTATTGTGAATCAAATACCTTCTAAGGCAGGTATTGACCCAATCAATAAACTCATTGACCGGCACGCTGAAGATAACAATAAAAATGTTAGCAAATCGGAGAGTATTTAGTTTTAATTTAGTAAAAAAGCGAGTAAAACTCGCTTTTTTACATTTATGCCATTTCATCTAAATCAATGGTTCCTGCTCTATTATCGTCATTGAAAAATTCTACTTTCCAAGTATGATCAGCTAAAAGAAATACTTTCGCCAAAAATTGGTTATAAGGAAATTTTCTTCCCCATTCATGTGGTGCTACCATTGAAAGCAAATCAGTTCCATCTTTTTTCTCATACAGATAATATACATGGCCAATGATTGGCTCAAATCCAATAATAGCATCATAAATTCTTTCGGATATTTCAATTCGATTTTGAACTTCTTTGGCTTGCTGGGCTAGTAATTCAATTTGCTTGTAAATCTTATTAATTTGGTCGTGGGTTTGCTGACGCATGGCCAATTGTGCCTTACCTTTCACTTTTCCCATATCCTCTGGTCGGATAACAGCACTGGCAGCGTTATGAGCGTATTCTAATAATCCTGGATTTTCAGCGACCTTTATTTTGTCTATTGGATTCTTTTCCATGAATGATTTAAAATTTTGAAATATCAAATAAAATTTGATAAATAATCTATTATTTGCAAATATAATGGATAAAATAACTGTAAAATAAAGAATAAATAAAAATATTATCTAAATACTCAACTCTTTTCCAAATTTTACGTATTTATTTTACAACAATATAATATTGTAATTGTTTAATTAATTGAATACTTTTGAATGATTTGCAATGTACTAATCTCCTAAAATTTAATAATATTATGAACGAAACTTCGAACACAAACATCGACACAATCAATTCTATAGAACAGAACAAAACTAATCAAACAATTGATAGAAAAGAGTTTATGAAACAAGTTGGCCTTAGCTTTGGGGCAATCATGCTCATGAATTGTCTTCAATCTTGCGGGGATGGTGGAGATATTCCAGACCCTAATCCAACAAATACAACAGGTAAAGTCGATTTTACAATAAATCTCAATGACGCAGCCAATGCGGCTTTGAAAACTAAAGGTAATTACTTAGTAATCAAAGCACAAAATGTAATTATTGCTCGTGTAAATGATACAAACGGTACTTTTCTTGCAGTTGATTCAAGATGTACGCATGAACAGACTACAATAAACTATCGTTCGTCTTCAAATGATTTTTATTGTCCTAATCATGGCTCAACATTTTCTTCAACTGGAGCTGTTACCAAAGGACCTGCTTCTTTAGCTCTTACTCGATTTAACACTTCTTTCGATGCAACTAATAATACTCTGAGAGTTTTTGCTTAACTTTGTGTAGCAAAATATTTATTCAACCCTTCTCGTTTTACTAATGAGAAGGGATTTTTATTTTAATTATGATTTTTTTAGAAAGAGATGGTACGCACATCAATACGCTACCAAATAATCCATATTACGAAAAAGTATTAAAATTCAAAAAGGCTTGGGAATCTGGTCAAGAAACTTTTGAAGTGCATACCTCGGGTTCGACTGGAACCCCCAAAAAAATTACTCTTCACCGTAAACAAATGATTGATTCGGTGAAAATGACTGCCAAAGCTTTTGATTTAGAAGAGGGAGATACGGCTTTTTGTTGTTTAAACATCGATTATATAGCAGGGATGATGATGCTCGTTCGAGCATTTGAAATCGGAATGGATTTGGTAGTTGTTGAGCCAAGTTCAAATCCGTTTGAGACGATTGAAAAGCATTTGTATATTTTAAAATCTAATCGTGGTAGAAATTTCTTTGCATTTGTTCCTTTACAAATTCAAACTCTACTCGAAAGCAAACCAATTTTTACAGAAATTTTAAATTCTGCAAAAGCTATCATTATCGGCGGGGCAGCAGTCAATGAGCACATTCTTGAAAAAGTTCAAATGCTTTTCCCACCAGTATATGTAACCTATGGGATGACTGAGACCATTACTCATGTAGCCATTAAAAGAATAAATGGCTCTGAAAAAGATGATTTCTTCAATACTTTAGATGGCGTTGATATTCAACTCAACGATGAAAATTGCTTAATGATTAAGTCGAAAACGACTAATAATGAATGGATTACAACCAATGATGTTGCAGAAATAATCAATGGAAGTAGTTTTATCTTGCATGGTAGAATTGATAATGTCATCAATAGTGGGGGGGTAAAGATTCAATTAGAAAAAATTGATAAAGTGGCCGAACTTGTATTAAAAAGAATTCAAGAACCTGAAAAAGTCTTAAATAGGTATTTTGTATTTAGTTTACCTGATGAAAAATTAGGTGAAAGATTAATTTTTGTCTTGGAGAAAGAACCCAATAAGCAATTTCCAAGTAAAGATGATGCTCTTAAGGTAGATATTTTGCAGGCATTCAAAGAAATATTGCCTAAATTTGAAGCTCCAAAAGAAGTATTTTTTGTAGAAAAATTAATTGAAACTCCAACCGGAAAAATTGATAAAATTAAAACGATAAATGCCTACGTTCTCCCTCAAATATCAAACGGCTGAGAATATTCCAGCTCCTTTTGCTCATGCGATTGAAATTAATGGAAATATTGAGCAAAATAAAGACTTAGAATTAAGTTTTGAATTGACATATCTCGACCGTGAAGATTTATCAGAAGAAGATTTATTGGAGGATGGATTTACCTTAAATGATGATTTTTCTTGGCAAGGTAACCTCCCAAATGTATGGTCTGACGTTGTTTTAGGTAATTTAAAAACTGCTAATGAATTAAATATCAAATCTTTAGAGCCTCATCAAGATTTTTGGCAAGTTGAATTTGAGGGTAAAACTTTCTATCCAAAAAGTACCGATGCATTTAAGTATTTAATTGAAGAACTTCAACAAGCAGTCTTTGAGAAAGCAGGTAAAGAGGCATCCTTAAAAATTACTTATTTGAAGTATCAGGGTGCTGAAAATACAGAAGTAATCGTTTCAGCTTCTTTTGTTGAGCGGAAACTTCAAATATTTAAAAATGATTTAGTTCAAAATACCAAAGAAAACAAAATCTTACCTTGGGATGAATTGAATTTTATTTTAAAGAATACGTTTTCAGGTGAATTTGAAGCAGATTTTGCTCATGGAAAAAAGCCAGTTCACAAGGGCTTATTTGTGAATGCAGGAGATGAGCTTTGGTATGAAGTAGGGAAATCTTTGTTAATTCAACCCAATAAGATTTTCAAAATAATGAAATTATAATTGTTTATTTATCAATCAAAAAAGGGGATTCGTATTAAATTACGAATCCCCTTTTTTGTTTAAGAGCGATTTTAAAGACTTAAGTCGGGCATATTTAGTGCTATTTCTTAATTCATTGCTTGATTTGGTCCAATATTGGTGTTTTTCTAAAAAATCCACCTGCATTTTTACCCACTCCTCCTTACTTCTAAGCATTTCTCTTTGCTTCAATTCTTGGAATAATAATTCAGAAGTAGGTTCATAATCTTCTCTACCGAGATAGTCAAGGTCAGCATCGGCCAATATCTTCTCTAATATAGTTTTGGGAGATTGTGGAATTTTTGTAGCCATAATCATTCCAATAATAATATCAATTTGTTCAGGCGTATATCCAAATTGAGGTAGAATTAATTGAGCGATTCTACAACTTTCATGTTCGTGCCCTCTGTATGAACATATAAAGCCTAAATCATGAAATAAGGCTGCCGTTTTTATTAGTTTTAACAAAATTTCGTCATTAATCCCCTCATTAGTGGCAATGGACTGAGCAGCATTAACTACATCAATCGTGTGATTAATGCCATGATAAAACAAAGTCGGTGAAAGATTTTGTCTTAGTTTATCAAATATATATGTTTCAACTGCCGAAATATCCATAATAAAAATCAGAGTTTACATAATTTTTCGGCCGCTTTTTCAAGCATTTCATCATCTTTAGCAAAACAGAATCTTAAAATTTTATTGTCAATTTTCTCCGAATAAAATACCGAAATAGGAATTGATGCTACACCAATTTCTTTAGTCCATTTAATAGCTAAATCATAATCAGGCTCATCGGTAATTTTCTTGTAAGAAACCATTTGAAAAAAGCTTCCTTCTGCGGGTATCCAGTCAAATCTTGAAGGTTTTAACCAATTATTGAATTTATCACGTTTTTCTTGGTAAAACTGTGTGACTGATAAATAATTATCAGGCTCTTTTAAGAAATCGGCAAAGGCATATTGAAATGGAGTTGGGCATGAGAAAGTAATCCATTGGTGGGCTTTACGAAACTCAGCCGTTAATTCTTTTGGTGCTAGACAATAACCTAACTTCCAACCAGTAGTATGAAAAGTCTTTCCAAATGAGCCACATACAAAAGTTCTTTCCTTCAATTCTGGATGCATGGATGGCGACCAATGTTTTCTTCCATCAAAAATTATATGTTCATAAACTTCATCAGAAATAATAAATATACCTGTGTTTTTGGTGATTGCAGCAAGTGAATTTATATTATTTTGAGTAAAGCACTTTCCAGTTGGATTGTGTGGCGTTGTTAGAATAATGGCTTTGGTCTTGTCTGTTATTTTACTTTTGACTAAATTCCAATCAATTGCAAAGTTATTTTCAGGTGAAAGAGTAACATAAACTGCTTTTCCACCATTGAGTTCAATAGATGGTACATAACTATCGTATGCAGGCTCAAAAACAATTACTTCATCGCCTTTATGAATAATGGCTGTCATGATAGCATAAAGTACCTCTGTACAACCAGAAGCGATGGTTATTTCATCATTCGGATGGTAATTGAGTTGATATAAATCAGCTGTTTTTTGTGCAATTGCTTCACGTAAAGGCATGATTCCAGCCATTGGAGCATATTGATTCATCCCTTTTTTCATGTGATGGTTCACCAATTCAATCAATTTGGGAGAACAGTTGAAATTAGGAAATCCTTGTGAAAGGTTTAATGCCCCAGTTTCAGCGGCTAATTGCGACATCACAGTGAAAATGGTTGTTCCAATGTTGGGTTGTTTTGAACTAATTTGCATTTATTTTTTGATTCTTTCTAATTCAAATTTCATTTCATCTACCAATGTTCCTAATTTACTGTAAGGAGTAATTGGTTCGGGCAAAATATTACTAACAAAAGCTTTAATTTCCCAAGTTTCAATGACATCAGTAAATGGAATCTCAGAGCTTGGAAAGCGATTATTATCGGTACTTAGTAGGAGAGTACCTTTGATTTTTACTTGATTATATACCCTCCGGTAAATGATACCTTGTGATTTCGTGACAAGAACATAATTTTTTCCATCTAGAATTTCATGCCAGTTTTTTACCAAAGAACCAATTAACAAAGCCCCTTCAAATGAAAAGTCTTCTCCTGCTTCAAAAGCACGGTATTCACCATGAGTTAGTGTTGGTATACTGAATGAAAAGAGTGTTTTTAAAAAATTTATATCACTGTATCTAACCAAATATTCATTGAATTGCAATCTTCGAACATATTGTATATTTCCTGTATTGGTTTGATTAAAAGGTGTCTGTTGTGCCGTAGTAGGTGGTGCTGAAATTGGAGCTTCTCTTTCAAAACTTGGCTTTAGAGTAACGCTTTGTGCTACATTTTCAGTAGTTTTTGTTTCAGTATGTCTTTCAAATGATTGCGTATTTTCGCCCAAAAATTTTTTCATTAAATCTCCAATGGCTGGCACCGAATAATTATCAAAATCTTTCGGTGGAGGAGTGGAATGAAAAGGTTTTTCTTCAAAATTTGGTAAATTATTGATAGGAATATCAAATGGATCAATCTCTTTCAAAACACTTTCTTCGGGAACATTACCATAAAATGGTTTTGATTCGAAGCCAAAAGTAAGGTCAGGTGTTTCTCTTAATTTCCGAATATCTCTTTTAACAAAGTCATCTACAGTTATTCCAAATGTATTGGCAATGATTTTTAATAAATCTACTGGTGGAATAGCCCTCGATTCTTCATAAGCTCCTACATTGGCTCTTTTGGTGCCAATTCGGCGAGCAAATTGTTCTTGTGTTAATCCATTGATTCGACGCAAGTACTTTAGGTTGTTACTGATGAGTGACATTTTTATTGATTTAGTTTAAGCACGAATAATTGTACAATTCTAATCATTGAATTGTGCTTTCGAATATCTAAAATTTTTAGCAATTCACAAAAAAATATAAAAAATAATCACTTTTGACTTATTTTTTTATTGAATTTAGGCTTGATTTATCTAATTGGAACTTATTTTATTGAAACTAGAGTTTAGACTTAGAAATAATATAAATATGAATTTTTTGAAAAAGATGATTACTTGGATAATTGGAATTGTATTGGTTTTAGGTATTGGTGTTTGGCTTTTTTTGAAACAAGCCATTTTTGGTGCCAATCCAACGGAAAGCCGACTTGAGAGAATTGAGAAGTCTATAAATTATAAAGACGGCTCATTTCAAAATTTATCTTATACCTCGGTTATGTCAGAAAGTGGCAGTTATTGGGAAATGATTAAGCAAAACTTAAATAAACCCAAAGATGCAACGCCAAGCAAAGAATTACCTTCTGTTCGAACTGATTTGAAAAAATTAGAGGCAGATTTACCAACTATTGTTTGGTTTGGACATTCTTCCTATTTAATTAAATCAAAAAATACAAATATTTTAATTGACCCTGTATTTAGTGGTTCTGCTTCGCCAATTAGTGCTTTTGTTAAGGCTTTTAAAGGTGCAGATGTATATAAGGTTGCTGATATACCCGAGATAGACATGCTGTTTTTATCACATGACCATTATGACCATTTAGATTATAAAACTATATTAGAAATCGCCCCAAAAGTAAAGAAGTTTTATGTTTCTTTAGGGGTTGGTGCACATTTAGAGCATTGGGGGATAAGTTCAGATAAAATAGTTGAATTTGATTGGTGGGAAAATGTGGTCGTTTCTAATGAAATTAATATCACGGCAACACCAGCACGACATTTTTCGGGTAGAGCTTTTACAAGGGGTAAATCTTTATGGTCTTCGTTTGTGTTAAAAATTGATGGTTATAAAATTTTCTTGGGTGGCGATTCTGGTTATGATACGCATTTCAAGAAAATTGGAGAGCAATTTGGGCCATTTGATATTGCATTGCTTGAAAATGGGCAATATAATTTGCTATGGCATAATATTCATACATTGCCAGAAGAAACCTATTTAGCGGCAAAGGATTTGAAAACAAAAGTGTTGATGCCTGTTCACTGGGCAAAATTTGATTTAGCAATTCATTCTTGGAATGAACCAATCAAACGTCTTTTAGCGGCTGCCGCCAATGATGATTCATTGAAAATTACCACCCCAATGATTGGAGAACCAGTAGTTTTAGATAAAAACTATCCAAGTAGCAAATGGTGGGAGTTTTAATAAAGAAAAAAGAGCCATGCAAATGGCTCTTTTTTTATTTTAATATTCATCGTCGAAATAGCTACTTGCTTTATATTCATCATCAAAATCATCAAACTTACTTGATTTTGGAGCAGATTTTTTCAAGATGGCTATTTGTCCATTATGGTAAAGGTCATGATGAATGATTCCGTGAAGCAAGGTATAGAAATCGTATTCTGCACCAGGCACTATCTCGGTTAAAAAACTATCATCTTTTTCATCTAAACCACTAATGAGTTCATCGTGACTGAGCGTGAGTTCCATTTGAAGGGTTTCCCATTCAAATTCATCGACTTCAATCATATTTCCCCAATTTTGCTTCTCAGTTTTAATTTCAAATTCAGCATCCCCTTGAATTTTTTTCAATGCAAAAATTCTCCAAGTAGTGATGTGATAAACCAATTCTGCGATGGTATGAATGTTTTTTTGACGATTACCAGCCGTTTTAGGTTTAATGTCTTTTAAATTTTCTAAAACTGAAGGCCCGTGCCAAGCACCACCATGAAAAGTGGCATTTAACAGCGTCTTAATGCGTTCAAGTTCTGTTGTTTGCAATTCTTCTGCCATAATAAATCCTTTGCTTTCCTATATGTTTGGATTTCTCCAAACTTGATTTTATTTTATTAATCCCACAAAACCCAAATCATTCCTAGATGGTAGGTATCATGTTGAATCAAACCTGTTAATAATTTATAAAAATCATAATCTTGTCCGGGGACAAGTCTATTCAATAAACTATCATCAAACTCAATTAGTTTATTAATCAATTTTTCTTGGGCAGTTTTTAAATTATTAACTAGGTTAGACCAATTCTCTTTTGTAATTTCTTCATCAGAGCCGTAGTTTTCAATATCATCGACCAAATCAAAGCGAATGTTATCGTTTAATTTTTCAAATACAAAAGTTCTCCAAGCAGCTAGGTGAAACACAATTTGGCAGATGGTATGCTTCGAGAAACTTTTTCTTGCATCTACAACATCGAGCGGCATTGAGTTTAGAAATTCCATTACCGATGGTCCATGCCAAGCATCTCCTCTAAAAACTGTGTCTAAATTATCTATTATTTTTTCAAGTTGGTTGTTGTTCATAACATGAAGTATAATTTACACGCAAATTTCTAAAAAAGCCTCGAATTGACATACTTTTATTTGAAAAATTAAATTTTAAGTTTTGGATTCCTTTTAATTAGTTGACCAAAGGTATTTAAAGCCTCGTCAATTTTTTTCATTGGAATATTTCCTTTATTGGCTGAAATAAACGGCACTAGTTTTTTGAAATAAAACTTAAGCCTTGTTTCATTTTTGGTTGGATAATCGTAAAGATCCATTTCAATTCCATGTATAAAATTGTACGCAATGTGCACATTTTGGTCATACAAAGGATATACTTCGGGCTTAATTAAATGTAGAACAAATGTTCTTGAAACGGCGGCTACATCTTTAAATTTTTCATTAAATACATCCAAATCTAGGCTTTCTTCGAATTTCATATCGTTAATGTAATCCAAATGAGGATAGATTTTATCTTTAATGGCCGCACTTCTTATTTTGCCTAATCCTGCTTGGCTTTGCCATTCGAATAACTCCATAATATCGTTATGAGTGAATGGCTTATCAATTTTTATGTGCTTATAATAATTACTTTCCCAGTTTGAATTAAAATCATAAAGCTGAGACCAGTGCTCCACAAATGTTGCAAAATCATTTGTAGGAGAAAACATTAAAAAATTCATAGTTATTAATTTACTATTTTTTTTGTTGGTAGGTGATTTATATACAAATTTCGATATTTTTTTTGTTTTCCTACTATTAAGCAGGTATTTTTACTGCATAACCTAAACTATTATCAAAAACATGAATAAACATTTATTTTTATTCTTAAGTATCTGCTTTTCTATAACGAGTTTTGCTCAAAAAAAGAAAACTAATACGGTACTTACTACTGCTCAAACCTCCACTTCACAATCAACTAATTTTGATAAAAAACTAATTAGTGGATTAAATTGGAGAAATATTGGTCCGTTTAGAGCGGGACGTTCATTGGCGGTAGCCGGACACCCTGATCATCCACTAACGTACTACTTTGGTGCAGTTGGGGGAGGTGTTTGGAAAACAACGGATGGTGGAGCCAATTGGGGACATATTGGCGATAGTACTTTTAAATCAAGTTCAGTTGGTGCAATTGCTGTAGCTCCTTCAGACCCCAATGTAATTTATGTAGGAATGGGAGAAGCTGATATGAGAAGTAACATCAGTTATGGAGATGGAGTTTATAAATCTACCGATGCTGGAAAAACTTGGAAACATGTTGGTTTGCCTAAAGCTGATGCCATTGCTACGATTGAGGTTCACCCAAAAGACCATAATCTTGTTTACGTGGCTTCAGTAGGAAACCCTTTTGCACCAAATAAGGAAAGAGGTGTTTTTAGAAGTAAAGATGGTGGAAAAACTTGGGACCATATCCTAGCAAAAAATGATAGTACCGGTGCATATCACGTAAGAATTGACCCTAATAACCCAAGAATTCTCTACGCTACTATGTGGCAAGCTTATAGAAATGGCTACAGCATGAGTAGTGGTGGTAAAGGAAGTGGTCTTTACAAATCTTTTGATGGTGGTGATACATGGGTTTGTTTAAATGAAAAACCTGGAATGCCGAAAGGTTTACTCGGTAAAATTGGTATAACTGTTTCTCCTGCAAATTCGAATCGACTTTATGCGATGATTGAAAATGCAAAAGGTGGTCTATATACTTCATTTGATGGCGGTGAACACTGGACATTGGTTAATGATAACAAAAACCTTTGGCAACGCCCTTGGTATTACATGAATTTATCGGCAGACCCACAAGATGAAAATTCTTTGATTATTTTGAATGTTGATTCGTTTAAATCTAATGATGGTGGAAAAACCATTAGAAGATTAAATGTTCATCACGGAGATACTCACGATGTTTGGATTAACCCTAAAAATTCTTCGAATTTCATTATTGGCGATGATGGAGGTGCTGAAGTAACCTATAATGATGGGTATACTTTTTCAGATATTGATATTCCTACGGCACAGTTTTATCATGTTCACTTAGATAATGATTTTCCGTATAATGTTTATGGTTCTCAGCAAGATAATTCAACGGTTAGAATTGCAAGTAGAACTGATGGAAATTCGATTGGCATTCGTGACTGGTACCCTGTTGCTGGTGGTGAATCTGGTTATATTGCAATTGACCCTAAAAACTCGAAAATTACTTACGGTGGCTCTTATGATGGCTTTATGACCAAGCAAAATGCAGAAAATAACCAAGAACAAAATATCATGGTTTACCCAGAAAATAATATGGGTCATACTTCTGCAGAGAAAAAGTATCGTTTTCAATGGACTTACCCAATTATTTTCTCGCCTCATGATGATACTCGTCTGTATGCTACTTCACAGTATGTTCATGTAACACATGATGGTGGACATTCTTGGGAAATTATTAGTCCAGATTTAACAAGAAACGACCCTAAAACTACTGGTGCAACCGGTGGCCCAATTACGTTAGACCAAACTGGTGCAGAAATTTATGCAACAATTTTTGCATTGGCTGAGTCAAGCATTGAAAGAGGCAATATTTGGGCTGGTTCTGATGATGGATATATTCATGTAACTCGTGACAATGGGAAAAATTGGTCAAATATTACAATTCCTGCTTCACAATTAGGTGATTTTGCTTTAATTTCTACTATCCATACTTCAGATTTTGCTAAAGGAAAAGCTTATGTTGCTGCTACTCGCTACATGTTTGGTGATAGAAAACCGTACTTATTTAAAACAAATGATTATGGTAAAACTTGGACAAGCATCGTAAATGGAATTCCTGCTGATGAATATACACGTGTCTTACGTGAAGACCCAAATAAAGAGGGACTTCTATATGCTGGTACTGAAAGAGCAATTTATGTTTCTTTTGATGATGGTGCATCATGGAGCCCAATTTCAAATAATATTCCTGTAACTTCAATTCGTGATATTCAAGTTCATAAACGTGAGAAGGACTTAGTAGTTGCCACTCATGGTCGTTCGTTTTGGATTTTAGATGATGTAACGCCACTTCACGAAATTAAAGACAATGCCGTAGCGGATATGCATTTATTTAAACCAAGACATTCATATAGAATGCAAGGCGGCGATGGTGGTGGAAGAAGGGGAGCACCAAAAGATGAGGGTCAGAATGCACCAAATGGCGTGATAGTTAACTATTATTTTAAATCTACGCCAAACGATGAAGTTAAATTACAGTTCCTTACTATGTCGAATGATACAATTGCCACATACTCAAGTAAGAAAGATGTAAAAGGAGAAGATGTAAAGATTTCTAAAGATTTTTATGAAGATTCTGAGCAGAAAAGACCTGGAATTTTAACTACTGATGCGGGTCTAAATAGATTTGTTTGGAATATGCGTTATCCAGATGCTACTGAAATCCAAGGTGAACGCTCGCCAATGTGGGCAGGTGGATTGACAGGACCGAAAGTAGTTCCGGGAAATTATAAGGTTAGATTAATCGTTGGTAAAAATACTATTAAAGAGGAAATTGCTGAAATCAAAAAGGACCCAAGAAACCCTACTACTGATGCGGAATTGAAAGAACAATTTGATTTGTTGATGAGAATTCATAAGAAATTAGATGAAAATCATAAGGCAATCAATCAAATGCGTGAAATTAAGAAGGCAGTTTCTGAGTACATGAAGAGTGTTAAAGACTCGGCTTTAATTAGTAAATTCCAAAAACTAACAAAGCCAATGCTTAAAAACTTGGAAGAATTAGAGCAGTCTTTGGTACAGAATAAGGCAAGAGCAGTGCAAGACTTACTAGCTTATCCGATTAGATTAAATGATAAGATTGCGGGTGTAGCGAGTGTTGTTTCTAGTTCAGACTCAAAACCAACCAAAGGTTCTTATGAAGTTCTTGATGAATTGAGTAAAAAAATGGAAAAAACTACCGATAAATTGAAAAAGGTTATTGATGAAGATGTACCTGCATTCAATAAAATGGTACTCGAAAATCAGATTCCAGCAATTAATGTTGGTAAGAAGAAAGAAATAAACTAGTAAAAAAAGCCCCCAATTTTGGGGGCTTTTTTTATTGACAACCTTCAATTTTTGCTTCAAAAATGGCTCCATTATTAATTGTAAAACCATTTTGAAGTATGATTGATTTGCCAGCCGAGTAAACAACTTTAGAATCTTGATTTTGAATTTTGTTTGTTCCCGCAATCGTATCCTTACATGAAAATACCTTTTCTCCGTTTAGAAAATCTATATTTATACTCAAATTTTTGACACAATCATTGTTTGAGAGTTTTACAAGCCAAACATCATCATCTCCATAATGTACAGGCACATCGCCCGAAAAATCAAGGGGGAAGGTATTTCCTACGAATACAAAATCGTTTTCATAATTCATTACCATATCATTTGGTTCATCATGACCATTGCTTCCAAATTTCTTTTGCCATACAATTTCTCCATTTTCAGGATTCAATTTAATGACCCAAATATCGGCAGTGCCAATGTTATTGGGAGCTTCTCCATCATTTGAATAGGATTCGCCAATTATTAAGTATTCGTTGGCCATACTTTCTAATATTTCTCTAGCGTATTCATTGTTACTACCACCGTGGCATTTTGTCCAAATTTTCTGACCATCCGCTGAAACTTTGATAGTAAAATAATCTCTCATTCCATCTAAACTATGGTTATCTGCCGCATCGAAATCTTTTGAATAGGTTTCTCCAGTTGCCAAAATATTCCCTTCATGGTCTTCAATTAGTGCATTAACAAAGTCATCATCTAACCCACCAAAGGTTTGTTGCCAAATGATATTGAAATCTTCATCTACTTTAAGTAACCATATATCTTGTTCTCCTAAATGATTACTTATATCACCATTTGAAGAGGTTGTATTTCCGGCCAAAATGTAGCCACCTGATTTGGATTTTTTGATTTTTTTGCAGGTTTCATTGGCAGTTCCACCAAATGTTTTATTCCAAATTATTTCTCCGCTCTGATTAATTTTTATTACCAAGAAATCAACATAGCCATGATTATTTTCTATAAACGGTAAATTTGATTCGGTTGAGCCAGCCAAGACAATCGCCCCATCAGGGGTATTTTCAGCAGTAAAACCTTCGTCAATTCCTTCCCCACCAAAACATTTTTTCCAGATTACATTGCCTTCGGGTGAAATTTTAATAACCCAAAAATCCATTTGCCCAATAAATCCTTCAACATCATAGTCATTGGATTGCGTTTCACCAATACATAAATAGTTTCCATCGCTTGTTTTAATAATCTGCCTTAAATTTTCATTATTGCTACCACCTAAGTTTTTATTCCATTCAATATTGCCATTTTTATCTACCTTTATTACAAATATGTCATATTGGCCTTTGTGCGAAACGAAATCAAAATTACTCGATTGAGATTGTCCACCTAGTAAATATCCACCATCCTCGAGTGCTATGATGGAATTACACTTATCATAGAAACTTCCACCGATTACTTTTTGCCATGAAATGTTTGGAGGCTGACTGATTAATTGATGAGAAATTAAGAAAAAACAGAAGGAAAGCTTAGTTATAAAATTCATATTTATAGTGGTTGTAATGTTGTAAACTTAATAATGAAGAAGTCATAGAATGAATCATTTCATTATAATTCGGTAAAAAAAAAGCATAAAATTTATTAATTCAATATTTGTTTCAAACAAAAATGTAATTTTTGATATTTGAGATTAATAAAGGTTTAATTCATTCAATTTTACTTTATTTTTGTGAGTTAAGAACTCGAATTGTTAATACTTAATCAAATTTTAATTAATCAAAATGAATTATTGGCTTGTAAAATCTGAACCTTTCAAATATTCTTGGGATGATTTCGTTAAACAAGGCGTAGGAACTTGGGATGGCGTTAGAAACTACCAAGCAAGAAATAACCTTGCATCAATGAAACTAGATGATTTGGTTCTTTTCTACCATTCAAATGAAGGTCTTGAAGTTGTAGGCATCGCAAAAATCGTTAAGGAGGCATACCCGGACCCAACTACCGATGATAATAGATGGGTTGTTGTTGATTTAGTGCCCGTTGAAAAACTACCTAATCCAGTTACTTTGAAGGCAATAAAAGCCGATGAGCGACTAAAAGACATTGCTCTCATCAGATTATCAAGACTTTCTGTCCAGCAATTAAAAAAAGATGAGTTTGACATTATTCTTTCAAAAGCTTATGGAAATTAAACAAGTTATAAAAAGTGTATCTTTACTTGGTGTATTGATTTTATTTTGCTTCAACACATTTGCTCAAAGTGTAAATAGGATTGAAATTCCGACAAGAGGAGATGACCAATCTTTTCAAGTAATATCGTTGGGTGAGGAAGGGATTTTATTATTAACCAAAACGGGTAAATTAACATTCAACGTAACAAAATTAGATGCTAATTTTCAGCAGGCGTGGTCTGCAAACGGAGAATTAGAAGAGAATCAATCTATTGTTGATTTTTACAAAGATGGTCGCGATGTTTACTTCCTTTTCAGTAAATACAATTCAGACCTTTACCAAATATTTAAGATTTCAACCGGAATCGGTATTATTCAAAAGTTCTTCTTTGAAAATATTCGTCGCTTTGAAATATCAGAATTTAAAGTTCACAATGATGTTGCCTACATGGCTGGTTTGGTAAAAGAAGAACCAGTGCTTCTAAGTATAAACTTTAATAGAATGCAACCAAGAATCCTAGCTGGAGGAATCAAGGGCACAGCAAATATTTCTTCCATTGATTTTGACGTAGAAAATGATTTACTGATTGTTTCTTATTCAGTAAAAAAAGGGCGTTCAAGTTATATGGCGGTGAAAAGAATCAATCCCAATGGAAAAATTGTTGAGCAACTTACAGTAGAACCCGAAGAAGATTATGGTTTATTGACAGGAAAACTATTTTCATTGGAAGATGGCACCCAATTAATGATTGGAAACTACGGTTACAAAGGTTATCAATCAAACGGAGGGCCGATGTCACAAGGACTATATATTAGCAAGGTTGATGGAGAAACCCCTGAGTATTTAAAACTTCACAGTTTCACTGATTTTAAAAATTTCTTCAATTTCTTACCGCAGAAACAGCAAGAAAAAATCGAAAGAAAGATTAAAAAGAAAAAGGATAGAGGAGATGAATTAAAGCTGAATTACAGAGTATTAGTACATGACATTATCAAGAAAGATAACCAGTATATTTTGGTAGCTGAAGTATTTTACCCTGAATTCAGAAATAATAATGTTTACGGTACTCCATATTATGGGAATATGTGGGGAAATCCATTTGGATATGGTTACGGAGGCTATAATTCCCTTTACATGATGCGTTATTCTCGCTATTTAGGCTTGAACTCTTGGGCATGGAATCCTTGGATGTACTCAAATTATGGAAATAATAGTCAGCAGTTTGATGGTTTTAGATACACACACGCCATTGTGGCGGGGTTTGATTTGAATGGTAAATTAATGTGGGATAACAGCTTTAGTTTTGATAATGTGAAAACCATGGAATTGAAAGAAAAAGTGAAAATCAAGACTGAAGGAGATGAAATTACATTAGTTTATAGCAATAAGGGCAAACTTATAAGCAAAATAGTTAAAGGAAACGATGTTGTGGAAGGAGTAAAGTCGATAGATATTTCTTCTCAAAAAGAGGGAGATAAAATTCGTGATACCGCAACAGATGATATTGAATATTGGTATAAAGATTATTATTTAGCTTGGGGTTATCAGCGAATTGCTAATAAAACAGAAGGGACTAGGCGAGTATTTTATCTCAACAAAATCTCCTTCTAAAAAAGCAAATTTGATATGCCATATCTACGTTATACTAGATATGGCATATTTTTGTGTTAGCCAATCCAAAATATACTTTTGATGAAAAAACATACTTTTATTATATTCTTTTTTTACTCGTTATACTGCTCAATTTCAAATGCACAAATTAAAGAAGCTGTTTTTGCTGGTACTGGAATAGTTAAAACAATAGAAATTGAAGTAAGCGGTAGTCCAAGCTGGCAAAAAATAATACCTTTGAAAAAAGATGGTTTATTGTTTTTTGTTAAAAAAGATGTTACAAAAGCTATCATTGCAAAGTTTGATATTGATTTGAACAAAATTTGGGAAAAAGAAATTTTATTGGATGTTGAAGATAAACCTACCTCATATTTTTTAGATAATGAAAAGATTTCATTTTTGTTTAGGGAAAGTAGAGGAATGTATTATCAATTATACACCTTTAGTTTAAACGATGGCACTTTTGAAAATAAAGGGTTTGAACTTCGGGAGTTTTTTCAAGACCAAGGTTTTGTAGATTATAAAGACCAAATTTTATTAGCAGGAAATAACCAAACAGGGGGAAGCTTTTTTAATTATTCATTCAATAATGATGAAGGAACGCTTATTTCTGCCGACCAAAATGGAAGAGTACAATTACAAGAGATAAATTTGAATAAGCACAAACAGATTGTTTCACTATGGTCGGTTAAGGAATTAGGTTATTCAAACGAAAAGAAAAAAAAGGGCGAGTTTATTAAAAATGCCTACGTAGTTTATGCAACCTATGATTTGAGTGGTAAATTGATTCATAAATCTCCTATACAATCGAATGCTGGAAATTTTCCGTTGACAGCTAAAATGATAGAAATAGATTCAGTAACAAAAATTGTCTCAGGAGTTTATCAATCAAACAAAGGCTTAAAAGGAATTTATGTATCGAAACTTGAACACGAAAAAACAATTTTGACAAAATTTTATGATTACAAGAAAATTATCGGACCTACGGGTTTTCCAGATGAACAAAAATTAAGCAAGTCTGCCGCTTATAATTTTTTAGCAGCACAAATGATTACATCCAAAAAACAAATCCAAATTGGTGGTTGCTTTTATCAATCATCACTGAAGTTGACAGCCAACAATTCGCCTGATTTTGTTGGATTTGATATTTATGGAAGTAATAATTTTTCAAAAAAACCTTCTAAACAGTTAAATCTCGCCTATAATTTTCAAAATGGCTTTTTTGCAACATTTGATTTGGACGGGAATTTGTTAAAAAATCATAATGTAGAATTAAAACAAATTTCTTCTAGCCTCGATGAGCCTTTGGCAACTAACCAGGCTAATTCTATTGCAATTTGTGAAAAAGGAAAACTCTCAATTTATAAACCTCTTCAATTTACAGACCCTCTCATTTTTAGTCTTTCCAAAGAAAATGGCGATTTGAACACAACGCAATACATTGCGAAGTATCGTAACGTAAGAAACTGGTACGATAACTTTTTTATTGCCGATGGTAGCCGTATTAAGTTTGAAGTGGCTAAAGAACTAAGCGTTTCTAAAGAAAAACCTTCGCGTAAAAAGAAAGGTCAATCACAGCAAATAGCAACAAACGTTAAAAAGATTATTTATTTATCGAAAGTTTTGAGTGCTGGTTATTAATTTTGCTGACTAAACATTAATATTTTGTATAAATTACTTACTCCTCATATTAATTCATACGAATTACTCGATTCGGGTAATTTTGAGAAACTCGAACGCTTCGGTGATTTTATTCTTGCAAGACCAGAGCCACAAGCCGTTTGGGATAAATCATTGTCGGAAGATATTTGGCAGAAAAAAGCCTCGGCAATTTTTAGAAAAACAAAAGGTCGTGACCAGTTAAGTCCAGAAGAGCGTGGTGAATGGCACAATCTTAAAAAGATGCCAGAGAAATGGTTTATGAATTATATTCAAAATGATATCAATCTGAAATTTAAACTTTCGTTGTCATCATTTAAGCACGTTGGGATTTTTCCAGAGCAAGCAGCTAATTGGCAGTTTATTGAAGAAAAACTTTCAATGATGAATGCTTCTGGAAATTTACAAGAAAAACCCAAAGTATTAAACCTTTTTGCTTATACTGGTGGAGCTTCTCTGATTTCTAAGGCTTGTGGAGCAGATGTTACTCATGTTGATGCGGTGAAACAAGTAATTTCATGGTCGAGGGAAAATATGGAAGCAAGTAATTTAACTGATATCCGATGGGTAGTTGAAGATGCTCTTAAGTTTGTTAAAAGAGAAGTTAAAAGGGGGAAAAAATACAACGGAATTATTCTTGACCCCCCAGCTTATGGCAGAGGCCCAGACGGTGAAAAATGGGTTTTAGAAGAGGGGATAAATGAATTACTAAAGAATTGTTTAGCATTACTTGATGAACAAAATCATTTCTTTATTTTAAATCTTTATTCTATGGGTTTTTCGGCAATAATTGCTGAAACTATCATTAATCAAAACTTTCAAGAAGTAAAAAAATCTGAAATGGGAGAACTTGTACTTCAAGACTCATTCAATAAGAAGCTTCCTTTAGGGGTGTTTTATAGATTCAGTTCTCACTGAAATAAATATTTTTTCTGATTTATGGTCTAAGTATTGTCAAATATCCTCTGAAAAGAAAGTTATTCATTTTTATTGTGAGAAAAAATTTAGATTTTTGCAAAAAAAACGCACGATTAACTCAGCACTAGATGCTTTTATTAATTGTGGATGATTCGAATGTTAAATTATATAAGAAAATACCTTTTTTTACTCGTTTCAGTGCTCTTGTATGCGTGCGGGCAGGATAGTCGTGACCGTTCAAAAATTCCTCCAACTCCTTTTCAAACAGAGAGCATTCAAAATATTGCATCTTTAGAAGCCTTGACTGACGCAATTAGAAGTAACCCGAGTTTGGCCGAAAATTATTACAAGAGAGCAATTATTCTTCATAAAATGGGGGATAACCAAAAAGCACTTGAAGATATCAATCGAGCTGACAGATTAAAGCAAAATACAGGAAAGTATCTTTATATTAAAGCCTTGATTCTTCGAGATATGAAACAATATCGAGAAGCTTATGCCTTTGCACAAAGTGCTGAAATATTAAATGTTGACACTCCAGAACTCTATACATTATTAGGTCATTTATCACAACAACGAAATGACCTAAAAAATGCCGAACAGTATTTGGCAAAATCATTGCAAATTGCTCCATTTGATGGTGAAACTTATTTTTATCAAGGAACTTTAGCCGCACGTAAGGGAGATACTGTTACTGCTATTCTAAAAATGACTAGAGCTCTTGATATGAAACCAACTTTTAAAGTCGGTTATTCAACTTTAACAGATGTTTTAAAAAATAGAAGGTTGTACGATTCTGCTTTAGCTGTTAATAAAAGTGCCTTGGCTCAATTTCCGAAAGATGCAGATTTTTATGTTGATAGAGGTTTAGTTTTTTACAAATTTGGAAGATTAGACTCTTCACTTGTTTATTATGACAAAGCCTTTGCTATTGATAGTAAAAGATTTGATGCATTGTTATATTCTGCAACCATATATTTTAAATGGAAAAATTATACTAAAGCTTTAGAGTATTATGAAAAAGTTTTAGAAGCAAATCCTAATACACCAAATATAAATTACTCAATTGCATTGACCTACGAGCAGTTAGGTTCATTGAATAAGGCAGAAGAATATTTAAAAACAGCCGTTGAAAAAGACCCTAACAATATTCCAGCAATTATTGCTTTAAATAGAGTATCAGGAAGAATCAACTCTGATTTAGGTGTTTATGAAGCTCCTATTCCTTTACCAACCAAAAGAGCTCAAGGAACTAACGTTGCTAGTAAACCAGTTATAGAAGAACCTAAAAAGCTTTTAGATACTTCCAGAATTAGGGTTAATATTATTGCTCCTAAGAAAAAGATAACCATTAAGACAGATACTTCACGTAAATTGAAGTTGTAATAAAAATTTAGAATTATTTATTAGGTAATAGTTGACAGATTATTTTATGATAAAAATTACATTACCGGACGGAAGCGTAAGAGAATATCCAAAAGGTACATCGAGTTATGATGTTGCCCTCTCAATTAGTGAGGGTTTAGCAAGAAATGTATTGGCTGCCAAAGTAAATGGCACGGTTCAAGATGCCAATTTGCCAATCGAAACAGATTCAACCTTGCAACTTTTGACGTGGAATGATACGGACGGAAAATCAACATTTTGGCATTCGTCAGCTCACCTAATGGCCGAGGCCCTAGAAACTTTATATCCTAAAGTTAAATTCTGGGTTGGACCACCACTTGAGAATGGTTTTTATTATGACGTTGATACAAATGGCGAGGCAATCTCTAATGATGATTTCAAGAAAATCGAAGATAAAATGCTTGAATTAGCTCGTCAGAAGAATGATTATATCAGAATTCCGATGGCAAAAGCAGAAGCCATTAAATACTTCGAAGAGAAAGGCGATGAATATAAACTTGATTTACTTTCAGGTTTAGAAGATGGTTCGATTACTTTCTACAAACAAGGAAATTTCACTGACCTTTGTCGTGGCCCACACATTCCAAATACAGGCTTTATCAAAGCTGCTAAAATTATGAATGTGGCAGGTGCTTATTTCAAAGGCGACCAAAATAATAAAATGCTCACGCGTATTTATGGAGTCACATTTCCTAAACAAAAAGAGCTAGATGATTATTTACAAATGTTGGAAGAGGCTAAGCGTCGTGACCACCGTCGTTTAGGTCAAGAATTAGAATTGTTTACTTTCTCTGAAAAAGTAGGTAAGGGTTTACCATTGTGGTTGCCTAAAGGTGCCATGCTTCGTGAACGTTTAGAGAATTTTCTCAGAAAAGCACAAGTGAAAGCAGGGTATCAGCAAGTAGTAACTCCACATATTGGTAGTAAACAACTTTATCAAACTTCAGGACACTGGGAGAAATATGGTAAAGATTCTTTCCAACCGATTAATACGCCAGAAGAAGGAGAGGAGTTTTTATTGAAACCAATGAATTGCCCCCACCACTGTGAAATTTTCCGCTCACGCCCAAGAAGTTACCGTGAATTACCATTACGTTTAGCTGAATTCGGTACTGTTTATCGTTACGAACAAAGTGGTGAATTACATGGTTTAACACGTGTAAGAGGCTTTACTCAAGATGATGCTCACATTTTCTGTACGGATGACCAAGTAGAAAATGAATTCAAGAAAGTTATTGATTTGGTACTTTATGTATTTAAATCTTTAGGTTTTGAAGATTTCTCTGCTCAAGTTTCCTTGCGTGACCCTGAAAATAAAACTAAATATTTTGGTTCAGATGAAGCATGGGATAAAGCTGAAAATGCCATTCGTAGAGCAGCCGCAGAAAAAGGCTTGAAAACAGTTGAAGAATTAGGAGAAGCTGCTTTTTATGGCCCTAAACTTGACTTTATGGTGAAAGATGCCTTGGGTCGTAAGTGGCAATTAGGTACTATTCAAGTAGATTATCAATTACCACAACGTTTTGAATTAGAATACGTAGGTGCCGATAATCAAAAGCATCGCCCAGTAATGATTCACCGTGCACCATTTGGTTCTATGGAGCGTTTCATTGCTATTTTGATTGAAAATACAGCAGGTAATTTCCCGCTTTGGCTTTCACCTGACCAAATTGCAATTCTTCCAATTTCAGAAAAATACGAAGATTATGCCAATGAGGTTTTCTTGACTTTACAAGAACAAGACATCAGAGGTTATGTTGACCATCGTGATGAAAAAATTGGTAGAAAGATTCGTGATGCTGAGGTAAATAAATTGCCTTTGATGCTTATTGTTGGTGAAAAAGAGGCTGAAGAGGGTAAAGTTTCGGTTAGAAGAAAAGGAGAGGGTGATTTAGGAGCGATGACAGTTGAAGAATTTATCAACTACGCCAAGACTGAAATTTATAAAAACATACCTCAGTTTAAATAACTATTAATTGTCATATTCAAATTATTATTTGTTTTGTACGAAAAAATTATTACTTTCGTACAATTCAAAATTTTTAGCAACCATAAAATCGTTAAATGGCACAACAACCATTCAATCGTAATTTCAAAAAACCAGTACAGAAGGAAGACGAGCACCGAATTAATCAACGAATCCGTGTACCTCAAGTTCGTTTAGTAGGTGATAACGTCGAGCAGGGCATTTTCGAAACTGCACAAGCCCTCGCAATGGCTCAAGAGCAGGGCTTAGATTTAGTAGAAATCGTACCAACTGCAAATCCTCCAGTTTGTAGAGTGATTGATTACTCTAAGTTTAAGTATGACCAGAAGAAGAAACAAAAGGAAATCAAAGCAAAAGCTGCCAAAACAGTAATTAAGGAAATTCGCTTTGGTCCACAAACAGATGACCATGACTTTGCCTTTAAGCTTAAACATGCTGTTGAATTTTTGAAGGAAGGTGCTAAAGTAAAGGCTTATGTGCATTTTGTTGGAAGACAAATTGTATTTAAAGACCAAGGTGCTGAACTATTAAAACGTTTTATTGCAGGTTTAGAAGAATACGGTAAGCCAGAGGGCGAACTCAAATTAGAAGGAAAAAGAATGATTGTCTTTCTTGCTCCAAAACCTAAGAAATAATTCCTAATGGACATAAATAAAAAGGCTAAACTTAAGTGTTTAGCCTTTTTATTTTCTCGAAAAACAACAAAAAAAGCCGAGTATTAACTCGGCTTAAAAATAATATTAATTGATAATTATTTTCCAACAGAAATCATATTCGCAAATAATCTATAGGCTCCAGGGACACCAGCAGGTAATTCTCTGAAAAATGCTAATGCTGTAAATACAAAATTACCCTTGCCATATTTCGCATAAAGTACACTTCCTTCTTGTTCTGTTTCGTTGGCGTCTTTGATAGAAAAGATTGTTTCGTATTGGTCGCTCCATTTATCTGAAAAATATAAACCACGTTCTTGAATCCATCCATCAAAATCTTTTTCAGTGATTTTATTTGGCGTATTTAATAATGGATGAGTTGGCTTCAATACTTTCATTTCGGCTTTTTCATCAGTTACGCGTCCACGGCCAATAGCAAATGGATATGGACCAATTTCTTTTACTTTTGAAACTCCATAAAAAGCATTTGTTTGATATTGAGTTACCACATTGCCCCCATTCTTTACATAATCCATTAATTTATCTTGGAAAAACTTCAAATGTTCTTCAGTATTATAGGCTCTAACACCAACAATAATTGCATCAAATTGACTTAAATCTTTGGCAAGTTCGGTAGGCGTGAGCATAGTAACTTGATAGCCAATTTGTTGAAGAGCTGCCGGAACTTCATCACCTGCACCAGCAATATATCCTATTTGGTTTCCTCTTTTTTGTAAATCAATTCGAAGTGCTTTGGCTTCTGCAAATGGGAATAAGGTAAGCGTTGGAATGTGTTTGTACTCAACAGTAGCAATTCCTCGGTCATATACGCCATTATTTGTTTTGGCAATTGCTTTTAAGGTAATTTCAGAAGCAGTATTTGATGGATATACTTTAAATGAAACTTTTTTCTCTTCATATTTATCTTTTAAATCAAAATTGATTGAAGCTGGCTCGATTCTCCAATCTTTAGGTACTTCTAAAGTCAAACTGCCGCTAACTCCTTTTTTTCCAGCTTTTAAGGTAACTACAACGTCTTTAGGGCTATTATCACCAAATGCATAGACTTTTTCTGCAATTGTGGCTGTAACTTCTGGTCTGACTTCGAAATAGCGATAAATTTCTCCATCAGAAGGCTCTACGTATTTATAGGATAGGGGTGTCGTAAAAGTAAATGCTTTACCTTCAATAGAGAATGTATATTCACAGGTCAAATCGGCTGGCTTCATTGGAAGACCTCGTAAAACTTGGTCTGTAACTTTATAAAAACCATTTTCTTTTCTTTCTACTAACCAGTAAGGTTGAGTTATTGGTGTATTTGCAGGAATTTTTAATTCATAAGCGATATTTAAAGCATCGTTATAAACTAATTTTTTATTAATTGTGGTGTCTTGATTTGTACCTTTAAATACAAGTTTTTCCAAAGTAATATTCGAATTACTTCTACTTACTACATTGACATTAACTTTAATTTTATCATTTGGAGAAACAGAATAATCAGTTGGATTGGCTTCAAACCAAAGTCCAGCACATGCAAGTATTAATTCTTGAACTTCTTTCTTTTTGTAATTTGTCCATACATTTTCTTCAAGTGCTGAAATAGCATTGAATACTTCAATTAATTTAGGAATTGAAGTAGATGGATTCTGTGGTTTGAAATTATTATAAACTTCATTGATAAGCTTTTCAACTTTTTCGCCTCCTTTCATACGTTTCCATGAGAGGTCAATTCCTTCGAATAAATCATTTTTTGCCTCTTCACCCGCTTTGTGCAGAGCATAATCTACACGTTGGTTTTTGGTTTTTGCCGAACCAAATCCTTGGCTTTTGTGCATACTACGAGCTTCAGCTGCAATTTCAGAATAAGATTTTCCAAGTAGAGGATTGTAATCTCCTAGCTGTATTTTCACAAAACTTCCTTCTGGCTGATTATTTTGAAAATTTGGCGAAAATGAATTCCAAACTAATCTTTTCGCTTGCCAAGTTTTAACATATTTCAATTGTTCAGGAAATTTTGTTGGGTCAGCAGCAGCTTTAAATGCTTCTTCAGAAAGAACTGCAGAAGCAGAATGGTGACCATGACCCGCACGTGAATCGGGTGGAAAACGATTAACAATTACATCCGGTTGGAAATTTCTAATTCTCCACACTAAGTCTGCCAAAACTTGCTCTTTTCCCCAAGTTGCTAAGGCTTCTTCGGTAGTTTTAGTAAAACCGAAATCATTGGCTCTTGTAAAATATTGTTCACCCCCATCAACACTTCTAGCACCCAATAGCTCATGAGTTCTTAAAAGTCCAACGTATTCACCTTGTTCAGAACCAATGAGATTTTGTCCACCATCACCTCGAGTCATAGCTATATATCCAGCACGGACCATTTTTTCTTTTGAAAGCCAAGTGATAAATAGTGTATTTTCATCATCTGGATGAGCTGCAACGTATAGAACGTTTCCTACTACATTTAGACGTTTAATAGCTTGAAGAATTTCACCAGTATTCATTTGCTTGGTTTGAGCAAATGTTGATAGCGTAATGAGTGTTAGAAGAATAGCTGTTATTTTTTTCATTGAAATTTTTTATAAAATTTGTATGCTTAAGGGTTGATTAATCTCATCCCGAAATTAGTAAAGATTCATTAAATCAGAAAAAATATTGTTGTTATAAGTTTAAGAATGTTCTTTTTTAATTTTCACTACCTATTTTAAACGATTTAAATGCAAGCAAAATGAAAAACTCCTGTTTTTTATCGAAAAAATACTAAAAATGCATTTTGTCTTTTTTTAACAAGTCAATTACCTTAAATTTGCGGTTATTAATACTACAGTAAAACTAAACTCAAATACAATTTATGGATTCAATGATTGTCTACCTTGTCCCTTTGATGGGTATTATTGGCTTACTTTACACAGCTTGGCGATTCAATTGGGTGTCGAACCAACCCGCTGGCGATGATAATATGAAAAAACTTTCAGGTTATATCGCTGATGGTGCCATTGCTTTCTTAAAAGCTGAGTGGAAAATTTTAGCATACTTTGCCATTCCTACTGCCGTTATTTTAGGCTATTTAGGTATGCAAACTGAAGCTAACGGAATGGAAATACATTCTTCTCCGCTCATTGCCGTTGCATTCTTGATTGGGGCTGTATTTTCAGCAACTGCAGGTTACATCGGAATGAAAATCGCTACCAAAGCCAATGTTCGTACTGCACAAGCAGCTCGTACCTCTCTTGCAAAAGCACTTGAAGTATCATTTACTGGTGGTTCTGTAATGGGAATGGGAGTTGCTGGCTTAGCAGTTTTGGGTCTTGGTGGATTATTCATCTTATTCTACAACTTATTTGCTAAAGGTCAAGGTTTAACATCTGTAGAAATGAAAAAAGCAATTGAAGTATTAGCTGGTTTTTCATTGGGTGCTGAATCAATTGCTTTATTTGCACGTGTAGGTGGTGGAATTTACACAAAAGCAGCTGACGTGGGTGCTGACTTAGTAGGAAAGGTTGAAGCGGGTATTCCTGAAGATGATGTTCGTAACCCAGCAACAATCGCTGATAACGTGGGTGATAACGTAGGTGACGTAGCAGGTATGGGAGCAGACTTATTTGGTTCTTATGTAGCAACAATTCTTGCAACGATGGTATTAGGGCAAGAAATTAGTGTAAGTGATAATTATGGTGGTTTTTCACCAGTATTATTACCAATGTTGATTGCAGGGGTTGGTTTGTTAGCTTCATTAGTATCAACTTTCTTCGTAAGAATTAGTCGTGAAGATGCCTCAGTACAAAATGCTCTAAACATTGGTAACTGGCTATCAATTGTTATCACTTTCGTTGCTTCTTATTTCTTAGTAAAGAATATTTTACCAGAAAATTTAAATTTACGTGGTTTTGAATTTACATCTACTGGTGTTTTCTTAGCTATTGTAGTAGGTTTGATTGTTGGTGCTTTAATGTCAATCATTACTGAGTACTATACAGCAATGGGCAAACGACCAGTTTTATCAATCGTTCAGAAATCAGGTACAGGTCATGCTACAAACATCATCGGTGGTTTAGCAGTAGGTATGGAATCTACTGTATTACCAATTATAGTATTAGCTGCAGGAATTATTTTATCATACAAATTTGCTGGTTTGTATGGTGTATCTATTGCTGCCGCTGGTATGATGGCAACAACTGCGATGCAATTAGCTATTGATGCATTCGGTCCAATTGCTGATAATGCAGGTGGTATTGCTGAAATGGCACAATTACCAAGTGAAGTGCGTGAGCGTACTGATAACTTAGATGCTGTAGGTAATACAACTGCTGCAACTGGAAAAGGCTTTGCTATTGCTTCTGCTGCCCTTACATCCTTGGCATTATTCGCTGCATTTGTTGGTATTGCAGGTATTTCAAAAATTGATATTTACAAAGCTGACGTCTTAGCGGGTCTATTTGTAGGTGGAATGATTCCATTCATTTTTAGTGCATTAGCAATTTCAGCGGTAGGTAAAGCTGCAATGGAAATGGTGAATGAAGTTCGTCGTCAGTTCCGTGAAATTCCAGGAATTATGGAATATAAAACTGAACCTGAATACGAAAAGTGTGTAGCTATCTCGACAGAAGCTTCCATCAAGCAAATGATTGCTCCGGGTGCAATTGCTATTATTTCACCAGTCTTAGTAGGATTTTTCTTTGGTCCAGAAGTATTAGGTGGTATGTTAGCAGGTGTAACGGTATCAGGGGTATTGATGGGCATGTTCCAATCAAATGCAGGTGGTGCATGGGATAATGCTAAAAAATCATTCGAAAAAGGAGTGGTTATTGATGGTGAAACTTATTACAAAAAATCAGAACCACATAAAGCATCGGTTACAGGTGATACAGTAGGTGACCCATTCAAAGATACTTCAGGCCCGTCAATGAACATTTTGATTAAGTTGATGTCAATTGTTTCTTTGGTTATTGCTCCTTACATTGCAGTGAAACCAGAAACAACAGCGTTGAAATCTACAAAAGAAGTTGTAAAATCATCGATTACAGTTACAGTAAATAAGTAATTGATTTGAAAGATTAATAAATTAAAAAGCTCTTTTCTTCTAAAGAAAAGAGCTTTTTTTATGAAACTTGAATTTTCCAAAAAAATATTTTTAATTACAAGAATCAATTTGGGCAATGAAAACAGCTCCATTATCAACTTTAAATCCAGGATTCAAAGAAATCATTTTACTTGAAGAATAAAAGACTTCTCCACCATTTAATATTTGAGCTGAGCTTTCAATCAGATTAAGTGAACTAAAGTAATTTCTACCTGTTAAATTTGAGGTTATTGTTAGATTTTGTTCGTTTCCACAAGAAGTTATTTTATAAATTTTATCGAAAGTAGCCACATAGAGTTCGCCTGCATAATCTTCTCCAAAAGTTGTTGGATACTCCATAAGAACGCCTTTAAAATCATTGATTATAACATTATTGGTGTTTTTTAATAACCAAAATTTACCAGAATTATAATCAGCATAGCAATAAAAACCATTGAGAAAAGGATATTTACTTCCTCTATAGACATAACCCCCTGTAACTGAAGCTGGTAAATTACCATTAAAATTATATCCTTCATAAGTAATTATAGGAGAAACCAAGCTAACTGAATTAGGAGGACAATTTTGTGTTAGGTGCAACATATTTCCTTCATAGCAACTCCAACCAAAATTTTTATTCTCAAAATTACCAAATGGGAGGTAATCTATTTCTTCATAACTATCTTGGCCTACATCGCCAATCCACAAATCACCAGTTAGCTTATCAAAACTAAATTTCCAAGGATTTCGCAATCCAGCCGCAATGATTTCATCAGGAATGTTATCATTGGGAGTTTGATAAGGGTTTTCTATAGGTATTAAATTTTCAGAATCTACATTGAATCGAAGCAGCTTTCCCTTTAAAGAAGACATATTTTGTGCGTTATTATTCTCATCACCCAAAGAGAATCTTTCACCCGGTGCTCCATCACCAATAGTAGTGTATAAATAACCATCTTTTCCAAATTCTAAATCGCCCCCTTGATGACCAATATTATTGACAATACTAAACAATACGTTTTCTGAAGATTTATCTACTTGATTTTTATCATCACTCGATTTTAAAAATCTTGAAATTCTACAAGTATTATCTAATGTTCTGTATTTAACAAATAATTGACCGTTAGCTTGATAATTTGGATGAAATGCAACTGCCATTATCCAATCAGCATTACCTGTTAAATCTAAAAATGGATCTGCAAGTATAGAATTATTTTCAATTACTTTAATTTGGGTACCATCTACAACAAATAGTCTTTCGTCATAAGCATGGGCAATATCAACAATTGAGTTAAATCCACTGATATAAAAATTGGTTTGTAAACTAGGAGATTGGGCAAATATATTAAATGGAAAGAACCAAATAAGTAAAAAATATTTCATCAATAAAGACCTAAGTTTCGTTACAAAAATACAAAATCATTGATTTTTCAATGGTTTTGAGCAGAAAAAAAGAGCGACTATGTAGCCGCTCTTTTATGGTATATTTTTGATTAAATCACTACGTTAACTATTCGTTTTGGTACAACGATAATTTTTTTCGGAGAAGCTCCATCTAGCCATTTAATTACTAATTCATTGGCTAAAACTTGTTTTTCAATTTCTTCTTTACTCATATCAGCGGGGAAATTGAGTGTTGCACGAACTTTTCCATTTATTTGAATTGGATACTCAAATGAGTCTTCAACTAAATATTTCTCTTCGTGAGATGGAAAAGATTGTGCTGTAATGCTATCTGTATTCCCCAAAACATTCCACAGTTCTTCTGTTACGTGGGGAGCATAAGGAGAAAGAATAATTAATAATTGCTCAAGAATTGCTTTTTTATGGCATTTTAAGTCAGATAACTCATTTACACAAATCATAAATGAACTTACTGAAGTATTGAATGAAAATGCCTCAATGTCTTCGTTTACTTTCTTTATGGTTTTGTGTAATGATTTTAACTCATCCTTTGTTGGTTCTGCATCCACAACCAAATATTTGCCATTTTGGTCGAAGAACAAACGCCACAATTTACGTACAAAACGATAAGTTCCTTCAATCCCTCTTGTATCCCATGGTTTACTTTCAGTTAAAGGTCCTAAGAACATTTCGTAAAGGCGGAAAGTATCAGCACCGTATCTCTCAACAATTGTATCTGGATTAACTACATTGAACTTAGATTTCGACATTTTTTCAACTTCCGAGCCACAAACATACTTGCCTTTTGATGGACCATCATCTTCAAAAATAAATTGAGGGTTGTCTCCAATATCGTTTCTTGTTGCTTTGAATTTATCAATATCTAAAACATCATTTTCCACGATATTAACATCTACATGAAGTTTTGTCGTATCATATTTGTCTTTCAATCCGTATGAAACAAAAGTAACTTTCTCAGAATCTTTTACTCGATAAACAAAACTCGAACGACCCATAATCATTCCTTGATTAATAAGCTTCATCGCATACTCTTCTTGTGGAACATAGCCTCTATCTTTCAAAAATTTATTCCAGAAGCGACTGTATAACAAGTGTCCAGTGGCGTGTTCAGTTCCACCCAAATAGAGGTCAACATTTTGCCAGTAATCAATTGCTTCTTTTGATGCAAACTCTTGGTCATTGTTAGCATCCATGTATCTAAACCAGTACCAACTACTGCCAGCCCAGCCAGGCATTGTACTTAATTCATATGGGTTTCCATTGTAATTCCAACCTTCGGCACGGCCAAGTGGTGGTTCTCCATCTTCGGTTGGTAAGTATTTATCAATTTCTGGTAAAACCAATGGTAAATCATTCTTATCAATCAAATAAGGTAATGGATTCCCATTTTCATCATTTTTAAAGAAAACAGGAACTGGCTCACCCCAATATCTTTGACGAGCAAAAACGGCATCGCGTAAACGATAGTTTACTTTACCTTTACCCATTCCTTTTTCTTCTAACCAAGTGATTAATTTAGACGTAGCTTCTTTGTATTCAAGTCCATTAATCATTCCTGAATTTATGTACTTGCCTTCCTTCGTTGCATCTGCTTGATTTTCAATATCTGCTTGGCTATCAAGGATTTGTATAATTGGAAGATTGAAATGTGTAGCAAAATTCCAGTCACGTTGGTCTCCAGAAGGCACACCCATTACTGCTCCAGTACCATATCCAGCCAAAACATAATCAGCTATCCAAATTGGTACTTTCTCTCCATTGAATGGGTTGATACAATAACTGCCTGTAAAAGCCCCAGAAACTGTTCTTACATCTGACATACGGTCGAGTTCAGAACGTTTTTGTGTTTCTGCGATATAATTGTCAATGCTTTCCTTTTGTTGAGGAGTTGTTAAGGATGCAACAAGCTCATGCTCAGGAGCTAAAACCAAAAACGAGACTCCATAGATGGTATCAACACGCGTAGTGAATACTTCAATTTGTGTTTCTGGTTTATTTTCTACTCCAAACTTAACCATAGCACCAACTGAGCGGCCGATCCAATTACGTTGCTGTTCTTTTAATGAATCTGACCAATCAACTAAGTCTAAACCTGTAATTAAACGATCTGCATAAGCAGTGATTCTCATCATCCACTGCTGCATTTTTTTCTGAATTACAGGGTACCCTCCACGCTCCGAAACGCCATCTTTCACTTCATCATTTGAAAGAACCATCCCTAAAGCTGGACAGAAATTAACAACTGCCTCAGAAAGATAGGTCAAACGGTAATCTAATGAGATTTTATATTTTTCTGTTTCATTGAAATTATTCCATTCTTCTGCCGTAAAGTTTGGTGTTTCATCATTACATGCTGCTTTTGCACCTTTTGAACCGCTTTTTCCAAAGATTTCATAAAGTGTTTCAATTGGTTCAGCTTTATCTGATTCTTTGTTATACCAAGAATTGAATAATTCCATGAAAATCCACTGTGTCCATTTGTAATATTTGGCGTCAGAGGTTCTTACTTCTCTACTCCAGTCATAACAAAACCCAATCTTCTTTAACTGGCTTATGTAAGTGGTAATATTATTTTCGGTGGTAATCGCAGGGTGTTGACCAGTTTGAATGGCATATTGCTCAGCAGGCAAACCAAATGAGTCAAAACCCATAGGATGAAGTACATTAAAGCCCTTCAAACGCTTATATCTTGAATAAATATCGGTAGCAATGTAGCCGAGTGGATGACCTACGTGTAAACCAGCTCCCGATGGATATGGGAACATATCCAAAACATAGTATTTAGGTTTTGTATGGTCAATTTCTACTTTGTAAGTTTGGTTTTCTTCCCAAACTTGCTGCCATTTTTTCTCAATTTCTCGATGGTTGAACTCCGACATTTTCTATTTCAGAATGAGTGAATACTTTAGTTTTTAATAAAATTCCCGCAAAATTACAAATTAATGCTGTAACGTTGTTATTTTGTGTCTATAAAATCAAGCTATTGACAACCTATGACTCGAAAATTTCTAACAACGCTTTTGATTATTTTTTTAATTGCCTCATTATCAGTTTTTTATTCGGTGATTAATAAAACTCCCTCTCCTTTAGTTTTGATGACTGATTTTGGGGTAAAAGATGGAGCAGTTGCAGCAATGAAGGGTGTAGCACTCAAATTAGCACCAAACTTAACTATACATGACCTTACCCATGAAATTCCAGCGTATAATGTTTGGGAAGGTGCATATCGTCTGCAACAAACCGCTCAATATTGGCCATTGGGAACTGTGTTCGTGTGCGTGGTGGACCCAGGAGTGGGAACTGAACGAAAATCAATTATTTTGAAAACCAAGGCAAATCATTATTATGTAGGGCCAGACAATGGTTTGTTTACTTTAGTTGCAGAAAGTGAAGGAATTGAAGAAATTAGAGAAATTTCGGCCGCCAATCGTTTACCTAATTCTCAAAATTCTTACACTTTTTTTGGTAGAGATGTTTTTGCATTTGCTGGGGCAAAATTGGCGTCCAAAGGAATTTCGTTTGATGAGGTTGGCGTTCAAATACCCAATGACAAACTGATAATGTTGGAATACCCTAAACCAAAATTTGAAAATGGTATAATTTCAGCGGGAATTCCAATTTTGGATATACAATATGGAAATGTTTGGACAAACATTGATGTAAAAAACATCGAAAAATTGAATCTAAAAGTTGGTGATAGGATTTTGGTAAAGATTTTTAATGAAAATAATCTCGTGTATGAAGGTGATATGCCTTATGCACATACATTTGGAGATGTCAAAGAAGGAGAGGTGCTGAGTTATATGAATAGTTTAATGAATCTTTCTTTTGGAATAAATATGGGCGATTTTTCTAAGAAATTTGGCGTAGGAAGCGGGAATAATTGGAAAGTTGAGATAAGAAAAAAATAAAGCAAAAAAGGAAGTCTTCGTTCTAAACGAAGACTTCTTTAAAATTTAAAATTAGGGTTGAATATATTTTATTACTTACTTTTGAAAAGTACTGTGCTCAAAAATCCAACTATAAAAATTGACATTGTACCAAAAACAATCGTTAGATAATGATGCAAACTACTAGCATATTGTTTGTTTGAATCTTCTGTAAATACCAATGGAGAAATGCTCATGTATAGTATGATAATTATTCCTACTATTACCCCCCAAATGGCACCTTTTCTCTCAATTTTTTCTACAAATGCTCCCAAAAGGAAAAGACCAAGCATACCTCCACTAAATACTGAGGCTAATTTCCACCATGCATCCAAGGCACTTTTTACATTAATCATAGCAATTCCAATCGTTATTCCGATGATACCCAATATCAATGAAACGATGTAAAGTATTTTAATTGAAGACTTTTCAGTAAAAATTTTGTTAGAAGAAAATCTTTGAAAGTAATCGTATAAAATTACGGTTGCAGAACTATTGATACTCGTTGAAATAGTGCTCATCCCTGCTGCAAAAATAGAAGCAATGAGTATTCCAGTAAAACCCGAAGGAAGTTTATTGGCAATAAAAAATGGAAAAACCTTATCGCTTGCTGAACCAATTTCTGAAGGTAATTCTGTGGGAAATACTTCATAATATGCAAAAAGGGATGTACCAATTAAAAAGAAAATCAATGAAACTGGCAAATACATCATTCCACCCCAGAATGCCGATTTCTTAGCCTCTTTCTCCGAACTTGAAGCAATGTATCGTTGAACATAATTTTGGTCGATTCCAAAATTTTGTAAATTGATGAAAATTCCATAAATAAATACCACCCAAAAAGTTGATTCAGTTAGGCTTATATCAAAACTTCCTAAGCTAAACTTTTGATGTTCGATGGCTATTTTAAAGGTTTGGGCTGGACCTTCAGGCATAGCAAACCATAAGAAAAGTAAACACAAAACAGCACCCCCAATGAGTACGATACCTTGAATTGCATCTGTCCACATGACAGCTTCAATTCCACCCAATAATGAGTAAATGGTTACAGTCAGTCCAGTAATGATGATAATTGTTATGATATCCCAACCAAACATAGCATTTACGGGTAAGGCAAGTAAGTATAAAATAGTACCAATACGCATGATTTGGGTAAGTAAATAGCACATCGAAACATATACTCGGGCCCATAATCCAAATTTAGTTTCTAAATATGCATAAGCAGAAGGACTATTTATTTTTCGATAAATCGGTACAAAATATTTGACAGCAATTACGGAGGCAATTGGCAGTGATAAGCTGAATACAAAAGCATTCCAATTTGAAGAAAAAGCCGTTGCAGGTAGTGCCAAAAAGCTAATGCTACTGACAAATGTTGCAAAAATCGACATTGTCACTACCCAACTTGGAAATTTACTATCACCGATAGTGAATTCTGAAACAGTTTTGTCTTTTTTGTAGAATGAACTACCGTATACGGTAATTCCACCCATATAAACAAAGAATACAATTAAATCAAGGAGTTTCAATTTTTTATAGGTTTAGGGTTGATAAATAAAATTTATAGGATAGGTTTAATTTCATACATTTCACACAAAACTTTAAAAGAATCCATCAGTGCATTAAATCTTATAAAATCTGCATTTGACGGTGTTTCAGTAGGAATTCTTGAATTTGTCTCAATTTTTAAGCCTCTTTTCTGTAAAAATAATTTAGCTGAATATGGATAAAAAGTATGAGTGACTCTATCCATCATGGTAAGTAAAGCGTGAAGTTTATTTAACTTTTCTGTTCTACCATTTGCAAAATATTCTTGCAACAAATATGTATAGGGTTCTGGATAAAAGTTGGCAGAAATTGGCGAAATACCTCTTCCACCAAAATCTAAAGAATCGAGAGCTGTTGGGGTATCAGCATTGTAAAATCCAAAATTTGAATTTTTTACGGCATATAGTTTTTTTTCAATCGAAACAGAATTACAACTGGTGTCTTTGTGGTAGATAAATCTGCCTGTAGAAGCCATCCATGCCAACATTGAGGTACTTAATAATCTTTTATAGGGAACTGGACATTCATAAACCCCCAAAGGCATATCGCCAGTTACATTCATAATTTCTTCAAGTCGAGTTTTTAATACATCCTCACTTTCATCTGGCATGACGAGCATACTCGTTATAATTATAACTGCTTGAATACCTGTATCGTAAATTTCTTTGATAAATTCTGCATTTGATTTTCCTCCAAACTGAAAAGTTCCTGTGGCAACAACGGGTACTTTTCCTCCACTAAATTTTACTACGTTTTGAGTTAATTGTAGCCTTTCTGCATTAGTTAGTTGATACATTTCACTTGAAAGACAATTAGCAAATAATCCATTTGAACCTGCTTCTACATAAAAGTTGGTAAGCGATTCTAAACCATTATAATCAATTTCATTGCTTTTGGTTAGAGGAGTAATCATGACAGGCCAAAGGCCTTTGGGTAATTGGTTCATAAGAGGTTTAATAGGGGTTATGTTGAATTTATTTTTCTAAATTAATTAGAAATACTTGTTTAGTGTTTTTGATTAACCTATTGAAAGCCAATGATTTAGCATCGTGTGATACAACCAAATTGGTGGGAGAGGGAACGCTTGGTTTAGAAATCACTCTATAGCTGTCTTCGAAATTGCTAGGTCCCAGTTTTACTTGATTGATACTTCCTGCTTGAATATAGAAAATACTTTTTTCGATTGGATGCCATCTCAAACTTCCTTCTACATCAGTATTATGAAATGTGATTTGCTCCATTTTACCACCATTGGGAGATATGCAAAATATTTGTTTAACACCTTGATTATCTTTCGCAACAAAAGCCAAATATTCACCATCCGATGAGGCTCTAACAATACCAATACATCCTTTATATTTTTGTTTAGAAGTGAAGGTTAGTCGCCTTTGACTTGCTCCTTTGGGTGGCTGAGGAAGTTCTAATTCATTCCCTTCAAGTTTACCATAAATTCCTGCTTCTTCAATGTTTTCGGGTATATCAACCACAAAAACTTCATCAATATTTTCACCGTTTTCCTTTACCGTTCCTATAAATCCACGAGCCATTTGTTGTTGGCCATTTGGTTTTTTGTAGCCATTTTTACCAATCCAGCTATCACCAGCAGCGTGACTAATTTCATCCGAACCATCTTTGGGGTTTGGAACTACTTTTACAACAAGGGCACTGAACCATTCACCCGAAAAATTTTCATTGCTTGGATTATTAATTTGTATTTTTTGCCCCTTTTTAGAAATACCAATAGTTCTTAAATTATACCTATTTCCAGTTTTATCTTCAAGATTCTTCATGATGGCATCATTGTAGGTAAATCCAATCCAATTGCCATCTCCACTGAATTCATGTCGGTGTGTTCCTCCTCTTAATGCTCCTTTTGTGTAGGGATATTCAATATTTCGTGCATCCACCCAAATCCCTTTGTTGTCGTTATCTTCATCAATCATATATCCTGTACGACGCCATTGTTGATATGGGTTCTCTTTAGTAACACCCTTTAAACCATGGATAAATACAATTTGGTTAGCTACTGGCGAATAACTTGCGGCACCCACACCTGGTCCCCAAAAATGATTATTGGGAACTTGATAGACTACTTTCTTTTCACCAGTAAGCACATTTACTTTTTCAATCCTATTTGACTCCGCAATTCCACCATCATCGGTTCGAGTATCATAAACAAGCCATTGATTATCAGGTGAAAAATTATCATTGTTGTCTAAATCGTGGTGATACGTTAAGTCGTTGGTTAACTGAATTTCCTCAAAATATTGTGGCATTTGCTTATAACTACAAGTGAAAAATAAAATGATTATGGCTGAAATAATTTTCATCGAAACTTATTTTTGTGGTGGACTAATGACTCCTAAATATCTTCCAAGCCAATAGGGTAGAAGCCAAATATCTCCTGCACTATGTTCTGAAGTACCATTTCCACGCATTCTATCTAAATTAAACATATTGGCATTATGCCTTTGAATTGGGCGTTCGTCTGGTGGTAGAACTTCTTTGATAGTTTGAGTTCTAAAGTTTTCTGGTAATTTTTCAATGTCTTTTCTATGACTATTAGAAATATTCCAGTCAATTAAATCAAGTGGATGTTCACGAAGATACCAAGCCGCTTCATTCAAATCAAAACTTGAAGTACCCGTAAGTGCCGTAAAAATGTTCCAAAGTCCTTCTTTTTCAGGTCTTTCTGTCTGCCAATGGTCAATAATCGCTTTTTTATAATGTGCTTTTAGTGTATCATTGAACGCATATCGGTAAAGCCCCCAATAACCCAAAAAATACATTTCATCATCCGAATGATTCCACGCATCAGACATTTTCTTGCTATGTTCATCAGCATCTTCAGGAGCATAGCCAATTTCTTTCATGGGTCTCATCAGATTTTCAAAATAGCCATGTTTCTTCATTAATTCAAAGGCTTTTTCCTTGTAAATGGTTTTTTTAGTAAAATGATAAGCTGTTTGTAGCATTGCGACGATATTAGAAGAATTAAGTTTTCTATCACCAACATTTTTAGGGAATGAATTTACATAACTCGGATTCCACTTACCCCATGTGGTTGGTTTACCGTCATAATCAATTAAGTAGAAATCATTTTTAATGATATGGCTCATTAAGGTATCAATGAGCTTAATGGAGCGTTTTCGAAGGGAATTATCGTTGATTAACTCTGCTATGGCTCCATAAACAAAAATATGTCCAATGGCCTCGTCGCTACTTGTGGTAGATTTCCAGTCCCATTCTTTATCTTGGGCGTGTTGCCACCTTTCGGGGTCGGCTAATTGTTTGATGTAGCCACTTCTTTCAAAAGACCTTGAAGGAAATCCTGGAATGCCATTGATTGTAAACAATCGTTCCATTGCATCTAATGATTCTCTACAATTTTGTAATGCATCTTCCGATTTTGTAACTACATACCTAAAAACTTCAGCCCCCAAATACATAGAAGTCCAAAGTCCATCATTATCAGAATCTGCTAAGAAACCCGTTGATAAATCTCCCTTTGCCATTCCTTCAATCGAAGCATTGAAGCCATTTCTGATGTGTCGAGTTCTGACTTGTTTTTCATAGAAATCAGCCTTCTCTGCTAAAGTCATTTTTTGGAAAAATATTTCAGCTAAACCAGATTTTGTAAGAATTAAAGCCGAATTGTTTTTCCCTTCCGAAATTTGAATAATATCATTATTTGGAAGCCATCTTTCACCATTGTAGTAGTCAATTTTTTCATTTTGACTGATAGAAAAACAACCATTATTTGTGCCAATCCATAGTTTTTCTCCGATTGATTTAATTGTAGTAATATTAGTGGAAGGTAATTTGGTGACTTTTGAACCTAAAACTCTTTTGTGTAAATAATCAAATCGGTAAAATCCATCATTTGTACCAATAATAATCAATTTTTTGCTTGGAATTAATTCAAAAGCAGTTAAATCTTCACCTTCAAAAACTTTTGTAGAATGATTTTTTTCAATTGAAAATGTATGTATGGAATGTTTGGTAAGTACCCAAAACAAATGATCACTAAATTTTATATCTGTGATTTCTTCATCTATTGAAGAGCTCCAAATAGTTTTATTTTGATTGATTAATTCCAATTTTTTACCATCCGAAACCAGAAATTGAAAATCTGAGCCAGCAGAAAAGAGCTTTGTGTTTTTAAGTTGAAATTTACTCATTAAACTTCCTGCCCACGCATTGCTAAAAATTGAGTTTTCCTCAAGAAAAACAAATTGATTTTGAAATAATCCGATGTCTAACAGATGTTTATGTTGAATTGTACGATAGCTTTTATCTGCTTTTAATTTACCAGCTTTTAAAAATGCACCATCGACAGGAATCAACAAACCATTAGTAGATAGTACTTTAATATTCCCATTCCTATCAGTGAAGACTTTTTTTAATTGAATCTTATCATTATCAGAATAATACTTGATACTGTAATCCTGCAAAAATGGTTTATCAAGATAAACAGGTTGTTTAGATTGTGAAAAAACAGTTAAACCAAGAAGATTGATTAGTATAAATAAAGTATATTTCATGGTTCTAGTGGAATTAGTTTTGGGTCAACTATTACATATTTAATTGATTTTTTGTCTTTTTCAAGATGATAGGAATAAGTTAAGTGTATAAGTCCATCTTCCGTTTGAATGAGACTTGGATAGGAAAAGCTCCCTTTATTTGGTTCTACATTTTCGAGTTTGGTCTTCCATTTCCAAGTTTTTCCTTCATCATCCGATAAAAAAAGGCTCAATCTGTATCTTCCATCATCAATATCATTACCCAAAAATGCCCATCTTCCATCTTTTAGAACCAAAAGTTCAACACTAGCAGTGTTAGGAATTTTGGTCTTTGAGCTTGCTTTCCAAGTTTCACCTAAATCCGTTGATTCGCTTTCATGCACTCGAGACGGGTCATCGCCACTATCCCTCATCAAGGCATAAAGATTACCGTTCTTTTTTTGAATAACGGCGGGCTGGATAGGTCCTCTACCAACTAATGGTAAACTTGGATGCCAACTTGTGCCATCATCATCTGATATGGCCATTAATGACATATTAAATCCATCTGAATATAAGGGCAGAACAATTCTATTGTTTGGTAATAAAAGTGGTTTAATTCTCGTCATCCAGCCAATACTTCTTTTGGTGGGGTCATTACTTGCAATGTTAATTGATTCATCATATTTTGGTGCGTAACCAGCCCATCCAGCAGTTGGAGGAGGTAATTCTTTAAGTCTTTTGTTTACCTCTTTAGCAAATTCATCATCGGGTTTTAAAAGAATATTATCTTGCCAAGACCAAACTGGTGGACCACTTTTTTGATAATCGGTAGAAGTTCTGAATCTTAAAATTGATTGTTCCCATTTATTAGCTTGTACCGCAATCCAAACTAAAAAGAGTTTCTTTTCATGGTTGAGAAATAAAACTGGGTTGCAATCGGGAATATTGGGGGTATCGGCCATTAAAAAAGGCTCAGACCATGTTTTTTTGCCTTTTTCGAGTCTTGCACCCATAATTTTTACATCGTCAGAAGTACGTTCACCACTTCCGTAGAACCAAACACATAGATAATCCCCATTAGGTAAATTTACCAAACTACTAGCGTGTGTATGTTTTTCTTGAATGGGAAAGATTAAACTTGCATGTAATATTGGAGAATTTTGTGCATAGATTTTGTCCAAAAACACATTAAAAATAAGCAAAAATAATATTTTTCTTTTCATGGAGGGAGTGAAGGTTGAATGCTTTTCAAATTTATTAGATTTTATTAAGTATTTATTAAAAAAAATCAAGAATATTACAAAACATTATTCAACCTTCAATTTTAACTCAACATGAAAATTATTAGATTAAGTGTTATTGTATTGTTGGCTTTTTATGGTTTAAATTCATATGCTCAGAAAACCAAATTAACGCCCCAAAATGCTCTTGAAAATTATATAAAAAACGGAGACAAAAGTTTTGCTTGGGAATTGAAAGACTCAACAATTTTTGGGAATGTAGTTGCCTATCAGCTATTGCTTACCTCCCAAAAATGGCGTGAATATACTTGGCGACATCAATTAACCATTTTTGTGCCCAAAAACCGACAATTCAATGATGCACTGCTGTTTATCACTGGTGGTTCAAATAAAGATGAGCAACCTAATTGGACTAAATCAGATGGACTTTGGCCCTCGTTGGCTGGTGTTGCAGAGAAAAATAAAGCAACAGTTGCGTTGATTAGGCAAGTTCCTAATCAACCGCTTTATGGCAATTTAACTGAAGACGCTTTGATTTCTTATACACTCCATCAATTTAAGCAAGATAAAGACTATTCTTGGCCGCTTTTGTTTCCCATGGTTAAATCAGCGGTAAGGGCAATGGATGCTGTGCAAGAGTTTACAATGCAAAGACAAAAATATGCTGTGAACAGTTTTGTAATTTCTGGAGCATCTAAACGTGGTTGGACTACTTGGCTTTCTTCTGCAATTGATGATAAACGTGTTAAAGCAATAGCTCCAATGGTGATTGATATGCTCAATATGCCTGCAACGCTTAATTATCAGTATACAACTTATGGTGAATATAGCATTGAAATTGAAGATTATGTAAAATTAGGCATTCCCCAAGGAACTGATACTGAAGATGGTAAAATGATTACTGCGATGATAGACCCATTTTCGTATAGAAATAAAATGTCAGTTCCGAAGATGATTTTTGTTGGAACAAATGATGAATATTGGACGATTGATGCCATCAAACATTACATCAATGAGATTCCTGGACAAAATATGATTCATTATGTGCCAAATGTTGGTCATAATTTAGGTGGAGGAAAACAAGCTTTTGAAACTTTGAGTGCATTTTTTGGTTTAACTGTGTTAAATCTACCTTATCCAGTAAACACTTGGAAAGTTGATTATAATAAAGTTAATACTGAACTTACGATTGATGCTAAAACTGAAAACCTAGTTGAAGCGACTCTTTGGCAAACCACTTCTTCTGACCGCGATTTTCGAAATAATTTGTGGTTGAATAAAAATATTAAGTTGAAAGATTTACCGCAAATTAAAGTTTCTCTTCCGTACCCTAAAAAGGGTTATCAATCATTTTATATTGAAATGAAGTACAAAGACCCTAATGGTGGCACTTATAGTGTTTGTACAAGAACTTATGTGACCGATACCGAGAAAGTATTGTAAAAAGTAAGCCCTGAGAGAATTTCTTTCAGGGCTTACTTTACTTATTCTTCCAAACTGGTTTTCTTTTCTCTTTAAATGCTAAAATTCCTTCTCGTGCATCTTCCGATTGCCTAATTTCTTGAAGTACGCTAAGCAAATATTGATGTTGCTCTACCTCTGAAAGGTTGTTTAATTGATTGATTGCTTCAAAACCCTTTCTGATTGCAAATGGTGAATTTTCTAAAATGCTTTCTACTAATTGGTTAGCCTCGTTTTCAATATTTTCTTTTGAACATATGTGCGTAACAATTCCTAGGTTAAATGCTTCTTGGGCAGTATAGTTTTTCCCTAAAATTGCCATTTCCATTGCTTTTCTTTGAGGCATTATTTTTAATAAAGTTGCCATCACTTGCATTGGAAAAATCCCTCTTTTTACCTCAGGTAATCCAAACTGAGCATCTTCCACCGAAACAACAAAACTGCATCCTCCAATAAGTAAAAATCCGCCTGCAAATACACTTCCTTCAACTTGGGCGATACATGGTTTTTCAAGATACTTAAATGCATCTCCAATAGTAACTTCTTTGATTGGTTTTGGAAGCTTTAGATTTTCAATATCTAAAGAAGGATTCTGAAAAACATTCAAATCCATTCCAGCACAAAAAGCTGGTCCTTCTGCTTTCAATAATACACACCATACTTCAGAATGATAATGAGCATAAGCTAAAGCATAGGCTAATTCTGTAAGCATAATGGGAGTGAAAGCATTTCTTTTCTCGGGTCTATTAAGTGTAATTGTGAAAAGATTACCTGATTTATTAACTTTTATAAGTTTAAATTCAACTTCCGAGAATTTTGATAAGTCTGATTCTTGAAAAAACATTAGTCTATAAGCTCTTGAAAAGCTGTTTTTAATTGTATGATTTTCTCTTCAACTCCGTTAATCGTACCTTCTTTTTCTTGCTTGAAAAGCAACAAATTTTCTGTATCCATATTTCCGACTAATTCATCTGCGGCCATTGGACACCCTCCATATCCTAATATAGCACCATCAAATCTTCTGCAACCACCTTGATAAGCCGCATTAATTTTTTCGTACCAAGTTTGAGGAGTAGTATGTAAATGGGCACCAAATTCTAAATTTGGGTAACTTGGAATTAAATGATTGAACAAATAATTGATTGTTTCGGGAGTACCAACGCCTACGGTATCAGACAAAGAAAATATTTTTATGTCTAATTTTTGTAGTTCATCTACCCATTGAATAGCAATTTCAGCATTCCATTCATCACCATAAGGATTGCCAAAGCCCATTGAAATATAGATAACTAATTCTTTATTAGCTTTTTCTGTAATTTCTTGAATTCCTTTTACCCTTTCCAATGATTCAACAATACTTGCATTTGTATTTCTTAATTGAAAAGTTTCTGATATTGAAAATGGATAACCCAAATATGTAATTTCTTCAAATGCTGCTGCTTCCGTAGCTCCACGTTCATTAGCAATGATTGCTAATAACTTTGAGCTTGAATGATTTAATTTCAATTTTCCTAATACTTGCTTTGTATCGGCCATTTGTGGAATGGCTTTGGGCGAGACAAAACTTCCAAAATCTATGGTACTAAAAAGCTGACTTTCTAGTAAAAGATTGAGGTATTTAGCTTTTTTTTCAGTTGAAATTATATCATGAAGCCCTTGAATGGCATCACGTGGACATTCAATTAATTGAATATTTTTATTGTCCCACAGCGTTTTTATTGAATCATTAACTCTGTTCAATTTATTGAAAATTTTAATTCTTTTTAATTATAAATTTTGAAGTATATCTCAGATAAACCTTGGCACGGTTCAACTTAAAGACTTAAATATTAAAGCAACTATTTAGAATTGAACCAAATCAGCGAATAAATTCGACTACTAGGAGAACAAATGAATTGTTAATTTTTTGCTGACTTAAAGTCAGCAAAAGTAATTATCTTTCATTTATTCCATTAGATACTCATTTTTATGAGTGAATTTATCAATATGATTCTAAATATTTATAAAGTTTGAAGCCGTGCCACGGATATATTTTACTTACAAATTTCTCTACTGATAACTAATTTTTGAATTTCGCTTGTTCCTTCTCCAATAGTACAAAGTTTGGCATCACGATAAAACTTTTCTGCAGGAAAATCTTTGGTGTAGCCGTATCCTCCATGAATTTGGATACTTTCTGTAGAAACTTCAACAGCCGTTTCTGAAGCAAAAAGTTTTGCCATAGCCCCTTCTTTAGTCATTTTTTTGCCTAAGTTCTTTAAAGTACCTGCATTTCGTGTCAATAATTCAGAAGCCTCTATTTTAGTAACCATTTCTGCTAATTTAAAGCTAATT
This sequence comes from Emticicia oligotrophica DSM 17448, assembly GCF_000263195.1. Lineage (GTDB taxonomy): Bacteria > Bacteroidota > Bacteroidia > Cytophagales > Spirosomataceae > Emticicia > Emticicia oligotrophica. The sequence continues at coordinate 4,457,762 of NC_018748.1, forward strand.
CCTTGAAAATTGATAATGGTTTTACCAAACTGTGCTCTCTCTTGAGCATATTTCAAAGCTGCTTTGTAGGCTCCTTTGGCAATTCCCAACGAAAGTGCTGCAATAGAGATTCTACCACCATCAAGTATTTTTAATGATTGAACAAATCCTTCACCGACTTCGCCTAAAACATTATCTTTATGAATTCGGCAATTATCAAAAAATAAGCAAGCTGTTTCGCTGGCTCTCATCCCTAATTTATTTTCTTTTTTTCCAGCAGAAAAGCCGGGTGTTCCTTTTTCAATGACGAAAGCAGTAATTCCGTGTGAATCATTTTTCTCCCCAGTTCGTGCAATTACAACGGCAAGTTCTGAACTAATAGCATGGGTAATAAAGTTTTTTGAACCATTCAGCACAAAATAATCCCCATCTTGAACAGCCGTGGTGCTCATTCCTCCTGCATCAGAGCCTGTCCCTGTTTCAGTAAGTCCCCAAGCACCAATCCATTCACCAGATGCTAATTTTGGCAAATATTTCTGTCTTTGTTCTTCATTACCAAAAGTTAGAATATGATTTGTGCAAAGAGAATTGTGAGCAGCCACTGAAAGACCAATCGCACCACAAACTTGTGATATTTCATCAATTATCGTAATATATTCTTGGTATCCGAGTCCCGAACCGCCATACATTTCTGGCACTAATACGCCCATGAAGCCATATTCGCCCATTTTATGAAATAATTCAACTGGGAAAATTTGCTTTTCGTCCCACTCCATTAAATTTGGTCTGATGTAATTTTCAGCGAAGTCTTTTGCACTTTGACGAATCATTTCTAATTGTTCGTCGATTTCTAGCTCTAAGTGTGTCATAGTAAATTTTAGTTTGTTGATAAATAATTGCAAAGCTAATGATTGTTTTAACAATTATTTAACATATTTGCAGAAAAATTGTTTCTAACTTAGAAAATATATAACTATTTTGCTTCATCAACGAAATATAACAAGAATTATGCAAACAATGGAAGATTTATTGAAGGAATTGACTGAGAAATATGAGCAAGTGAAATTAGGAGGTGGCTTGAAGAAAATACAAGCTCATAAGGCAAAAGGAAAACTTACTGCTCGTGAAAGGATTGACTATTTGGTTGATAAAAATACAAAGTACATTGAATTTGGGGTTTTTGCAGGAGAGGGAATGTATGAAGAGGAGGGAGGTTGCCCTAATGGAGGTTGCGTTTGCGTAATTGGCTACGTTTCTGGCAGACTTTGCGTGATTGTTTCAAATGATGCTACTGTGAAAGCAGGTGCTTGGTTTCCGATTTCAGCAAAGAAAAATTTGAGAGCTCAAGAAATTGCTATGGAAAACCATTTACCAATTATTTATTTGGTTGATTCGGCAGGAGTTTATTTACCCATGCAAGCTGAGGTTTTTCCAGATAAAGAACATTTTGGTCGAATTTTTAGAAATAATGCTCACATGTCATCAATGGGAATACCACAAGTAGCCGCAATTATGGGTAGTTGTGTAGCAGGTGGTGCATATTTGCCAATCATGTCTGATTACGCTTTAATCGTTGAAGGAAGTGGTTCTGTTTTTTTAGCAGGTTCTTATTTAGTGAAGTCTTCAATTGGTGAAGATGTTGATAATGAGACACTTGGCGGAGCAACTACTCATTGCGAAATTTCGGGAGTAACTGATAATAAGTTTCCAAACGATGAAGCATGCTTAGATGAAATCAGAAAGATTTTTGATAAAATGGGTCACTTTGAAAAAGCTGGTTTTGATAGAAAAGCCACTGTTTTACCACAAAAAGACCCCAAAGAAATTTACTCCAAACTACCAATTGACCGAACAAAACCTTACGATATGCTTGAAATTATTGAGCGTATTGTTGATAATTCTGAATTTGACCAATATAAACAAGGGTATGGACAAACTATTCTCTGCGGAACAGCTCGAATTGATGGTTGGGCAGTTGGAATTGTAGCAAACCAAAGAAAAATTGTGAAATCAAAAAAGGGAGAAATGCAAATGGGCGGTGTTATTTATTCTGATTCGGCAGATAAAGCGGCTCGTTTCATTATGAATTGTAACCAACAAAAAATTCCTTTAGTTTTTTTGCAAGATGTAACAGGATTTATGGTAGGAAGTAGGTCAGAGCATGGTGGTATTATTAAAGATGGAGCAAAAATGGTTAATGCAATGGCCAACTCGGTAGTTCCAAAATTTACGTTTATTGTTGGTAATTCGTATGGGGCTGGTAATTACGCAATGTGCGGAAAAGCTTATGACCCTCGCTTAATTTACTCATGGGTTACTGGTCAAATGGCTGTTATGAGTGGTGCATCAGCTGCGAAAACTTTAGTGCAAATTCAAACAGCAACACTTAAATCGAAGGGTATAGCCATTGGTGAAGATGAAGAAAAGGAACTTTTGGATAAAATTACCGACCGATATAATTCACAATTGAGTCCTTACTATGCTGCCTCTAATCTTTGGGTTGATGGTGTAATTGACCCACTTGAAACAAGAAAGATAATTTCTATGGGAATTGAAGCTGCCAACCATGCACCAATTACCAAAAGATACAACGTTGGGGTAATTCAAACCTAGTATAAAAAATAGAGTCATCCCGAATCTAGAAAAACTCGTTCATGGCCGTCTAAGTTGATGCTATCAGTTTAACTGAGGTGGGGGAACCTAGACGGCAGTGAAAGTTTGGCTAAAGTGATATTTAGCCAAATTTGGGATGACTCATTTTTTGATAAATAACATATTAGTATTCTACACTGGCCGAAGATTTTGAACCTACTTCAATTTCTTTTCCATATATCAGAACTTTTATTTTATCGCCAGTTATATTCTCAATTTTGATGTTATTTCCTTTGATAACTATATTTAAAGCATTTCCTCTAAATCCAACTCTGAAAGAGAAACCTTCCCATTGTTCGGGTAAAAATGGCTCAAATGAAAGTTTATCATTTTTCACACGAAGTCCACCAAAACCCTTCACAACTGACATCCAAGTTCCAGCCATAGACGTAATATGAAGACCATCTTCAGTATCGTTGTTATAATCATCAATGTCAAGTCGGGCTGTTCTTACATACATTTCATAAGCCTTATCCTTTCTACCTAATTTGGCTGCAAGTATCACGTGAACACAAGGAGAAAGCGATGATTCATGAACAGTCATTGGCTCATAAAAATCGAAATTTCTACGTAAGTCATCAATGCTAAAGTCTTCTTCAAAGAAAAACATTCCCTGTAAAACATCTGCCTGTTTGATAAAACAAGAACGTAAAATTCTGTCCCATGACCATTTTTGGTTAATTGGACGGTGTTTGGTAATGGCTTCTACGGTAAGTAATTCTTTATCAAGGAAACCATCTTGTTGTAAGAAAACTTGACGGTTCTCATCATAAGGAAAATACATATTATCAATGATATGCTGCCACTTTGACGCTTCGGTATCAAAATTTAGCTTAGTTTTTTCAATAATTTCATTGAATTTTTCAAGATTCTGATTTTTTAATGTCTTGAAACCTTCCAATGTATATTTCAAACACCAAACCGCTAAATAATTGGTGTACCAGTTATTATTTACGTTATTTTCATATTCATTCGGACCCGTCACGCCAAGCATTACATATTTGTTTTTGTCGCTTGACCAGTTTACTCGTTGAGCCCAGAATCTTGAAATTCCAGTTAATACTTCTAGTCCATATTCCTCTAAATATTTCGAATCACCAGTGTAACGAATATAATCATAAATTGCGTAGGCAATGGCACCATTTCTATGAATCTCTTCAAAGGTAATCTCCCACTCATTATGACATTCTTCTCCATTCATGGTAACCATTGGGTAAAGAGCTGCTCCATCAGAAAAACCAAGTTTCTCTGCATTTTCAATGGCTTTTTGGAGGTGATTATGTCGATAAACTAAAAGGTTTCGGGCAACTTTTTGTTCAGAAGTAGAAAGATAAAACGGTAAACAGTAGGCTTCTGTGTCCCAATAGGTAACACCACCGTATTTTTCACCAGTAAATCCTTTTGGTCCGATATTCAATCTTGCATCTTCACCCGTATAAGTTTGTTGTAAATGGAAAATATTGAAACGAATGGCTTGTTGTGCTGCCACATCTCCCTCAATTTGAATATCATTACCTTCCCATTTTTTAGCCCATGCCGCTGTTTGCTCAGCTAACATTTGTTCAAATCCCTTTTGACTAATTTTGGCAATATAAGATTTTGTATCTTCAGTTAAATCTTCAATCGTATGATTTTCAGATGAAAGATTTACAGCATACTTTACGATTGTATAAGTCTGATTTTCTTCAAGATTAATCTTAAATTCATTCGCAACATATTTCTCTGATTTGATTGGAAAAGTAGCAAAATCAACTTTTTCTAAGCCTTTAAAAACTTCAAAAGTCATGCCTGTGCAAACTTGGAAAGTAGGAACAGTATCCCAAGCCGATTTCTTAGTCTCTAAGGTTAAAAATGCCTCTCCATGTGCAGTTTCTTTGGCAATTTCATTCCAAAATTTTTCACCATGGTTAGAATCTTTGTTTGAAACATCACCATCTAGCGAAATAGTAATTTTTGCAGTGGCATAAAAGTTTACTGGTGTAATGCTATATTTAATTACTCCACTTTCATCATCGACCAAACTTAAAAACCTTTGTGAATGTATTTTAAGTGTTTTTCCACCAGTTAATTCAATTGTACAAATTCTTTCAAGAACACCTGTTTTCATGTTGAGTGTTCTTGTAAAATCAAGCACTTTTGATGTATTCAAATCGACTACTTCTCCATCAATTTCGATGTCAATGCCCGTCCAATTACAAGCATTTATTACTTTGGCAAAGTAGTTTGGGTAACCGTTTTTCCACCAACCAACTCTCGTTTTGTCTGGAAACCAAACTCCTGCTACATAATTCCCTTGAAGGGTTTTTCCTGAAAACTTTTCTTCAAAGTTCCCTCTTCCACCCATACGGCCATTTCCTAAACTCATCAAACTTTCAGTAATTTCATTGAATTCAGGATGGAAACCATTCTCTACGATGCACCATTCATCGTGTGTTATATAATTTTTCATTTTTAAAAGGGGCTCACGGCCTGTATTTTAATTTTAGTTAAAGTATTTTATAAGGTTGGTAGGATTATTACACTTTTAAATAATTTTCATTAAATATCATAAAATCTTTGAAAGTAAATCTGATAAATTGATATTTTCGAATGATTTTAATACTAAATCGGCTTGCGTTAGTACATTTTCATGTCCAATACCAATCACTTTCATACCTGCTCTTTTTCCTGCTTCAACTCCTGCTACTGCATCTTCAAAAACTAAACATTCATTTGCTTGAAGCCCTAATTCTTCAGCTCCTTTCAAGAATACTTCAGGGTCTGGTTTGCCGTTTGATATTTTTGTGCCATCTATAATTGCATCGAAGTCATTGATTAAACCCACTCCTTCGAGAATCATTTTGGCATTTTTACTTACTGAACCTAGAGCAATTTTGATATCAGTTTTTTTGATTTGTTCAAAAAAGTCTTTTACTCCTGGTAAAATATCATCAGAAGTCATTTGACTAACCAAGGTCAGATAATGTTCATTTTTCTTGGCAGCTAATATTAATTTTTCCTCTTCAGAAAGCATTACATTCCCATGTTGGAGTATGAGGTTGAGGGAGTCCATTCTACTAACTCCTTTTAAACTTTCATTGAATTCTTCGGAAATATCAAATCCTAAATCATTGGCCATTTTTCGCCAAGCTTGGTAATGGAAAATGGCTGTTTCTACAATTACGCCATCTAAGTCAAATAAGAATCCTTTAATCATTATTATTGTTCAACAATTTTAAAAATTGTCTATTGTTTAAGTCATTACTGCGTAACTGTTAAAATTAAGTTACTTTAATTCCAAAATCAAAGCTGTCATTGCTGGTACTTTGATTGCAGATATGCCATTTAAAATTTCTCCTGTCATGATATTTTTGGCCGATTGAGCACCTTTCATAACCTCGGCAAAGTTTTCAGTTGAAACACTTGCTTCACTTGCTTTGGTATTACTAATTACCATGACTGTTTGCTTGTCGGTGTAGCGAAAATACACGTAAATACCTCCGTCAAATGGCGTAAACTGCATAAATTTACCCTTTGTTAGTGCTTCTGAAGTTTTGCGATAGTTCAACAATTTTTTATTAAACTCAAACGCTTCATTCTCTTGAGAATTACGTCCAGCAACAGTAAATTTATTTTCAATATCACCATTAAATCCACCTGAAAAATCTTTTCGTACCTCTGCATCCGTTGGATTTTTAAAATTTTTCATCAAAAATTCTGTTCCATAATACATTTGAGGCACCCCTCTAACGGTATAAAGCCATGTCAAACCTAACTTATATTTGTTAAAATCTTCTCCAATTACTGAGAAAAATCGGTCAGTATCATGATTTTCTACGAATGGTACAAGTTTTTCTGGATTTTGATATACCATGTCTTGGGCAAGGGTTGTGTATAGGCGATTTACACCTTCATTCCAACCAAAATTTTCTTTCAAAGCAGTATTAATCGCACCTTGAACTTGGAAATCACAACTAGAAGGAAGATTACATTTGAATGGAATATTCAAGTTATTTTTTGTAAAGTAGGCTTGGCTGATAACAGTATTAACTGCAGACTCTCCAAATAATAGCATGTTTGGATGTTCATCAAGAATAGCCTTATTGCAAGCATTCATGAAATCCATATCATTGTAGATGTAAGTATCAATTCTCCAAGCATCAATATTGAAATACTCGATGGTCCAGAGTGCATGTTGAATGAGGTAGGTTGCAAGAAGAGGGTCTTTTTGATTCAAATCGGGCAAGAATGATGTAAACCAGCCTTCTTCTGTTACTTTTTTATCATATTTAGAGCCGTTTACATCAATTAATGGTTGGTCTTTGTATGAAGTGTTTGTGTATTTATCCCAATTATGTAACCAACTTTTTCTTGGTAAATCCTTTACAAACCAAGCATCTTCACCTACATGGTTGTAAACAGCATCTTGAATTATTTTTATGCCTTTTTTATGAGCTTCATTGATAAGTTTTTGATAAGCTGCATTTCCTCCAAATCTGCGGTCAATTTGGTAGTGGTCAGTGAAATGATAACCATGATATGAGCTTCTCATGGTTCCACCTTCATTAGTTTGGTGAGTATTATTTTCTACAACTGGTGTTAGCCAAAGAGCGGTAACTCCTAATTCGTTGAAATAATCAAGGTGGTTAATTATTCCTTGTAAATCACCTCCATGTCTCAACCATGGGCTTTTTCTATCGGCGTCTTTGTCAAACATATCATCAAACTTATCATTTGATTCATCACCATTGGAAAAGCGGTCGGGCATCAATAAATACACCACATCTGCTTGCGAAACTGTTTGAGGCTTAGCTGTTCGGTTTTTTAGCTCGTAATTCATAATCGTACTTCCCGAACCATTCGAGAAAGTAAATTGAAGGTTTCCTGCTTTGGCGGCTTTGGAAATTTCCAAATCAATAAAAATATAATTTGGATTTTCGGTGAGCTGAATTTTTTTTAGATTAACTCCAGTGTAGGGTTTGAGAGAAACTTTCGAACTACCCGTATTTTTGCCATAAACTAATATTTGCAGATTTGGGTTCTTCATGCCAACCCACCAATTTGTTGGGTTAATTCGTTGGATATCAGGTTTTTGAGAAAAAGCATAAGATAATATGCCTAATTGTACAAAAACAAGAAGGAGTAAACTTTTTGTCGCTTTCATAAGTGTTAAAGTATTCGTTTCAATGGCAAAATAACACAAACAAACTATTTTTTCATAAAAAAATCCTGTTTAGATTTGAAACTAACTTTAACCTTGCATAGAAATGAATAAACTAATTGCGATTGCGTTTTTGGTGTTAAGCCATTTTGCATTAGCTCAAAAAACAAAAAAAATGACCAAAGAAAATTCTAACTTACCTAAATCAGACAAATTAGTAGTATATCAAATTTACACTCGCCTTTTTGGAAACCTTAAAACAACCAACAAGTTTTATGGGAGTATCGAAGAGAATGGGTGTGGAAAGTTTAATGATATTAATGATAAAGCATTAAGCGAACTAAAAAAGTTTGGGGTATCTCATGTTTGGTTTACTGGGGTTATTGAACATGCAACCATGACCGACTACTCAAATTACGGTATCCCTCAAGATAATCCATTAGTGGTTAAAGGAATCGCTGGTTCGCCATACGCCATTAAAGATTATTATGATGTTGACCCTGATTTGGCGGTTGATGTGAAAAATCGTATGAAAGAATTTGAGGCATTGGTAAAGAGAAGTCATAATAATGGTTTGAAGGTTTTGATTGATTGTGTGCCTAATCACGTTGCAAGAAGTTATCATTCTGACCAAAAACCGAAAGGTGTTAAAGATTTTGGCGAAAATGACGATAAAACTAAGTCTTTTGATGCCAATAATAACTTTTATTACATCAAAGACCAGATGTTTGTTGTTCCAGGTGAAGTAAATCCTCCAATAGTTCCCAAAGAAAACTACACTGAAATACCAGCAAAAGCTACTGGAAATGATGTTTTTTCGGCAAAACCGAGCATCAATGATTGGTTTGAAACAATAAAATTAAATTACGGGGTAGATTATCTGAATAATAGGAAACAACATTTTGAGCCAATTCCAAGTACTTGGCTTAAAATGCGTGATATTTTGACTTATTGGGCAAAAAAAGGAGTTGATGGATTCAGATGTGACATGGCAGAAATGGTTCCTTTTGAGTTTTGGGGTTGGGTAATTCCTGAAATTAAAAAAGTAAATCCAGAAATTATTTTTATCGCAGAGATTTACAATCCACAAACCTATCGTCAGTATCTTTTCCAAGGAAAATTTGATTATTTGTACGATAAAGTTGGTTTGTATGATGCATTACGTCGATTAATGGAAGGGCATGGGAATGCCAACGATATTACTAAAGTATGGCAAAATGAATCAGGTGATTTTTCTAATAGAATGTTAAGATTTCTTGAAAATCATGATGAGCAAAGAATTGCTTCAAAATATTTTGCCAATGACCCATTCCGTGCCATTCCAGCAATGGTTGTAAGTTCGGCTTTGCACACTGGCCCAGTAATGCTATATTTTGGACAGGAAGTCGGAGTTAAACCTACAATGGCAGAGGGATTTAGTGGTGAAGATGGTCGAACAACAATGTTTGATTATTGGGGTGTTCCTGAATTTCAGAATTGGGTAAATAATCACCAATACGACGGTGGCAGACTTAGTGAACAACAAAAGTCACTTAGAAAAATATACGCTGATATTTTGAAGTTTGCATCTGAGAATGAAGCGGTATCGCAAGGAAAGTTCTATGATTTACAATATGTAAATAGTAATGGACAAACCGTTAATTACAACGACCAAAAAATATTTAGCTATTTGAGATTTACAGATAAACAAAAATTATTGTTTATTTGCAACTTTGACTTAGAAAAATCATATTCAACTGGTGTTTTTATTCCACAAGGTGCTTGGGAAATGATGAAAATTAATCCAAATGGTCCAGTCAGCTATTCTTTAAAAGAAGTTTTTTCTAAGGATAGAAATAGTACAGAGATTAATCAACAAACAAAATCTATTTCTACTAAGGAAGCAATTAGACTTACGCTTGAACCCAATAGTGTAACTATTTTAGAGATTAGATAATCGAAACAGAAAATTTACTTTAACCTATTCAAACTAATGACTACAAAAAAAGGCAAACCATTATTATCATTTTGGCAAATTTGGAATATGAGTATCGGATTTTTGGGTATTCAAATGGGTTTTGCCCTTCAAAATGCCAATGCAAGCCGAATTTTACAAACTTTTGGGGCTGATGTTGAACATTTGTCTTGGTTTTGGCTTGTTGCACCATTTACGGGTATGATAATTCAGCCAATAATTGGACATTACAGTGATAAAACTTGGACCAAACTCGGCAGAAGACGTCCATTCTTCCTAGCAGGGGCAATTTTGGCAACAATAGGCCTTATTTTAATGCCTAATGCAGATTTATTCGTTGATTTTCTTCCAGCTTTGTGGGTAGGAGCAGGCTTCCTAATGATGATGGATGCATCATTTAATGTGGCTATGGAGCCATTTAGAGCATTAGTGGCTGATAAACTTAACAATTCTCAACAAACTTTAGGTTTTTCAATTCAAACAGTTTTGATTGGAATTGGAGCGGTGGTAGGTTCTTGGTTGCCTTATGTTTTGACAGAATGGTTCGGATTTGAAAAAACTACTGAGGCTGGGAAAGTACCATTTAGCCTTGTTTTCTCTTTTATTGTTGGGGCATTTTTCTTGTTAACCTGTATTATTTGGACAATCATAAAAACCCCTGAATATTCTCCAAAAGAACAAGCAGAATTTGAAGGCGACGAACACGTAGAAGAGGAACAAAGTAGTTTTTTCGATATTTTCAAAGATTTTGGCAACATGCCCAAAACTATGAAACAATTGGGTATTGTACAGTTTTTTTCATGGTTTGGGTTGTTTTCAATGTGGGTTTTTATGACACGTGCAATCGCACAACATATTTATAATTTACCCGCTGATGATTCAAGTTCAGAACAATTCAATAATGCAGCTAACTGGGTTGGTGTAATTTTTGGTGTTTATAATGCGGTTTCGGCTATTTATGCATTTATGTTACCTAAGATTGCAGAAAATGTTGGAAAGAAAAGAACACATGCTTATTCACTTTTAATTGGGGGAATTAGTCTGATTTCAATTTATTTCATCACAGATTATCGTTGGTTAATACTCCCAATGATAGGTGTGGGCTTTGCTTGGGCTAGTATTTTAGCAATGCCTTACGCCATTTTGGCAGGAGCAATTCCCGCAAAAAAAATGGGTATTTATATGGGCATTTTTAATTTCTTCATTACAATTCCACAAATTGTCAATGGAATAATTGGTGGACCAATTGTGAAATATCTATATAATAATCAAGCTATTTATGCCATTATAGGTGGGGGAGTTTGTTTTTTATTGGCGGCATTTAGTGTAAGATTTGTTGAAGAAAAAATAGACTAGTATTTTTTAGATTAAGAAAGCCTTCATTGAGTAAATGAAGGCTTTTGTCGATTAATAGCCTAACTAAGTCTCGGTTTATATTTGATTTATCTTAAACGAAATCGTTTTTGGATGATTTTTAATATAATTGTATTGAAACTTACTAACTTACCTATTACACTTAAAGACAAACATGTTTAAAAATCGATTTATTTATTTTGTCCTTCACATTGTAATGTGGATTGGATACACAGCCCTACCACTGTTAAACGCTTTTCAAAATGATTCGGCAAGGTCTAGGGTAAATCCATATACAAATACAACCTACTGGCTATATGTTTCAGTTTCTTCAATAGTTTTATTTTACGTAAATTCTGAGGTTTTATTCGCTAAAATCTATAAAAAACAGCCAATTCGATATTTCTTAGGCGTTGTAGCTTTGATTTTAGTGCTACTTTGGGGACGTTTTTTTGTTAGAATTACCTTTGTAGGTAGCGATATCAACAAATCATTATTTTACGTAAATGCTTTCATTCAATATCTATATGTTTTTGGAATTAGTGCTTCTTATTGTTTCTTCTCTGATTACCAAAAACAACAAGAAATTCAACGTGAGAATGAAAATGAACGATTGAAATCAGAATTATCGTTCTTACGTTCTCAAATTTCCCCGCATTTCATGTTTAATTTGATGAATAGTTTGGTTTCATTGAATAGAAAAAAATCGGATATGGTAGAGCCTGTTTTGCTTAAGATGTCGGATTTGTTGAGATATATGCTTTATGAAAAAGATGACAAGAGAATTTCCTTGGAAAATGAGGTGAAATATCTTTCTAATTATATTGATTTACAAAAGGTACGCTTTGGAGACTATGTAAACATTGAGTTCGAAGTAAATAATTCGGGTAGCAGTAAGAGTATCGAACCAATGTTATTGATTCCTTTTGTAGAAAATGCTTTCAAACATGGCGTAGGGATGATAGAAAATCCATTCATTAGAGTTGAGTTAGATGCAAATGAAAGCGAATTGAAATTTAAAGTAAGTAATAAGTTTAGTAATGATAAAAAGGAAATCAAAGACGGAGCTTCTGGAATTGGTTTAAACAATGTAAAGCGAAGATTAGAACTTTTGTATCCTAAGCAATATGAATTGGCGGTTTCAGAAAGTGATAATTTATATACAACCGATTTAAAACTAAAATTTAAGTAAATTCTCTACATTTTAATTGAATTCTTTCTTACTTTTATTCTAGCAAGATGATTTTTATTCTGTCTAATGCAGGTTTCTTGTGATTTTTTTTGAAACATTGATTGATAGGTAGAATTTAACTATACAAACCTATTATTAATCTAAACGAGCTTAATTGCTTTAATGAATATGCGTTGTATCGCGGTTGATGACGAACCATTAGCACTTGATTTACTTGAGGATAATATAAATCAAGTTCCATTTCTTGAATTAGTAGGAAGATGTAAAAATGCATTTGATGCTATTGAACTAATTCAAAAAGAAAAAGCTGAAAATAGAAATATTGATTTAATTTTTCTGGATATTCAAATGCCAGGGATAACGGGAGTGCAGTTTGTAAAAAGTATGGTTTCTAACCCAATGATTATTTTTATAACTGCTTATGACCAGTTTGCTATTGAAGGATTTGACTTAAACGTCATTGACTATTTATTGAAACCTGTATCCTTTGAAAGATTTCTTAAGGCCTGTAATAGGGCAAATGAACTTTTCCAACTTAAAGAAAGTTCGGGAAATCCGAAGGTTTTAACACCAGATGAACATTTTTTTGTTAATGCTGAGTACTCTTTAGTTAAGGTTAAATATGCTGAAATTCTGTATATTGAAGGGTTAAAAGATTATATAAAAATATATGTTGCTTCACAGCCAAGACCCATAATTACGAGAATGACCATGAAGAGTATTGAAGAGAAATTTGCTTCATTGCCCTTTATGCGTGTACACAAATCTTACATCGTTTCATTAAATAAAATTGAATCTATACGTAATTTAAAAATCAGTATTGGTCAACATTTGATACCTGTAAGCGAACAATTTTCCGATGAATTATTACGAAGAATTGGTAGTAAGTAATATAGTCGCAGAATTTAGGGGTTTTGTCTCATGTCTTTTGCAAGTTCTTAATTAACTATTATTTTCGTGACATAGATGATTATAAAGTAAAGGACGAAGGGATGCTTGAAATAATCGTCATTTATGGATGTAGGAAATGATTATGTTTACAGTTTAGTTTTGGAGTAATTAACGACTCATAAATAATAGGTTAGTACTTAAAACTCGCGGGCTTTGCATGCGAGTTTTTTTTGTGCCAAATTTGCAAGAAAATGAATTTACTTATGACTACCCGTCAACTCTTTTTACAAAATTTAGCACAAACATCTGAATTTCCTCTAGCACTTGAAATTGAAAAGGCAGAAGGTATCTATTTGTATTCGGATAATAAGAAATATATAGATTTAATATCTGGCATTGGAGTAAGTAATGTAGGGCATCGACACCCTAAAGTTATTCAAGCTATACAGAGTCAATTAGATAAGTACATGCACTTGATGGTCTATGGTGAGTATATTCAGACGCCACAGGTATTGTTAGCAGATGCCATTTGTCAAACTTTGAAAAGTACAAATTTAGATAATGTTTATTTTACAAATTCGGGGACAGAGGCAGTTGAGGGGGCTATGAAATTAGCCAAACGATATACTAAACGAACACAAATTATTTCTTGCAATAGAGCTTATCATGGTTCAACTCAAGGGGCATTGTCATTGGGAGATGAACATTTTAAGCGTAATTATCGTCCCTTGTTATCTTCCATTGAAAAAATTGAGAGAAATCGTTTTGAAGATTTGGCGAAAGTAAACAAGCATACAGCGGCTGTTTTTTATGAACCAATTGGGGGTGAAGCTGGTGTAATTCCAAGTGATTTAGATTATATAATTGCATTAAGAGAAAAGTGTAATGAAGTGGGAGCCTTGCTTGTTTTTGACGAAATTCAATCAGGTTTTGGACGTACTGGAAAATTTTGGGCATTTGAGTATTATAATGTTGTGCCAGATATCTTACTTTGTGCTAAAGGAATGGGCGGGGGAATGCCCATTGGAGCATTTATTGCATCTCAAAAAATCATGTCTGTTTTTAAAAATAATCCAATATTAGGGCACATTACTACCTTTGGAGGGCATCCAGTTAGTTGTGCCGCATCTTTGGCAACTTTAAAGGTTATTCATGAAGAATGTTTATTGATTGATGTTGAAAAAAAATCACAGTTATTTAAAGAACTATTAGTTCACCCTAAAATCAAGCAAGTAAGAGGTGTTGGACTCATGTTGGCTGCAGAGTTTGAAAGCTTTGATGTATTAAAGCCAATTATTGATAAAGCCATCGAAAAAGGTGTGATAACTGATTGGTTTTTATATTGTGATAATTCTATGAGAATTGCTCCCCCATTGATTATTACCGAGGATGAAATAAAATTTGCCTGTGAAGTCATATTGAGTTCAATATAAGTATAAGACCGTCAGAAAACTGTCTTATACTATTTCATCATTCTATGAATTTGTTGCATTGAGTTATTTTGAAGTCTAGCAAAATACATTCCACTGCTATAATTACTTGTATCAATCGTAATTGAATGAATTCCAGCTTCATATTCGTTATCAATCGGAACAGCAACTAATCTGCCAATATTATCAAATATCTGAATCATTGTATGTCCACCTAAAGTTTTGAATCTAATTGTTGTTGAATCAGAGAATGGGTTTGGATAATTGCTCAATAATTCTTCATTTAAAATGGTTGGCTCATTTGCTGTAATTTTACCACAGGCTTGTGGTTGAATGAGTGGTAAAGGTTGGAAGTCTTTCAATAATACATCATTAACGTATGCTTCATCTAGACAAAACCATTGGGTTAAAATAGAAGCATAAACAGAACGAAAATCATATTGCATCGTAATGTTATCGTTTGCGTTGGGTGTTGCTGAAATATCGGCACTTTTACCTAATACTATTGGATTAACCAAATCTCCAAATAAAAACATTGGGGCAGCGGCTCCGTGGTCAGTTCCTCCACTTGCATTAGATTTAATTCTTCTGCCAAACTCCGAATAGGTAACACCTAATACCCTTTTTGATGCCCCCATTCCCACTAAATCTTGATGAAATGCTTTGATTGCCTCTGTAACAGTTTTCAATAAATTTGCATGTGTTCCCGTGGTTGTATCGAGGGTATTTACCTGATTACTGTGGGTGTCAAATCCATTTATATTGACAAAATAAATTTTAGTTTTAAGCCCGCCTCCTAAGAGTTGTGCAACAATTTTTAATTGTCCTGCCAAACTGGAGTTTGGATAGGTGACTTGTTTGGTAACCTTAGAAGCTGCATTTTTAATGGAATTCGCATATAAATTTGTCTGATTCGCAACTTCACGAAGGTATTTTAACTCTTTTCCAGCTAAAGTATTAGGTACACTTTCAACCTTATTAGAAATTAAGTCGTAAAAATTGGATGGATTTGATATTGCCATACCCATTGATCTGATCGGGCCTTGGAGTGCAGTACTTACGACAGATCCAATTTGAATGGCTAATGGGTCTGGATTTCTTTGATTTGGATAACCAGTCGGGTAATTAGGGTTTTCGATTGCTAAGTACCTTCCTGCCCAACCATTATTTATAAAAACGTTTGAATCAGATGCAGAATTCCAAATATCTGTAGCTCTAAAATGAGAAAAGTTTGGATTTGGATAGCCCACCCCTTGTATTAATGCTGCTTTTCCCTCCTTAAACATGGTCTGCAAAGGAGTCATTGATGGATTCAGACCTAAGGTATCATTTTGTGGAATACTTAACAATTTATTTTTAGGAATTGCAATATTTGTTCTTGCGTTTTGATATAGGGCATATTTATCAATCGGAATGACAGTGTTTAGCCCATCGTTTCCACCCGATAATTGTATAACCACCAAAACGTTATCATCCCCAATCGTATTTTCATCAATATTGCCAAATGCTTTAAACGAAATTCCATTTATCAATGCTGGCATTACTACACCAGTGAAGGTATTTTGTAAAAAATCTCTACGTTTCATTTTGAATGACTATTAAGATTAACAGAGTTGAAATTCGGGTAGTGCCATTAAGTATGAATACAAATTTCTTAGCTTCGTAACTACCATATTGTATGACTCAAAATCTATTGGATTATTAATCATGGCGTCCCATAAATCTGTCCAATAATAGTCGGATGATTGTCCACTTAGCAGAATATCTTTTTTTAATTGCTCAATTAATTCTTTTGTAATCGGAATTTTGTAAAGTATTTGAAGCGAATCATTAATTAACTGATTTGGGTCATTTGGTACAGGAAGTTTTTTGGCAAATCCAACAACATCTATTTGAATTTTTTGAGTACCCTTAAGAATCCCAATATTAATTAGCATTTCAGTAAATTGGTTTCTTTTAGGGTAAGTATCAGAATTTATCCAAATTTCGTAGAACATAGGTACTTGGTAGTAAGCTGGCCAGCCAGCAACATTAGGTGGGTCGCCAATATCTTGTTGAAGGTTTTGTCCTTGTCGTACAAGTTCTCCAAATAAGCTGTAGTATTCTTGTAAAAATGTTTTGGGAGAAGGAAAATTAACCCCGAATTCCCTGATTGTTCCAATAATAAAATCAAGAGGGCTTTTTATCATTGAACCAAAAATATTTGGGTCATAAAAGTGTTGGCACTTGAAAATAGTGGTTAATACTGGCTTTATTTCGAAATTATTTTCCTTAAATATTTTAGAAAGTGGTTCTATTATATTGTTTTCAATTTCATCAGTTATTTCATAGTGAATAAAGAATATATAAATTTTCCTGCATATATATTTACTAACTTCATCAACAGAAAAAATCATATTTATTAAATCCTCTAATTCGGTTAACATGCCACCCACAGAACTCTGCCCTACAATAATAGTATCATTATAAAAAGATGAAAATTTTTTGTCTGATGTATCATGATTAGTAACATTCAAGTTATATACCTTTTTATCATTATTGATGCCAATTCCTGTAAGTACCCTTGCGGCCGCTTTTACGTCATCTTCAGTATATTTTGAATTTGGACCTTTTCCAACAGTAAATAATTCTTGTAATTCTCGGCCATAATTTTCATCTGGGGCATTTTTTGAGTTAAATCTCCCATTCAGATAACGAAGCATGGCAGGGTCAAGGGTAATTTGTTTAACAAATTCTTTAAAATTACCCAAAGCAAATTTCCTTAACACAGTATTATGGATGTAAGCAAAACGTGCATCATCGACATCAGCAGTTTCAGTAGCAAAATGATTATGCCAAAAGAGCACCATTTTTTCGTGAATACTTCTCTTTTGATTAGCCATTTGCATTAGCCACCAATATTTATATGATGCCCTTCTTTTGGCGTTTACTGTACCATCTCCATAGATGGCGTTGACCCAAGTTTCACCCAGCAAAATTCCTTGTGGGTCTTTGTAATCGTTTGTATTATAAAAATTTAATGGTGGCTCTGGTGGAGTTTGTGGGCTAAGAAGTTCTTCAATTGTTTCAGAAAGAGTTTTCTTTTGAAAATAAGCAATGTCTTCAGGTGAAGCTCCAAACATTGTCCTTTTTAGAAGATGTGTTATTTGGGGTATTCCCCATTCCCCGCCATATTCATTAATATCCGCTTGAATTAGTTTTGTTGGATGATGTAAGTTCATTAAAATAAGCTTAGGCTTGAGTTAGATTAAAATAGTGAAGTTTAGTTTAATCAGTTTGCCCAAAAAATATTTCATTGATATAATCAAGGTAAGGTTTCAAGATTTTACAACCCTCGATTACCTCATTGGCAAAGTTGGGGTGGGTCACATCTTCATCAGAATAGCGATGGACAAAAAATAATTGTTTGTATTTTAGTAATTCTATTTCGGGGTGGTCAATAGGATAGCCCTTAGGCATCTTTTTTACTTTCTCTCCGTGTATTTCTTTGTAGTAATCTCGGAATAGGCTATTTTCAATAATTCCCTTTAAATGTTGTGGATTATAATCAATTTCTTGTCTGAAATTTGTTAATTGCGTTGGAGTAGGAGACCACATACCTCCTCCAAGAAAAGATTCGCCGGGCTGAATTTGTAAGTAATAATCTACAAATCCAGAACTTTTACCACCAGGCCCGAAACCTGCTGCTATATATTTTTTATAAGGTGATTTATCATTCGAAAATCGAATGTCTCTATTTATTCGTAGGAGGCAACTCTTTACCGTAGTATTTAATAAGTTCGGTTGAAATTGTGAAATTCCATTGAGAATTTCCTGACAAGTATTTTCAAATTCTACTTTTGTTTTATCGTAATCCTGTCGATTGGCTTGAAACCACTCTCGATTATTATTTTGATTTAAGTTTCTTAAAAATTGAAGCGAATGATGGGTTAGCATTGGTATTTTTATCTATTTTTGTGGGAAATTAAGTTTTTTTTATCAGATATACAGAAAATATGGCAAGAATATTAACAGGCATACAAGCAAGTGGTTGTCCGCATTTAGGAAATATTTTAGGAGCAATTTTGCCTGCAATTAAACTTTCACAAAATCCTGCAAATGAATCCTTTTTATTCATTGCAGATTTGCACTCCATGACAACCATCAAGGATGCAAAAGTAATGCAAGAAAATACAAGAGCGGTTGCCGCGGCGTGGTTAGCTTGTGGTTTTGATGCTGATAAGAACTATTTCTACCGCCAATCACGCTTGGCAGGTTATCATACCGAATTGATGTGGTATTTGAATTGCCAAACACCTTATCCAATGCTTGCTAATGCACATTCATTCAAGGATAAATCTGATAGGCTTGCAGATGTAAATGCTGGTCTTTTTACATACCCAGTTTTACAAGCTGCAGATATTGTTTTATATGGAGCTAATTTGGTGCCAGTAGGGAAGGACCAGCGTCAGCACCTAGAAATGTCTAAAGATATTGCCGCCTCATTTAATAGAACTTATGGTGAAGTACTTGTTTTACCAGAACCATTAATTGATGAAAATGTCATGGTTATTCCAGGTACTGATGGAACCAAAATGAGTAAATCTTACAATAATTTTATTAATATCTTTTTGGACGAAAAACCACTTCTAAAATCAATAAAAGCAATCATTTCTGATAGTACGCCTCTTGAAGAGCCGAAAAACCCTGAAACTGATGTAACTTTTAAATTATTTTCCTTGGTTGCTGAACCTGAACAAGTAGAAGATATGCGTCAAAAATACTTAGCTGGCGGCTTTGGTTATGGCCATGCCAAGCAAATGTTGTTTGAAGTTTTATGGAAAAAATTTCAGAAAGAAAGAGAAATATTTAATTATTATATGTCGAACAGTGAAGCCTTAGATGCAAAACTTGTTGAGGGTGAAGCTAAAGCACGTGAAATTGCTGAGGCTACTATGAATAACGTTCGAAATGTTTTGGGCTACTTGTAAGCATGATAGAAACAATAAAATATACTGAATATGATTGGTTTTTGTGGTTAAATGGTCACCATAACCAATTTTTTGATATACTCATGTACTGGGTGACTTATCGTTTCACATGGATTCCACTCTATATCTATATTATTTATTATTTATTCCAAAATACCAAAAACAGATTTGCCATTAATTTAGTTTTTGTATTACTTTCAGTTGGTCTATCTGATAGATTTACTTCTGGGTTTATGAAACCTTTTTTTCATCGTTTCAGGCCATGCCATGACCCAGCTATTCAAAATCTTGTTCATGTTGTTGGTGATTGTGGAGGACAGTTTGGTTTTGCTTCAAGTCATGCCTCAAATTCATTTGCCTTGGTAATGGCTATTTATTTGTTAGCTAAATTGAATAATTGGTCTTTAAAGCTACCAGCATTTTTATTATTTTGGGCAATAATTGTTTCTTATAGTCGTATTTATGTGGGAGTACATTTTCCAACCGATATTGTTGTAGGAGCAATTGTTGGAATTATGATTACGCTTTTTACCTATATTTTTTTAAAATTCATCAATCAAAAACTAAATTTTTCATTCACCTAATCAATTCTTTATGAGTATGAAAAAATCACTTTCAATTATTGCTTTTTTATTGTTTTCAAGCTTATCTTTTGCCCAGGATATTACGCAAGGTACTTGGTATAATGAAGAAAAAACTGGTAAAATTCAGTTTTTCAAACAGGGTGAAAAAATTTTCGGAAAAATTGTTTGGCTTAAAGAACCAAACGAAAATGGAAAACCTAGATTGGATAAAGAAAATCCTGATTCTAAACTCAAAACCAGACCACTTTTAGGTTTGATAAACTTGAAAAACTTCGAAAATACTGGAAAAGGTGTTTGGGAGAACGGTGAAGTTTACGATCCAAAAAATGGAAAAACATATTCTTGCAAAATGACTTTAGCCTCTCCAACTCAAC